>JAJRSX010000110.1 GCA_024278555.1 bacterium | reverse complement strand
GGTGCGGTAGAGGATCGCGAAGTGGGACAGGGGACGGCCGGCGGTGCGCTCGGTGGCGATCTGCTCGGCGACGAAGCGGGCCTCCTCCTCCTCGTCCATGCAGCGGTGGAGGCGCGGCCGTTGACCCGCGTCGAGGTCGGTCCACAGGGCCTTGCCCTTGCGGCCGAGGTTGTGGCGGATGAGGTGGTTGGCGGCCTCCAGGATCTCCGGGGTGGAGCGGTAGTTCTGCTCCAGCTTGAGGGTGAGGCAGCCCGGGTGGTCGGCCTCGAAGGAGAGGATGTTGTTCAAATCGGCGCCGCGCCAGCCGTAGATCGACTGGTCGTCGTCGCCCACCACGCAGAGGTTTTTGTTGTCCCCCTCCAGGAGGCGGACGAGCTGGTACTGGGCGCGGTTGGTGTCCTGGTACTCGTCGATGAGGATGTGGGTGAAGCGGTCGCGGTAGTGGTCGCGCACCGACCGGTGGTTGGCCAGGAGCCGCACCGGCTGCATGAGCAGGTCGTCGAAGTCCGCCGCCCCCGCCTTTGCCAGGCGTGCCTGGTAGCCGTGGTAGACGGCCAGGGTCGCCTGCTCGATGCCGAACTCCGCCGCCTCTTCCTCGTAGTCGTCGGGCCCCACGAGGCGGTTCTTCAGCTCACTGATCCGCCACGCCAGGGCGGTCGGCGGGTAGAGCTTGTCGTTGATCTTGCGCTCCTTCACCACCTGCTTGATGAGCGTCAGCCGGTCGCGCTGGTCGTAGATGATCATCCGCGACGGGTAGCCGAGGAGCTCGCCGTGGGCGCGCAGGATGCGGGCGCCGAAGGCGTGAAAGGTGAGGGCCCAAAGCCCCGGCGCCGGCCCCCCGAGGAGGGCGTCGATCCGCTCCGCCATCTCCCGCGCCGCCTTGTTGGTGAAGGTGACCGCGAGGATCTGGTGGGGGCGGGCGTCGCCGGTGTAGAGCAGGTGGGCGACCCGGTGGGTGAGGGTGCGGGTCTTGCCCGAGCCGGCCCCGGCGAGGATGAGGAGCGGCGAGCCACGGTGGACCACCGCCTCTTGCTGGGGCGGGTTGAGGGCGTCGAGGAGGGGGGCGGTGGCTGGCATGGTCGGGCGGCCGGGGGGGAGGATGGGCGATGGGAATGACAGTGGCGACGGCGGACGACGCTACCAACCGGGCGGGGGGCGAGCAACGGCGCACCTGCGCCTTTGCCACGCCGGCCGGTCCGGTGGTGGTGGCGGTGGCGGCCGGCGCGGTGGTGCGGGTGCGTCTCGGCGCGGAGGTCGACACGGGCGGGCCGCTCCCGGCCCTGGTGTCGTCGCTGGCCGCCTACCTGCGCGGCGAGACGCCGCTCCTACCGGAGTTGCCGTGGCGTCTGGATGGGGGGACACCGTTCCAGCGGGCGGTGTGGCGGGCGTTGGGGTCGATCCCGGTCGGCGCCACCTGGCCCTACCGCGACCTCGCCGCCCACCTCGGCCGCCCGGGCGCGGCGCGGGCGGTGGGTCAGGCGCTGTCGCGCAACCCCCTGCCGGTCCTCTTGCCGTGCCACCGGGTGGTCGGAGCCGCCGGCCTCGGCGGCTTCTCCTGTGGTCCGGCGTGGAAGCGGTACCTCCTCCGATTGGAGGGGGCAGCGGTCGGGTAGGAGCCGGCTCCCGCCGGCGGCGCGGCTCGCGTACCTCTACCTCCGTGGCTTATTTATGAAAGGGTTAGCTTGACTATTTGTAGTTTGGGGATATATTCCCAAAGATGCCCTCTACCCCCGCTGCCGCGCTCTCCGCGGCCATCCTCCGGCTGCTGCGCCCCCTGGTGCGGATCTGCCTGCGCAACGGCCTGCCGTATGGCGCCTTTGCCGACCTGGCCAAGCGGGTCTACGTGGAGGTGGCGGGGGCGGAGTTTACCCTTCCCGGGCGCAAGCAGTCGGTGTCGCGGATCTCGGTGATTACCGGCCTGTCGCGCAAGGAGGTGAGCCGGGTGCGCGGCCTCGACACCCCGGACGACGCGGTGGCGGTGGAGCGGTACAACCGCGCCGCGCGGGTGATCAGCGGCTGGGTGCGCGACCCCGCCTTCACCGAGCCCGCGGGGGGACCGGCGCGCCTCCCCTTCGAGGGGGCCGGATCGAGCTTCGCCACCCTGGTGAAGCGGTTCTCCGGTGACGTGCCGCCGCGCGCCATCCTCGACGAGCTGGTCCGCGTCGGCGCCGCCGAACTCCTCGACGACTCCACCGTCCGCCTGCTCGCCCGCGCCTACCTGCCGGCGACCGGCGAGGTGGAGAAGCTCGCCATCCTCGGGGCCGACACCGCCGACCTGATCGCCACCATCGACCACAACCTCCAGAGCCCCCCCGAGGAGGCGCTTTTGCAGCGCAAGGTGGTCTACGACAACCTCCCGGCCGAGGTCCTGGCGCAGTTCCGCCCCCTGGTCGCCCGCCGCTCCCAGGCGCTCCTGGAGGAGCTGGACGCCTGGCTAGCCGAGCGCGACCGCGACACCGCCCCGGGGGTGGAGGGTGAGGGGCGCTGTCGCGCCGGCCTCGGGATCTACTACCTTGAAGACGACCTCTCGAAAGATGCATGAGATGACCCTCTCCCATCCTGCCCGCTGGTTAGGGCCTCTCCTCCTCGCCCTCCTCACCGCCTGCGGCGGTGGCGGCGGCGGGACCACCGACGTGGCCGGCGGCGGCATCGGCGGCACCGGCATCTCCAGCGGGCCGATCACCGCCACCGGCACGGTGGCCGCGGCGAGCCTCGGCGGTGCGGTGACCACCGCCGCGATCTCGACCGCCGCGACGACGATCACCGTGAACGGCGGCGTTTTTGTGATCTCCGACATGGCCACCGTCACCCTCAACGGTGCCGCGGCCGGCGCCGACGCCCTGCGCATCGGTCAGGTGGTCACCGTGACCTTCACCGGCGACCCGACGGCCGGGACCGCCATTGCCACGGCGGTCACCTACGACCCGAACCTCACCGCGCCGGTGGAGGCGGTGGATGTGGCCGGCCGCAGAGTGATGCTCCTCGGCCAGTGGGTCTCAGTGGACACCCTGCTTGATGCCGACGGCGAGGATGGAAACGACATCACTCTCGATGAGCTCGACGTCGACGACCTGGTTGAGATCAGCGGCTCGCACGACGCCGACGGCCTGCTGCACGCCACCCGCATCGAGCGCAAGGGGCAGAGCACCGAGCCCACGGCGCCGGTGGAGGTGGAGGTGGAGGGGGTGGTCGCCGACCTGGCGGCGGACCGCCTCGGTTTCACCCTCGGTACCCTGACGGTAGTGATTCCCCAGGGGCTCGCCATCGACGGAACGCTGGCCGAGGGGGGCGACGTGGATGTGGAGGGGTCTCTCTCCGGCTCGACCCTCACCGCCAGCGACATCCAGGTGAAGTCCTCGCCGATCGAGCAGCAGGAGGTGGGTAGCCAGGTGGAGCTCGAGGGCTTCATCACCGCCGTCGACCGGCTGGCCAGCCACGACGAGATCGAGGTGGACGGGGTGGTGGTGCGCCTCACGAGCGCTACCGAGATCCGGCGTGACGAGTCTGGGATGGCGACCCGCGCCCACCTCATGCCCAACGTCGAGGTGGAGGTGGAGGGGAGGGCCGACGGGGCCGGCGCGGTGGAGGCGGAGCAGATCACCCTCGACGGGTGAGGTGGCGCCACCCCTTCGTTGACACCTTCGCTCACCGTGCTTACGGTCCGCCGCATTGCGGGCCGCGGCAGGCCGGGGCCCGATCCATCTACCGGAGGAGGAGTTATGAAGCGTGTCCTGATCCCCGTCGTCCTCGCTCTGTTCGTGGTTGTGGGCAGCGCCGAGGCGACCAACACCATCTATTCGGTGAGTTACTCGGGCGAGACCGCGGGCATGGCCGGGGTGGCCAACGCCACCGAGTCCGACGCCCTCAGCCAGGCGGTCAACCCGGCGAACCTCACCCGCATCGGCTCATGGCGGTTCGACGCCGGCCTCGGCTACCTCATCTCCCGGGTGAGCTACGACGACCATGGGGTCAACCCGGATGAGTTCGGCTACTTCGAGTACCAAGAGGGCCACGACTTCGTCGTCCCCGGCTTCGCCTACGCCAGGCGGCTCAACGGCCGCCTGGTCGTCGGGGCGGGGATGTGGGGCAACGGCGGCAACGCCATCGTCTACCGTGGCCTCGGCTTCAACGACACCACCCCATCGGATCTCGGGGGTGGCCTCAACAGCTTCATGACCAACGCCGCCGATCCCAACGGCGGCTTCGGGGGCCTGAGCGAGGACAACGCGGTGCGGCGCGACAACTACGCCACCCTGCAGGCGGGCAAGGTCGCCTTTACCGCCGCCTACAAGGTGACCCCCAACCTGACCGTGGCCCTCTCGCCGGTCCTCAACATCGGCGTCCTGCGCTTCGCCACCTACGGCAACTTCGCCACCACCGGCGCCGACAGCCAGATCCAGGGGCAGCCGTTCGGCGAGTTCGGCAACACCACCACCTTCGGCCAGCTCTTCGCCGGGGCCACCTTCCCGAAGATGCTCATCGACGGGGACGGGGCGACGCGGATTGCCAACCTCTTCTCCAGCGTCGCCAGTGACGCCGCCTTCGGCCCCGCCCTGGTGGGTGATCTCACCGCGGCGACGGTGGCCGCGGCGGGGGGGGACGCGAGCGCCATCCCCAACGCGGTGGCCGCGGCGTTGGGCAGCCTCACCCCGGACTTCGCCGCCACCTTCGGTGACGCCGGCTTCGGCCTCTCGGAGATGGCCGGCTATGCCGAGGGGTCCGGCCTCTCGGGCTTCGGCTACAACACCAAGCTCGGGTTGCGCTGGCAGGTGAACGACTGGCTGGCGATCGGCGCCAACTACAGCCAGAAGACGCGCATCTCCATGGACCACGGGACCATGGCGATCGACTTCTCCGACCAGTTCCGCCAGGCCTTCAACATCGGCTTCCGCTCCTCCATGGCGCAGCAGGTCCTGTTCGGCAACATCGGCAACGCCTTCGGCACCAACCTCGGGGGCCTCGCCACCGCCTACAACACCGACGGCGGCCTCGCGGACGCCGACGGTGACGGTAACCAGCTCAACGACCAGGAGGACCTCGGCGCCGCCATCGGCCAGCTCCTCGGCGGCTTCACCGATCCGACCACCGTCGCCGGCGTGGTGCCCGACAACGCCGGGATCTCCGGCGGCGCCGGTGACGTGACCACCCTCACCACCGCGGCGGACGGCCTCCTCGACCAGTTCGCCTTCCTCCTCGGCTTCCGCGACGGCGTCGGCGCCACCCCCTTCGTGAGCGCCAACGTGGCCAAGGATTCCACGGGCGCGATCGCCCAGGTGCCGAACTTCGGCGGGATCTCCACCGACGACCAGGTCGCCTTCCTCAACGCGGTGGGGATCCAGATCGACGCCGCCACCCTCGGCGCCATCCTCACCCCGGCCTCGTGGTCCGACGCCGCCTTCCGGGCGCAGATGGAGGCGGGCTTCGGCGTCTCCGCCTCGCTTCCCGAGGCGGACGCCTTCAACGCCGCCTTCGGCGCCCTGAGCCAGCAGCTCGCGGTGAAGCAGAAGATGGACACCCAGATCGATTTCGACCTGCCGCAGCAGGCGGGAGTCGGCGTGGAGATCCGGGCGACGAAGCGCCTCACCCTCGGCATGGACTTCACCTGGATCGACTTCTCCGACGCCTTCGAGCGGTTCGCCGCGCGGATCGACGGCGGCGGCTCGAATGGGGCGGGGTCGAACACGGTGATCGAGACCTTCCTGGGTCTGGACTCGGGCGGCGACTCCTTCACCTTCGCCCAGGACTTCGCCTGGGACGACCAGTACATCATCGCCCTCGGCGCCTCCTTTCAGGCGACCGACGACCTCACCCTGCGGGTCGGCTACAACCACGCCAACAACGTGGTGAATCCCGACAACGCCACCCCGATCTTCCCCGCCTACGGCTTCGAGACGGTGGCCGCCGGACTCACCTACGACGTCGGCGCCCACACCAAGCTCTCCTTCGCCTGGGAGCACGACTTCGAGGAGGGGCTCAAGACCGGCGGCACCTCCAAGGTCGACTCCCAGTACGACAACGCCGAGATCACCCACAACCAGGACACCGCCTATCTCCAGGTGAGCTGGGTGTACTAAATGCGTACCACCCATCGGGGGAATGGTTGACCCCCCCGATGGGGTTCCCTACATTGACCGACCGGCGTGGGGTGGTCCCACGCCGATCATCACCCTTTCGGAGGAGGCAACACCATGCGTCGTGTCATGAGCTGGTTGGCAGTGTCCCTGGTGGCCGTCGGTCTGGCCACGGCATCGGAGGCGGGGTATGCCCCGTACAAGCTGGTGGGAGAGGTCGCGGGAGCAGTGCCCGATCTCGCCGCCAAGGTCGAGGCAGCGGTCGGCGGCGCCGGCTTCCAGGTGGTCGGCAAGTACTCCCCCGGCGACGCTCCCGACGCCCAGATGGTGGTCATCTGCACCCATCCGATGGTCCTCCAGGCGATCGCCCAGACCGGTAACAACACCGGCTTCGCCGCCGGCATCCGGGTCGGCCTGTGGAAGAACGAGGCGGGCAAGGTGGAGATCTCCTACGAGAACCCCGAGTACATCCACCGCGCCTACTTCGGCAAGAAGGCGATCCCGCAGCTCGCCGCCACGGTCACCAAACGCCTCGCCGCCGCCCTCGCCACCGTCGCCGGCGGCAACATGGACAAGGGGTTCGGGGGCGACATCAAGGGGAGCAAGCTGCCGCGCTACCACTACATGGTGGGGATGCAGCGGTTTGACGACGTGGTGAAGGCGGGCAAGTTCTCCTCCTTCCAGGAGGCGGTCTCCACCATCGACGCCAACCTCGCCGCCGGCAAGGGCGGCAACAAGCTGGTCTACAAGATCCAGATCCCGGGCAAGGAGGTGGTGGACTACGGCGTCGCCATGGACCACGAGGGCAAGTACCTGTCGATTATCGGCACCAAGCACATCGCCGCGCAGCCCTACGACCTCCTGGTGGTGGGGAACAAGGCGGTCGTCCTCCACGGCCGCTACCGCATCGCCCTCCACTGGCCGGAGCTCACCATGACCACCTTCACCAAGATCATCACCACCCCCGGCAACATTGCCGACTCGATGAAGGCGATCTGCGAGAAGTAGTCTCCCCCTGCATGAGCGGGTACGATTCCGGCCCCGGCCAACTGGCTGGGGCCGGTTTTTTTGTATGCCTATCCCCTTAGCTCATGACCGGAGAAGGGCAATCGGAAGAGACAAGGGCTCAGGGGGGACGGGGATCCACCCATCAGGATCGAAGGAATTACCAGGTGGTCAGGGCGCCAGCCGTGAAGGCCATTTCACCACAGAGACACAGAGGACACAGAGAACTGCAATGGAAGGGCGCTTTTCTCATGTCGTGTCTATATCCAACGGATTTCCATGAATCCGAGTGCATGGCGAGGGCGAGAAGGGCAATAATCTTAGGGACCGCGAAGCGGCCAACCATCCCCTCATCCCCCACCCCCCATCCCTCACCCCCGCCTGCCGAAGGCAGGCCTGCGAGCAACGCGAGCCCTCCATGTCCTCCCCCTCCTACCGTGACGCCGGCGTCGACATCGACGCCGCCAACCGTCTCGTCGACCGGATCCGCGCCCGGGTGGCGCGCACCGCGACCTCCGGGGTGATCGGCGGTATCGGCGGCTTCGGTGGCCTCTTCGCCCTCCCCACCGGGCTGAAGGAGCCGGTCCTCGTCTCCGGTACCGACGGCGTTGGCACCAAGCTGGAGGTTGCCCGCAAGGTGGCGCGCCACGACACCCTCGGCCAGGACCTGGTGGCGATGTCGGTGAACGACATCGTGGTGACCGGCGCCCGTCCCCTCTTCTTCCTCGACTACTTCGCCTGCGGCAAGCTCGACGAGGGCCAAGCGGCGGCGGTGGTCGAGGGCATCGCGGCGGCGTGCGAGGGGTGCGCCTGTGCCCTCCTCGGCGGCGAGACCGCGGAGATGCCCGGCTGCTACCCCCCCGGCGAGTACGACCTCGCCGGCTTTGCCGTGGGCATTGTCGAGCGGGCCAGGATCCTCGACAGCGCCACCGTGGCACCGGGCGATGTGCTCCTCGGCCTGCCGGCCACCGGGCTCCACTCGAACGGCTTTTCTTTGGCGCGCAACGTCTTCTTCGAGCGACTCCGTCTGTCGGTGGACGACCCCTTGCCGGGGACGGAGCTGCCCCTGGGGGAGACCCTCCTCACCCCCACCCGCCTCTACCCGCCGGTGGTCCTGCCCCTGGTGGAGCAGGGGTGGGTGAAGGCGATGGCCCACATCACCGGCGGCGGCCTCCTGGAGAATGTGCCCCGCTCGCTGCCTGCCGGCTGCGGCGCGCGCATCGACGTGGGGAGCTGGCCCGAGCCGCCGGTCTTTACCGCCCTGCGCGACGCCGGTGAAGTTCCCGAGGCGGAGATGCGGCGCACCTTCAACCTCGGCATCGGCATGGTTCTCGTCGCCTCTCCCGAGGCAACGGAGCAAATCGAAAAGGACCTCGCCGCCCGCCAGGAGGCGGTCTACCGCATCGGCGAGGTGGTGGCGGGCGACGGGCGGGTCGAGTTCGCGTAGCCGCTCCCCTCCGGCTCCCTCACCCCGAGGGGGTGGAGAGATGGTGGACCGGTTGGTGGGGGGGAAGGGTTGGGGAGAGGGGACGGTGCGTCCCGCTGGGTCGCCGAGGCGGCCACCCCCCACAGACGACGAAATGATATTACATTGGTCGTGTATTCGGAGTTGACCTCCGGGAGACATGGCCAATGGCTTGGCGAAGACGAGCGGCGGGGGAAGGGGTGCGGAGGGCGGCGCGTCGCGTGGCGGCTGCGAGCTCCTCCTGGATTGGCTGGGTGGTCCTCTTGGTGCTGGCCACCCCCGCGGCGGCGGAGCAGGCGATCACCCTCCACCTCCACGGCTACGCCTTCGAACCCGCGGTGGTGGAGGTGGAGGTGGGCGAGCCCGTCCGCCTGCGGCTGGTGAACGACGATCGTCTCACCCCCCACAACTTCACCCTCGCAGGCGCCGGGGTGGAGATCCGCCGGGACGTGGCGGGCGGCGAGGAGGTGGTGGTCCTCTTTACCCCCCACATCCCGGGGCGCTTCCCCTTCTACTGTGACAAGCGCCTCCTCTTTCTGAAGAGCCACCGGGCCCGCGGCATGGAGGCGACCCTGGTGGTGCGGAGCCGGTGATGCGCCTGCTGCTCATCTCCGCCAACCGGGAGCGGATCCCCGACCCCATCTTCCCCCTGGGGACCGCCTATGTGGCAGCGGCGGCGCGGCGCGCGGGCCACGAGGTGACGGTGGTCGACCTCTGCTTCGAGCGCCACCCCCTGCGCCGCCTCGCCCGCGAGGTGGCGCGGGTGCGGCCGCATGCGGTGGCCCTGGCCCTGCGCAACATGGACAACGCAGCCTGCCCCCGTACCGTCGACTACCTCCCGGACCACCTGCGGGCGGCGCCCGCCGTCACCTCTTTCCTCATCCCCTTTCTTTGCCGCCAGGCGGCGGAGGCGGGCAACTGGGTCCTCCCCGGCGTCGTCCCGCCGCCGCTCCCGGCCAGCCAGCGGCTCCTTCGCGCCCTCGGGGTCTCCGGCCCCCTGTGGCGCCTCCTGGGCTCACGCCTCTTCCGGGCGGCGAGCCGTCTCAAGTACCGGCGTCCGCTCACCAGCGCCGGTGTCCCCACTCCACGGAGGTTGATCCCATGAACGGCAGCGACGTCACCAACACCCAGTACCGGCAGGCGATGGGGAGCCTCCTCGCCCTCTACACCCAGGTGGACGGTCTCATCGGCGAGGTGTGCGACGATCGCCTCGGCCGGGTGCCGGACGCGGCGGCGCGCGCCGCCCTCGCCAAGCAGGTGGTGGACGAGCGCCGCCACGTGGAGATCCAGGAGGAGTGGATCTCCCGCCTCGGCACCGACCCGACACCCCCCATCCCCGCCCCTGCCGCCGAGGCGATCCGCGCCTACTTCGCGGAGTTGCCGTGGCTGGAGTTCCTCGCCGACCTCTACCTCGGCGTCGAGGCCCTCGGGAGTGGGGCGGTGGAGGAGATCGTGCCCCTCGCCGACCCGGGCACCCGCGAGTCCCTCCGCGTTCCCCTGGCGGACGAGGCGGACCACGTGGCCTTCGGCGTCGGCCGCCTGCGCGAGGAGCTCAGTCGGCTGGAGCCGGCGGCGCGGCGCGCCTTTGTCCGCACCCTCCCGGCCCGTCTCGATCGCCTCGCGGGTCAGATCCGCGCCCTGGCGCCGGCCTTGCCCGCCCTCTTCGCGGCGGTGGGCGTCCCCTACGCCGCCGTCCGCGACGCGGTCGTCGCCCGCCGGACGACCCTCCTCGACACCCTCGCCGCGGCGTAGCGCTGCCGTTGCACCAAGAAAGGGCCCTGCCCCCGTTTTCGGCGCCTCGTTCACCTATCCGGTCTGCAGGGCGGCGCAGAAGGCGGGGACGGTGTCGAAGAGGTCGCCCTCGATCGGGTGGACGGTGGGGCCGGGGTGGCTCTCGTTCCAGTGCATGATCGGGGCGTGGGGGTCGCGGTTGAAGGCGAGGATGGTGGCGCCGGGGTCGATCCAGTCCATGTGCTGGGGCGCCCCGGAGACGCCGAGGGCCAGGAGTAGCTTGGGGCGCACGGAGATGCCGGTCTGGCCGATTTGGGCGGCAACCGGCAGGAGCTTCAGATCCTGGGTGACCTTGCGGGTGGCGCCGATCGCGATCGGCCCGAGGCCGGCGGTCGCCAGGGCCTCCTCCAGCAGAGGCACCACCCGCTTCATCCCGGCGGCGTCGTCCACGCCGTAGCCCACGTCGATGATCACCGGCGCCTCGGTGAGCCGCGACCGGTCCACCGGGTGCGGGATGAGCGGCTCCCACCACCCCTCGCGACGGCCCCCCGGCGGTAGCCGCTTTTGCCACCAGACGAGGGAGTCGGCCGCCACCCCGTCCTCGGCGGCATCGAGAGAGACCAGCGGCGGTGTCTCGCCGGAGAGGACCGCCTCCAGCCGCCCGCCGGCCAGCGGTCGCACCACCCCCGCGCCGGTGCGGAGGCCGCCGATGAGCACGCCGCCGGCGGGTGGCGCGAGGCCGCCGAGGTAGGCGGCCGCCTCGCCGATCGAGCCCTCCACGAGCCACCTCCCCCCCTCGATGTGCGGCGGGTCGAGGACGGGGGCGAGCCAGGCGGCGAGCTGCGGTGCCGGCCACGGTCCGGCCGGTGCCTGGAGGACCACCACCCGCCCCACCCCCGCCTCCTGCCAGCGGCTGAGGCGGCGGGCGAGCGCTTCGCCGTCGAGGTCGGTGAGGTAGAGGGCGGCCACCTCGCCGCCGAAGCAGCCGCGGGCGGCGGCGGCGGCGCGGGCGATCGCGCCCTCCTCCAGGGGCAGGGCCGCGCTCTCCGCCGCCACCACCCACGGGAGGTCGGTGAAGGAGGGGGGGCTCTCGTCGCTCGGGCCACCGGCAAACCGCGGCGCCGGGGCGGCGGCCGCCACCCCCCAGGCGGCGGCGTGGGTGCGGATGAGCTCGGCGGCCGCCTCGGCGGTGCGGGCGGTGTCGAGGTCGCCGCGGGCGACGACCGACGGTGGCCGGTAGGCCACCGACAGGGCGGTATCGCGCTCCGCTGTCAGCCGCGCCGGGCGCGCCCGCCAGGCGCGGCCGAGGGCGGTCACCGAGCCGCGCGGGCGACGACCGCTGCCGCTCCAGCCGACCACCAGAGGGGTCTCGGCCGGGGCGGTGGTGAACCCTTCACTCCGTTGCCACCGCCAGGTCGTTGCGTCGCCGGCCAGGCGCGGCCCACCCGCCACCACCCCTCCGAGGTAGGGCCACGGCCGCTCGCGCCGGGCCAGGGCGCCGGCCAGCAGCGCCGCCCGATGGGGGGTGGCGGTGGCGCCGCCCACCTCGGGGACGACGATCAGATCGGGGGGCGCCTCCATCGCCGCGAGGGTGTCGGCCAGGGCCGCGGCCCACGCCGCCTCGCTCGCGGGCGAGGCCGCCTCCACCAGGGTGGCGCGGCCACAGCCGGCGGCCAGGGCGGCGCGCACCGCGTGCTCGTCCCCGACGGCGAGGGCGACGGCCTGCACCGAGACCCCCTGCCCTCGCCACCGCGCCACCTGGGCGAGGCAATCGACGACGGTCGGGTCGAGCTCCCGGTCCGGGAGGAGTACCCCGTCGCCGTCGACCCTCGGCTGCGGCGGCAGGTGGGGGGTGCGCTCCGCCACCACCGCCACGGTGAGGCGGCGGTCGGCCCCAAAGGGCGGCGCGGGCACCGCGGCCGCGGCCGCCTGCTCGAAGAGGCAGGTGGCCAGGGGCAGGGCGTGGTCCGTGCACCACCGCTCCTCCCCCTCGAAGCGGCGCTGGAGGCGGACAAAGGCGTGCTGCTGCTCCCGCTCCACCGCCTCTAAGAGATGGGTGAAGTCGGAGGCACCGGAGGCAGCGAGACACTGGTCGAGGCGGTGCAGGAGTCCGTAGCGGACCAGGAGGTTGGCGGCCATCTCCACCGCCACGAAGGACCACGGCTGCAGGTCGCCGTCGTTCCACAGGGCGTCGCCCACCGCCTCGACCGCGCGGGTGAGCGCCGCGGCGAGGGTGGCGCGGTCCTCCCCCCACAGCCCCCATGCGGCGCCGTCGGGCAGCGCCACCTCGCCGAGCTTGCCGGCGCGGGCGAGCTGGGTGAGCTCCTTGATGATCAGGAAGCGCTGCACCTCGTTGGTCCCCTCGTAGATGTTCAGGACCCGGGCGTCGCGGCGCATCTTCTCCACCGGCCAGGCGGTGGTCGCCGAGTCGACCCCCAGGGCGCGCTCGGCGAAGTCGATGGCGCGGTGGAGCGACTCGGAGCAGAAGAACTTCGCCACCGCCGACTCCATGCGGGCGCTCTTCACCCCGTGGTGGTCGAAGAGCCCCATGCAGAAGAAGGCCACCGACTCGCTACAGATCGCCTCCGCCGCCATCCGTTCGAGGCAGCGGGTCGCGGCGGTGGTGCGGCGGTCCGGGTGGCCGGCGAGCCACCGCTCCAGCCAGCGGGTGAGGTGGGCGGTCATCGCCGCGGAGGCCACCGCCAGCCCCATGCGGCCGGCATTCAGGGTCTCCAGGGCGTTCACCTGGCCGTGGCCGGCGAAGCCGATGAGGTTCTCCGCCGGCACCCGCACCCGGTTGAGGGAGAGCTCGTTGGTGGGCGAGGCGCACTGGCCGAGCTTCGACTCGTCGCTGCCGACCACCAGCCCCTCGGCGAAGCGGTCGACCATCAGGCCGCTCACCCCCGCCTCGGTTTTGCAGTAGAGGGCCATCTGGTGGGCGACGCGGCCGTTGGTGATCCACATCTTGGCGCCGGTCACCTCAAAAAAGCGGACGAAGGGGGTGCCGTCGTCACGCCTCCGCACCGCCGCGCAGTCGAAGAGCTCCACCGGCGTGCCATCGTGGTCGTAGCGCCGCGGGGTCGCCGGGCCGCTGTCGGCCGGGTGGGTGAGCTCCAGGGGGGCGACCCGGCCCGGGCGGTATTCGTAGAGGACCGTGTGGTCCTCGAAGCGCAGCCGCGCGGCGTCGGCGAGGTTGCGCCGCTGCCCGTCGACCTCGAACCAGAGGCGGCCGTCCTCCTCCTCGTGGACCTCGTACTCCACCATCGTGGCGTGGGTGGTGACGCCGCCGGAGTCGGAGCCGGCGGTGGGCTCGGTGAGGGCGAAGCAGGCGACGCGGCCGCAGGCGAGCCCCTGGAGGTAGCGGAGGTGGGCAGCGCGCTGGAGGTCGATCTCGGCGAGGGCCGCGTCGATCCGCCCGGCCAGCGGGGGCAGGAGGGCCTGCGCCTGCTTGAGGCCGGCGGCGAAGCCGGCGAGGTCGCGCCGCCTCCCTGCCTGGGCGCCGCCGTAGAAGGCCATGAGGAGGTCACCGGCGAGGTACTTCAACACCTTCGTGTGGCGCAGCCGCTCGTCCACCAGGGCGACCAGCGCCTTGGTGTCGCGGGTCAGCTTCGCCGGGTCCGGGTGGGCGAGGGCGTCGACGAGGTGGGCGAGGGAATCGCCGAGCTCGGCGAGGCGTGCCGGCTCGCTCGCCGCCTGGCTCAGCTCCCCCTCCGCCGCGGGGAGCTCCCGCTCCAGCCCCAGGAGCACCGGGGTGGTGCCGATGGAGGTGTTGGCCATGATCAGCAGGGAGACCGACGGGTCGACCTCGGTCATCACCTGCCAGTTCAGCAGGGCGTAGTCCGCCTTCTTCCACCCCAGCCCGCCGAGGGCCTCCGGGACGATGGTGGCGTACCAGTCGCGCGCCGCGAACCACGCCACGTCCTCATCCGGGAGGTGGTGGCTCGCGTCGAGGGTGCGGGCGTAGTCGCCCGGGTGGCCGGCGAGGAGGTCGGCGAGCGCCGTGTGGATGGTCTCCCACCGGCCGCGCCGGGTCTCGTCGCACCACACCGCCTCCGGGGTGAGGAGGGGCAGGTCGTCCGCCGGGCGGGTGAGGAAGTCGGCGGAGGCGTAGGTGGCGTCCCGGGCCATCAGCTCCGCGAAGGGGGTCACCGCCTCCACCTCGGTGAACGGGGCGCGCAAGAGGTGCGGCGCGCCGCTGAGGTCGGGGCTCTCCTCGCGCAGGGCGGCCAGGGCCGCCTCGCCGCACCGTAGGTGCCACTCCACCGCCTCCCGGTGGAGGGAGTCGACGCCTGCCAGCAGATGCAGCCGCCACTCGAGGAGCAGGGCCGCGGCGGCGGTGGTGTAGCCGGCGAGGAGGGAGGCGGAGTCGCCGGGGGAGTCGGCGAGGAAGGGGTGGACGCGCGACGCCAGGGAGTCCCAGCGGGTGCGGGCGGCGGCGTAGGCTGGGTCGTCCAGCTCCGGCGGCAGGAGAGGTGGGGTGGGATCCGGGGTGGGCCGCACCCCCTCCCAGAGGAGGCGCAGGGTGGCGGCGTCGCGGTAGTACTTGGCCAGCAGGTCGTCCTCCGAGTAGGCGGTGCCGCCGAAGGCCTGGCCGGCGTTGTAGGCGAAGGCGCCGCGGTTTGGGGTGAGCGACTCCACCGCGTAGGCGAGGGCCGCCGCCGGGTCGATCGCGCCCTCGCCGTTGGCGCGGGCCAGCGCCCCGAGGGCCGCGAGGCGGCCGTCGCAGTCGGCGATCAGCCCCTTCACCGCGCCGAACTTGTCGACCCCGGTGCGCCCCTCGCGGTCGCGGAAGGCGTCGCCGAACTGGACCCGGCCGGCGGCGTACTCCCGCGCCCGGGCGGTCAGGTAGCCGCCGAAGCCGGCGGCGAAGGCGCAGGCGATGGCGGCGCATCGCGCCCCGCTGTGGGGGTCGCCCCGGTCGCGGTAGAGCCGCTCGCCGGACAACAGAGTCGGGGGGAGGCGGACCTCGGCGAGGCGGGCGGCGCGTACCCCCACCGTCGCCGTCGGCACCACCTCGGCGTTGGCGAGGGGGAAGCAGGCCACCCCCCTCTCGGTTGTGACCACCACCCAGGTGGCCAGGGCGGTGGCGACGCCGCGACCGTGGACCGTCAGGGTCGCGGTGTCGCCGTCGATCGCCAGCTCCGTCTCCGCCTCACCGGCGATGGTGAGCCAGCTCCCCGCCGGCCACGGGGTGGGTGCGTCACCCCACAGGGCCACGGCGAGGTGGTGGGAGGCGATCGCCCAGGCGAGGCCGGGCTCCAGGGCGGCGACCGTGTGGACGACCTCCTCCGGGGTGGCCGCGGCCAGGGGCGCCGCCTGCGCCGTTACCCAGGCGGACGCCTCCGTCTCGCCTGCCTCCAGCCCCTTGCGGGTGGCGAGGTCGAGGGAGGCGCGCAGGGCGGCCACCGACTCCGGCGGGTCGAGGTCGCCGGGGAAGGGGGAGGGGGGCGGCAGGGGCGGCCGGCGGCGGCCGGGGAGGGCGGTCAGCGCCGGGGCGAGGTGGTGTTCGCAGAGGCAGTCGAGGTCGCTCTCCGCCCAGAAGAGGTGGCGGCCTTCGAGGTGGTGGGCGGCGAGCTCGACCCAGTCGCGGCCGCGGGCGAGCCATGGCCCGGCGGCGGTGTGGGCGAGGGGGTGCTCCACCTCCTCCCAGGCGCGGGCCACCCGCTCCACCGCCTCACCCAGGGCGGCCAGGGCGGGGCCGTCGACCACCCGTGGGGTCTGCTCCAGCCGCTGGTGGTAGGCGTTGCAGGCGAGGCGTACGGCGGTGAGGCGGTCGCGCACCTGCGGCCCGACCCCCTCGCCGAGGGCGCCGATCCAGGCGGGCGCCGGCCGGTTGTGAGGCCGCGGCGGGTGGAGGGGCCGCGGCGGCGTTGGGGTGCGCTCCCGGGCCCAGCGGGCCGCCACCTCGCCGAGGATGGGATAGGTGACGTGGTGGCGGGTGCGCGACCAGTCGACAGTAGAGTCGGCGCGCCAGCACGACTCGCACTTGAGGCAGTTCTCAGAGCTCACCGCCACCCGCGGTTGGCCCACCCAGGTGGCCTCGCGCTCGTAGACCCGCACCGGGCAGAGGCGCCACACCGGCGCGTCGAGGAACCGCTCGCCGGCCTCGGTGTCGCCCACCGGCGGCCAGAAGAGGCGCATGTGGGCGGTGGTTGGGTCGTGGTCGAGGGTCGCCATCTTCTCCGGCCAGCCGGTGGTCTCGGGGGCGGTGGCCGGGTCGACGGTGAGCGCGCTCTCGCGCCCCCGCTTGAGGCGGCTCGCCGGGTCGCCCCACAGGGTGTCGAGGTCGACGTGGAGGAGCTTGTAGCGCACCCCGTCGGAGGCGAGCCGCGCCACCGCGATCCCCCACGCCGCGACCGGGGCGACGGCGAGGAGGAGGAGGTCGAGGAGCGAGAGGTGGTCGAAGAGCGCGCCTGCCGCCGCCGGGAGCTTGCGCTCCAACGGCTCTTGGTCGTTGGTGTAGAGGCGCGCCAGGGCGGCCATGATGCCGGCGAGCCGCCGGCCGCGGCGACCGCCCGCCGGCGGCGGCCCGTCGACGCCGGCGGGGTGGTAGACGACCTGGCCGGGGACCTCCTCATCGCTGCCGGGCAGGAGGTTGGTCAGCCACCGCAGGGGGTGGTGCCAGGCGGGGCCGCGGAGTACGGCGCGGCCGAGGTGCAGGGCGCGGGCCGCGTCGATCTGCTCCCCCACCACCCGCGCCATCCGCTTCGGCGCCGCCAGCTCCTCGAAGCAGCGGCCGAGCCCCCACAGGCGTTGGCTCAGGGGGAGGTTGCGCTCGGCGAGGAGCGCACCGCCGCGCAGGGTCCAGTCGATGGGGGTGGAGAAGAAGGTGCGGTTGGCCTCGATGAAGCCGGGCCAGCGGGTGAGCCAGCGAGCGTCGCGGCCGTAGGAGGAGGCGCGCACCGGCTCGGCGTAGCGGCGCTCGAGTATCGCCGTGTCGAGCTCCTCGCCGGCGGTGCGGGCGGCGATCACCGCGCGGGCGAAGGTCAGCCCCATGAAGGTGGCCGGGCCGGTGAAGTTGGGACAGGGGAAGTCGACGCCGATGCCGGTGGCGGCGCCGCCGATGGCCAGACCGTCGTCCACCAGGCGCGGGCTCTCGGCCACCCCGCCGATGCGGATCAGCTTGGCGCCGAAGCCGGCGAGCTCGCTCCCCTCTAGCCACGGGGCGAGGGCCGGCAGGGCGCGGATGTGTTCGAGGAGCTGGTGGTGGTTACCGCGCCACTGCTCGCCCGCCGCCTCCAGCGGCAGGACATAGCCCAGGGCCAGGGAGTCGCGGTTGGTGTAGAGGAAGCAGCCGGCGTTGAGGCGTGCGGTGCGGCCGCCGAGGATCGGGTTGCGCAGGAGGATCTCGTAGGCCGCCCCCTGGTTCGGGGCGAGGTGAAAGCGGCGCTCGATCTCCGCCGCGTCCAGGCGCAGGACCGCCTTCACCCCCTGGGCGAAGTGGGGCGTCTCCACCTCCTCGTACCCCTCGCGGGTCACCAGGTGGGAGGCGTCGCCCTCGGCGAGGAAGCAGCACTCGCCGTAGACCGGCCCCTGGTCGGTCATCACCCCGACCACCCTGCCCCCTTCGCGCAACAGGGCGGTGGCGTGGCAGCCGGAGAGGACGGTGGCGCCGAGCCCCTCGGCCTGCTCGGCGAGGTAGCGGTCGAAGAGCGGCCTCTGGACGGTGACGCAGTGGCGGAAGAGGTCGCTCCCCTCCGGCGCCATCCCGGTGAGGCCGACGCCGTCGGTCATCAGGAGGCCGCGGCGAAAGAGCGGCCGCTCCACCGGCGCGCGGTCGAGAATGTCGGCGCCGAAACAGTCGTCGGCCGCCAGGTTCTCACAAAAGTAGACGGCGCCGGACCAGTTCTCCGCCCCCGGGTGGCGTCCCCCCTCGAGGACCACCACCTCCACCCCCGCCCGCGCCAGGGTCGCCGCCGCCGCCACCCCCGCGGGCCCCGCCCCGATGATCACCACCTCGGTCGTCAGCGCCATGGTCGAGCTCCTCTCGGTTCGCGTGTCATCCGAAGACTGCCTATCCCGGAGACGCGCTATGCACCCCCGTGCATCGGCAATGTACAGCTCCTTTCTTAGCAATACGCGGTCCAGTGGGCCTGACCGGCTAACACCGTTTTTCGCTCCTGCCGAAGGGGAGAGGAGGCCGGTCCGGTTGGCCCGGCAGGAGAGACGATGTTGCAGGCGATCCCACCCACACCCCAGGCGGCCCCGGCGGCGACCCAGTCGCACGGTACTGCTACCTCGGTGGCCGGGGCGGCCGGGGTGGAGGCGGTCGAGGCGGTCGCCGCGTCGCCGGTGGCCGAGCCGGGCAAGGGGGCGCGGCCGGAAGACAAGAGGGGGTCCGAGGACCGCCACCGGGAGCGCCGTCGCCGCAACCCTCCTGCCGGCGAAGAGGAGCCCCACCTCCTCGACCTGTTTGCCTGATCGGCGTCGAACGGATCGGCCAGCCGGTGCCGTGGAGTTGTGATGTTAATCACCTAGGTGTGGAACGGAGCGAACAGGTTGTCGGTACCTCCTGGCCCAACGGGCGACGTCATGACCTGCCCCGGCCGTGCCGATTGAAGGGGTCATGAACCTTGTCCATCTCCAGGGGAGACACGGTGCCGGGGGCCCCGCCGGCTTTACCTTGATCGAGATCATCGTGGTGATCGCGGTGATCTCGATCCTCGCCGGTACCATGGTGCCGAGCGTGGTGAGCCAGATGGACCACCGCCGGGCGGCCGCGACCCGAGAGGAGATGCAGGCCCTCTACCGGGCGATGGTCGGCACCCCGGACCGCGGCGACGACGGCTATCTCGCAGACATGGGGCAGCTCCCCGCCTCGATCACCGACCTGGTGCAGCAGGGGAGCCAGCCCGGTTACGGACTCCTCCTCGGCGGTGTCGGCATGGGGTGGGAGGGGCCGTACCTGGTGGGCGGCTTCGCCGACGGGAGCTGGCTCACCGACGCCTGGGGCCACAACTATATCTACAACGCCTCCACCGGCCAGCTCACCAGCCCCGGTCGCGACGGCACCAGCGGAACCAGCGACGACATCACCCTGCCGGAGACGGCGATCCCCACCCACCGCCCCTACTCGGTGGTGGTGGAGGCGGACAGCGCCCTGGACCCCGGCCACGCGGTCACCCTCGACGACAACACCGCCCGGGTCTACGCCTATTATTCCAACGGCGGCAACGAGGCGTCGGTGGAGCTCACCTGGTCCGACCACGCCTTCCGCACCCCCACCGGGAGCGACCTCCCCATCGGCGTCCACGCGATCCGGGTCGTGGGACGCGACGGAGGCTCCGATGGCGACTACTCCGGCCGCGAGGTGGTGACCACCACCCAGTCGCCGACCGCGGCGATCTACCTGCCGGGCAGCGGCGGTGGCGGCGGTGGCGGCGGTGGCGGCGGCGGTGGCGGCGACGACGGCGACGGCGGCCACCACGACGACTGATCAAACCTGGACGACAACCCCCTGAGGAGATTGAGACTGTGAGCACCCCAACCCTGGACACCCTGATCGCCGGAAGCTGTGACATCCCCTCGGCACCGCCGGTGGTCACCGAGTTGATGGCGGCGATGGCCGACCCGATGGCGGGGGCCGAGCAGATCGCCGCGGTGATCGCCCGCGATCCCACCCTGGTGGCGCAGCTCCTGCGGGTCGCCAACTCCCCCTTCTACGGCCGCCGCGGCCAGGTCGGGAGTGTTGAGGCGGCGGTGATGACCCTCGGCTTCCACGCGGTGCGCAACCTGGTGGTGGCGCTCTCCACCCGCGGCGTCTACGGCGAGTTCGCCGGCCTCACCCGCGCCCTGTGGGACCACGCCAACGCGGTCGCCCAGGCGTCCGGGGCGATCGCCAAGAGCGTCGGCAGGGTCTCGGTGGAGGACGCCATGGCCGCCGGCCTGCTGCACGACCTCGGCATGGTCCTCCTGTTGCGCGCCGACGAGGCCGGTTACACCGCCCTGGTGGAGGGCGTGTCGGATGTCGATGCCCTGGCGGCCGCGGAGCGGACCCGCTTCGGCTTCGACCACGGCGATGCCGGGGCGGCGGTGGTCCTCCACTGGTCCCTGCCCGAGACGCTCGTGGCGGTGGTCGGCGCGGTCCATTGCCTCGAGCGGGTGGCCGAGGAGGGGGCCCCGGTCTCCCGTCTGGCGGCCTGCGTCACCCTCGCCGACGGTCTCTGTGGTGAGCGCGGCCTCGCCCCCCTGCCGCCGCCGGCGGGGTGGGACGGCAGCGCGGCCCTGGCCCTCTTCGACGACGCGGTCGACCTGGAGGGGCTCCGGGAGGTGGTCGACAAAAGCTTGAGTCAAACAGAAGGGGTACCGATGTAGGTAAAGGTGCCAAGCGCAATCGATGCCATGAATGTCCCATTTGTCTCCGCCCACCCACCGGCACCGCCGGTTCGCCTCCGTACCGGGCTCCTCTTGCTCGCGGCGAGTCTGGTGACCGTGGTGGTCATGGGATGGGGGGTGGCGCGTGCCACGGCGCAGGTGGCCGGTCTGGAGGGGGAGCAGCAGCGCGTCGCAGACCGACTCGCCGGCGTGGAACAAGTCATCGGGGGATTCCCCACAACCGTGGCCAACACGACCCATGTGGCGGCCAGTGCAGGTAGCTGAAGGAGTGCGAGATGAAGAAATTCGATGCCCACCGCCGTACACCGCTGACCGCCGGCTTCACCCTCATCGAGATCATCATCGTGATCGCGGTGATCGCCGTCCTCGCGGGGATCGCCACCCCGTCGATCGTCAAGAACATCCGTGACTCGCGGATCGCCCGGGCCCGGAGCGACTGCAAGGAGATCGCCTCGGCCATGGCGAGCTTCTATAAGGACCTCGGCCGGTGGCCGACGACCGACGGCACCAACGACATTGTCTATCTGACGACCGAGAACGGCTCCGCGCCGTCGGTGGCGAGCGGGGTGACCGGCTGGACCGGCACTACCGATCTGTTGAAGGACCAGCTCATCACCAATGCCCCGAGCTACTCCACCAGTGGCGAGGTGAAATGGGACGGCCCCTATCAGACGGAGTTCAAGGCGGACCCGTGGGATCACGCCTACCTGTGCAACGTGGGTAACCTCTCCGCTGGATCGACCACCCCGGTCTATGTCGTCTCCGCCGGCCCCGATGGGATCCTCCAGACCTCGCGCGGCTCGCTGCTGGCCGGCGACGACATCGGTTTCCGTATCCAATAGGCAGGAGCGGGCCGTGCCCGCGATTCAACCGTGGGATGCGCCTGTAAACCCAAACGGCAGTCCGCCGCGATCTTGGGGCGGCTTCCGTTTGGGGCGGCGAGGCCCGCGTCGGATGAGGTGAGCTCCTCATGAGCAACCAGCCGACCGCCGCACCTTCGTCGCCCGCCCCTGCTGCCGGGGGTCGGCCCCTCCCCCTCGGCGAGCGGCTGGTGGTCGCCGGCCACCTCAGCCGCACCCAGCTCGACGTCGCCCTGCGCGAGCAACAGCGCACCGGCGAGCTCCTCGGCAAGGTCTTGGTCGACCTCGGTTTTGTCGCCGAGGAGGTGGTCGAGGCGGTGCTGGCGGATGAGGCGGGAAGCCGCCGGGTGCGTCTGGAGTTCATCGTCATCGACGCCGAGGCGGTTGCCTGCGTTCCCGAGGAGATCGCCCGCCGCCACCACCTGATCCCCATCGCCCTGCAGGAGGGCGTCCTGCAGGTGGCGATGGCCGACACCTTTGACGTGGTGGCGGTGGACGAGGTGGAGCGTGTTGCCGGCGTGGAGGTCGAGGTGGTGGGGGCGTCGCGTCAGGAGATCGACCAGGCGATCGATCGCTCCTACCAGCGCCACACCGCCTCCCTGGAGCAGATCACCGAGGAGGTCCTCGCCCACCTCGACGACGACGCCGCGGCGGTGGAGCAGGGGCAGGACACCCCGCTGATCCGCCTCGTGGATCAGCTTCTGCGCGACGCCATCGACGAGCGGGCCACCGACATCCATATCGAGCCCGAGGAGCGGGTGCTGCGGGTGCGCCTGCGCCTCGACGGGATGCTGCGCCAGACCGCGGTCCTCCCCGTCCGCCTGGCGCGTGCGGTGGTGGCGCGGCTGAAGATCCTCGCCGATCTCAATATCGCCGAGACCCGTGTGCCCCAGGACGGTCGCATCGGCATCCAGGTTGGGGATCGCGAGGTCGATCTGCGCCTCTCCACCCTCCCCACGATCCACGGGGAGAACGTGGTCATCCGCATCCTCGACCAGTCGGGGGTCGTCCTCTCCGTGGAGGAGCTCGGCTTCTCCCCCGACCACCTCAACCTCTTCCAGGGCTTGATCGCCAGGTCCAACGGGGTCCTCCTGGTCACCGGCCCCACCGGCTCGGGCAAGTCCACCACCCTCTACACCGCCCTATCGGCGTTGAACTCGATGGACCGGTCGATCTTCACCCTCGAAGATCCGGTGGAGTACCGCCTGCCGATCATCCGCCAGACCCAGGTGAACCCCGCCGCCGGCATGACCTTCGCCGCCGGCCTCCGGGCGCTATTGCGGCAGGACCCGGACGTGATCCTGGTGGGGGAGATGCGCGACCACGAGACCGCCGAGCTGGGGGTGCGCGCGGCCCTCACCGGCCACCTCGTCCTGTCGTCCCTGCACACCAACAACGCCGCCGGAGCCCTGCCCCGGATGATCGACATGGGGATCGCCCCCTACCTGGTGGCGTCGTCGGTAAACGCGGTGATCGCCCAGCGGCTGGTGCGCAAGGTCTGCAATCGGTGCTCCGCGCCGGTCGACTACTCCGAGGCGGAGCTCACCCGGTTGGGGATGGCCGAGGCCTTCGGCCTCCCCTTCTTTCGCGGCACCGGCTGCGACGCCTGCCACCAGAGCGGCTACCGCGGCCGGGCGGCGATCTTCGAGGTCCTGGTGGTCGACGACGCCATCCGTGAGATGGTCCACAAGCAGGCAAGCAGCGCCGAGATCCAGGCCGCCGCGGTGGCCAACGGTATGGCCCTGTGCAGGCAGGACGGGATCCAGAAGGCGATGGTGGGGGTGACGACGTTGGAAGAGGTGGCCCGAGTTACATGACCACCGCGTGGTGACCGCCGCGCCATGCACGCCAGAGTTGGCTCACCGCCGTGGCCGGGCACACCGGTAGGAGCGGGTTGCACCCGCGATCCGGCGCCGGTGGCGCCGGCCGGCCCTCCGGGCCGGGGTCGGGGGCATGGCCCCCTCCTACCGGGGGCCCGCCCTTCGTGGTCTTCGTGTCCTTCGTGGTTTTGTCCCCTGCGTGGCTCACCGATAAGGCGGCGAGCGAGGCGACCCATGGCGATCTTTCGATATCAGGCGGCCACCGCCACCGGGGAGGCCACCGGCGGGGTGGTGGAGGCGGCGGACGAGCAGGCGCTCTATGCGCAGCTACGGGCGCAGGACCTCTTTCTGCTCACCGCCCGGCCGGAGCGTGGCCGTCGCCTCAACCATGGCGTCGCCCTCTCCCGCGGCGAGCGGCTGGAGGTGACCCACCACCTGGCCACGGTCCTCGGTGCCGGGATCGGGCTGCTCACCGCCCTGGAGGATTTGATCGACCATGCTCCGCCGCGCCAGCGGGAGATGTTCACCACCCTCTACGAGCGCGTCCGCGGCGGCGGTGACCTCTCCGAGGCCCTCGCCCTCTTCCCGCTCGCCTTCCCCGACACCTACGTGCAGGTGGTGGCGGCGGGGGAGGCGACCGGGAGCCTGGCGGAGCGGTTCAACGACCTCGCCAGTGACCTCGAGTACCAGATCGAGCTTCGGCGGCAGGTGCGCAAGGCGGTGTCGTATCCCCTCACCCTGGTGGTGGCGGTAGCCTCCCTGGTGGTCCTCGTCTTCACCTTCGTGGTGCCGCAGTTCGCCCCGATCTTCGAACAGGCGGGGGTCAACCTGCCGCTCCCCACCCGGGTCGTGGTGGGGGTGAGCCACTTCATGCAGGGCCAGTGGCCGGTGATTGTAGGGGGGGTGGTGCTGGTCGCAGGGGGGGTGTTGACGGCCAAGGCATTTCCCACCGGCCGTCGCCTCCTCGACCGCCTGCTCCTCGCCCTGCCGTGGATCGGCACCCTGCGCGCCGAGCTGGCGGTGGCCGCCGCCGCCCACCTCCTTGGCCTCCTCTACACCGCCGGGGTCGGGCTGCTGAAGGCCCTCGATCTCACCGCCGGGGTGGTCCCCTCGCCGATCTATCGTGAGGCGCTCCTGGCGGCGCGTGACCGGGTCGCCCGCGGCGAGCCTCTCTCCGTGGCGGTGGCCGCCTCCGGCCGCTTCCCGCCGCTCTTTCAGCGGATGGTGGAGGTGGGCGAGCGGACCGGTGACCTCGACGCCACCCTGGCGCGGGCTAACCATTACTACCGGGAGGAGGTGCCGCGGGTGATCGAGTCGACCCTCGGGATCCTCCAACCGCTCCTCCTGGCGCTCCTCGGCGGCATCGTCGGCGGGGTCGCCCTCTCCATCTTCCTCCCCATGTACCGGATGATGGAGGTGGTGGGATGAGGGGGCTGCGCAAGCAGGGGGGCGGCCGCCTCCTTGGGGTGGGGCTCCTTCGCGACCGCGGGGTGGTGCAGGAGTTGGTCGTCGGGCCAGGCGGGATCGAATCGGTGGGGGAGGGAATCACCTTTGCCTACCCGGAGGACGACCTCTCGGCCCTCTCCACCGCGCTCGCGGAGGCGATCCGCAAGGGGGGGTGGCGCCGGCTGCGGGTGGGGGTGGCGATCGCCGCCCACTGGTGCAACCACTGGATCTGCAGCCTGCCGCCGGTGAAGCCGCAACACCTGCCGCTGCTGGTCCAGCGGGAGGTAGCGGCGCGGGTCGGGGAGGGGGTCCTGCCGACCTGGGGGTACGAGGTCCACGCAACCGCGGAGGGGGGACCCTCCAATGTCGTGGTGACCACCGCCGACGCGGCAGTGGTCGCGGCCGCCGAGGCAGGGATTCTAGCGGCGCGATGCACGCCGGTGTGTGCCACCACCACCCAGGTGGCCGGCCTCGCGCGGCTGCGCCTACCGGACCAGCTCGAGGGCCTCGGGGGGGTGGCGCAGATCACCATCGGCCGTCACGACACCGGCTTTGTGGTCTTTGATGAGGGAAGGCTGCTGTTCAGCCGCACCTTGATGCGGGGCATCGAGCCCGAAACCGACCCCGATGGCCGCACCGTCCCCACCGGCGGCGAGCAGGCGCAGCTCGAACGGCTGGCGGTGGAGATCCAGCGCTCCGCCCTGTATGTGAAGCGGGAGAGCCGGCGGCCCATCGAGCTGGCGATCATGGGCGGCATCCCGCGCACCTGGGAGTGGGTGAAGCAGCAGATGCGCGAGCTCCTCGACCTCCCCCTCGGGTGGGAGACCCTGCCCCCGGACCAGGCGGTGGAGGGGCGGTGCGAGGAGTCCCTCAGGCTGATCGCCCGCGGCGCCGCCCTCGCCACCCTCCTGCCGTCGACCCTCGACCTCTTCCCGAAGCGCACCGTGGACGAGCGCCACCCCCGTGCCGGCCTGGCGGCGGTGGCCGCGGCGGCCCTGCTGTGGGTCGGAGCGGGGGTGGTGGGGGGGCCGCGGATCGTCGATCTGAACCATCGCTTGGCGGCCAACCAGGCGGCAATGGCGAAGGCGGTGGCGCGGCGGGAGGCGATCGAGCGCCAGGTGGAGCCCGACTACCAGCGGCTGGTGAGTGCGCGCAACGAGATCGACCGCTACCTCAAGACCGTCGTGCATCGGCGCCGGGGGCCCGACCCCGCCGAGCTCCTGACCCTCCTTGGCCGGGTGGCGGCCGACGACGCCCTCCTCCTCGGCTGCCGCCTCGAACGGGGCGACCACGGCTGGGGGTGTACCGTTGACGGGGCGGTGGTCGCGGCGAGCCAGGCCGAGGCGGCGGCCGTGTACGAACGGTTCCTGCGCCGCGTCGAGGTCCTCCCCGGGGTTGACCTGCACCTCTCCAGCCGCCAGCGGGTCCCCCCGGATGTGGGGGGGAGCGGCCACCTCACCCTCACCAGCGCTTCCACCACCTACCCCTTCGAGGTGAAGCTCTCGGTTGGCGACGGGGGTGGCGTATGAAGCTGAGCGTTGGGGCCCGTACGACCCTCGCCCTCCTCCTCCCGCCGGTGGTGGGTGGGATGGTGTGGCTGGTGCTCCTTCGTCCGGTGGGGGTGGGGGCGGCCGCGACCCTGCGGGGGTGGCGCACCGAGGAGGGGGAGCTGGAGCGGGTGGCGGACCACGCGGAGGAGCTCGCCGCCGGCCACCTCGTCGACGCCATGGAGCAGGTGGGTTGGCTGCGCGATCGATTGCGCCCCGGGGCCGCCGCCACCTTTCTGGAGGCGGTGGCGCGGGCGGCGACCGCCCTGGCCATCGACACGGTCGAGGTCCGCCGTCCGGGGACGGAGAACGACCCGACCACCGGCCTCCACCTGGAGCAGGTTGCCATGCGGGTGGTGGCGCCGTACGCCAAGGTCGCCGCCCTGTGGGGCCGCCTCCAGCGGACCCAGGAGACCGCCGTGTGCCGCTGGATCTCCCTGCGCCGCTACGGCGACCAGGTCGCCGCCACCTTCCTGGTGGCCCTGCCGGTGGACCCGGGGGGGGCGTCGTGAGCCGCATCCCGATGCCGGTGGTGGTCGGTGTGCTCCTCGTCCTGGCGGGGGTGGCGGTGGTGCGCAACGTCCTCTTTTTCATGGGTGACGCGTCGCCACGGGCGGTGGCGCAGGTGGCGCCGGTCGACCTCGCGCCGCCGGCAGCGGCGGAGGAGGTGGAGCAGCGGGCTTCGCCCGTCGGCCCGCCGGAGGCACGGATGACGGCGTGGCTGGCGCGTCCCTCTTCGCACCGGCGGTTGGCGGCGGCGGATCCCTTCCACCTCGCCCAGCGACACGGTGCGGTGGTGGCGACGCGTCGTGGGCCGCGCCTGCAGGGGGTGCTGACCGCCCAGGGGCGGACCACCGCGCTGGTGGATGGTACGGCAGTGGCGGTCGGTGAGCCGATCGGCGACGGGCGGGTGGCGGCGATCGCCCCCACCGGGGTGCGCCTGACCACCCCCCACGGGGACCAATGGCTTGAGTTTCAGCCATGGGAGACCGATGCGGTGGCGGATGGAGGTGACTAGGTGAGACGGCTTTACCGATGGTTCGGGCGGGGTGGCCTGTGGGTGGCGGCCCTGTCGATCTGCGCCTGCGCTCACGCTCCGGCGCCGACCCCCGCCCCCCCTTCGCCGCCGGTGGCGACCATGGCTCCCCACGTCGCCCCGGAGCAGATGGAGGTGGTGCAGGTAGCCGAGCCCACCCCGACGCCACCACCCGAGCGGTTCACCCTGGCGGTAAACGGCGGGCGGTTGCGTGACGTCCTCATGCTCCTGGCCAAAGACGCGGCCTTCTCTCTCGTCCTCGACCCCGGGGTCGGCGGCCGGGTGAGCGCCGACCTCAAGCAGATGACCCTGCCGGAGGCCCTCGACGCCCTCCTCACCCCGCTCCACCTCGCCTACGAGATCGACGGCCGGCGGGTCCATGTGTTTCAGCCGGGGGTGGTCACCCGCGCCTTCCACCTCGACTACCTCAACGCCAAACGCGACGGCCACTCGACCCTCACCATCTCCTCCGGGGGGGGCGCCGAGGGGGGCGGCTCCGGTGACAGCGGCGGCGGCGACCAGAGCCAGGCGTCCACCCAGATCAGCCGTCAAGCCTCCATCGACCTGTGGAGCGCGGTGGAGGCGGGGCTCACCGCCCTGGTGCGGGCGAACGCCAAGGGGAGCCGGGCGCAGGTGGTGGTGAACCGCGACGCCGGCACCGTCCTGGTGACCGCGGATGCCTCCCTCATGGACCGCGTCGCCGCCTACCTCCAGGCGGTGGAGGGGGCAATGGACCGCCAGGTGATGATCGAGGCGAAGATCGTCGAGGTGGAGCTCAACGACGCCCACCGCCTCGGGGTCGACTGGTCCGCGGTCGCCTCGGCCGCCGGCGGCTTTACCGGGTCGCTCACCGGCGGCGCCGCCGGCCTGTTGGCGAAGGCGCCGATCCTCTCCCAGAACCTCGGCGGCGGTGAGACCGCCTTTCGTGTCGGCGCGACCTCGCGTGACCTGGCGGTGGTCCTCGACGCGATCGCCACCCAGGGGCAGGTGCGGGTGGTCTCCAGCCCGCGGGTGGCGGCGCTCAACAACCAGCCGGCGGTGATCAAGGTGGCGCAGGAGCAGACCTTCTTCTCTCTCGACCGACAGACCAACACCGAGGCGGGGGTGCAGCAGGACAACTTCACCGTGGACAAGGAGAAGTACACCATCGGCGTGGTCCTCGACATCGTCCCGCGGATCGACGACGACGGCACCATCATCATGGGGGTCCACCCGAGCATCACCGACTTCGCCGGCGAGGACGTCTTTCCCCCGGGCGCCAAGGGGGCCGACATCCTCGCCAACGCGCCGATCCTCAAGGTGCGCGAGCTCGACACGGTGGTCCGCCTGAAGGATCGCGAGACCCTGGTGATCGCCGGCCTCATCCGCCAGGAGGATCGCGACGAGGTCGATCAGGTCCCCCTGCTCGGCGACCTCCCGTTTGTCGGCGCCCTGTTTCGTCATACCAAACAGGTGAAGCAGGGCTCCGAGCTGGTGATCTTCCTCACCCCCCGGATCGTCCGCGGCGGTGAGGACTTCGCCGCCGACTACCCCCTGAGCCGGCGTACCCCGACCTACCACTTCGGTGGCGCGACTCCACGTCTCGGGTGGGCTGCGGAGCACGCATGGGGGAGAGACGAATGAGCGTCCCGCCGGACCGATTGCGGTGGGGTGGGTGGATCGCATGCGTCGTCCTCGTCGCCCTCTCTCCCGCCGCCGCCGACCCTCTCGACGGCCTGGCGAGCGAGATCGCCGCCAGCCAGCGCACCGGCCACGAGCCGTTCGCGCCGTTGCCGAAGCCGTCCGCCCGGCCGGCCGGTGGGGCCGAAGCGGCCACCACCTCGACGGTTGCCACAGCCGGCGCCGGGGTGAATGCGGACCGCCTCGACATCCCCATCCAGATCCGCCGGCAGGGCGGCCCCAGTGACCGTCAGGCGGTGGCCGCCGACCTGGTGCGGCGCGGCAGCGACGCCCTCCACGCCCACATGGACCGGCGTGCGGCACGGCTGCTCACCGCCGGCGTCCGGTTCGATCCGGCCAACGGCCGCGGCCACGCCAACCTCGGTGCCGCCTACCTGCGTCTCGGGGATAACGAGCGGGCCCTCACCGAGCTGGAGACCGCCGTCGCCCTCAGCCCGGACCTCGGGCCGGCGTGGAGCAACCTCGGCCTCGCCGAGGCACGCCTCGGTCGCACCGAAGCGGCGCGCACCCACCTGCAACGGGCCGCCGCCCTCGACCCGGACG
>JAJRSX010000109.1 GCA_024278555.1 bacterium | reverse complement strand
GGCGGCGGTGACGGTGAGGGTGACCCCCGCCCGGTCGAGGGTCGGCGCCATCTGCCGGGCCACCGCGCGGGCGATCGAGGGGAGGTGGACCTGCTCCATGTGGAGCCGCGTCGCCCCCTCGACACAGCGGACGATGTCGAGGAAGTCGCCCACCATCCGCTCCAGGGTGGCGGCGTTGGCGGCGATCATCCCCACCACCTCGTGCTGCTCGCCGCTCACCTCCCCGAGGAGGCCGTCGTCGAACATGGAGCACGCCTGGCGGATGGAGACCACCGGCGCCTTCAGGTCGTGGGCGAGCATCGAGAGCATGTCGAGGCGCGGTCGGGCCATGGCACGAAACCTCCGACCACCTCATCGGTCGCCACGACCCGGCCTCAAACCCCACCCTGTCCACACGGCCTCCCGATCCGCTACCTTCCGCCACCCGCCCCCGTAGCTCAGCAGGATAGAGCACCGGATTCCTAATCCGGGGGTCGCAGGTTCGAGCCCTGCCGGGGGCACCAGTGGATGAAACCGTGCGCCGCCACGAAAGGAGCCCGCCATGGAGCGCCCCCGCCTCTGCCTCCTCGACCGCGCCACCCTCGACCGGGGCGACCTCGACCTCGCGGTGCTGGCGTCCCTGGGCGACCTCACGACCTTTGATGTCACCACCCCGGCGGAGGTCGGGCCGCGGATCCGCGACGCGCGGGTGGTGATCACCAACAAGGTGGTCCTCGGTAGGGAGGAGATCGCCGCCGCGCCCCGCCTGAAACTCATCGCGGTGGCCGCCACCGGGGTGAACAACATCGACCTCGACGCCGCCCGCGCCGCCGAGGTGGCGGTGGCCAACGTCGCCGGCTACTCGACCCCGTCGGTGGTCCAGCACACGGTGGCCTCGCTCCTGGTCCTGGCCATGCACCTGCGCGAGTACGACGCCGCCGCCCGCACCGGCGCCTGGGCCGCCTCGCCCCAGTTCAATTTGCTGGACTGGCCGATCACCGAGGTGGCGGGCAAGCGGCTCGGGATCGTCGGTTACGGCACCATCGGCAAGGCGGTGGCCCATGCGTGCCGCGCCCTCGGCATGGAGGTGGTGGCGGCGGCGAGCCGGCCACGGGTCGCCTATCCGGTGGGCGAGCGGCTGCCTCTCCCGGAGCTGCTGCCTCGGGTCGATGTCCTCTCCGTCCACTGCGCCCTGTCGGCGCAGACCCGGGGGCTGATCGGTGCGCCCGAGATCGCGACGATGCGCCGCGGCGCCCTGCTGTTGAACATGGCGCGCGGCGGGGTGGTGGACGAGGCGGCGGTGGCCGACGCCCTGCGCGGCGGGCGGCTCGGCGGCGCCGCCTTCGACGTCCTCACCACCGAGCCGCCGGCGGCCGACAACCCGCTGCTCGCTCCGGACCTCCCCAACCTCCTGCTCACCCCCCACACCGCCTGGGCGAGCCGTGAGGCGCGCCAGCGGCTGCTCAACGAGATCGGCGCCAACATCGACGCCTTTTTCGCCGGCACGGCGCGCAACCGGGTGGCGTGACCGGGCGCGCGGCCCCCGGGAGCCTGACCGCAGGCCGTACATAAGCGGCTCGCGCGGCCTGTTTCCGCCCACTTCGGGGGTTGCGGACCCCCGATTCGGGCCGCAGTGGGAGAGGTGTTTCAATGTGAGACGGGTGTCTCATTTGGAATCGTCTCATTTGTTTCGATATGAGACGCCGCCTTTGGCTCGATGGGGGAGCGGATCTCAGTGGATGACTTTCGATCTAGTGATTCCAATCAGTTAGCTTGTCTTAACCAGAGCGGTATGGGGACCGCTTCGGGCTGGCATACATCCTGCAAGTCCCTCCTACGCAGCCGAGGAGGGAGCCTCTCGGCCGGTTCCACAAGCCCTTCACTGGCACATTTCACGCACATCAACCGATGAGATCTCTCGTCCTGATCGGCGCCGCCCTGGCAATCAACGCCCTCTTCGCCCTCGGGGCCGAGGCGTTGTCGACCGTGGTCCCGGCGGCCGGGGAGTCTGCCTTTCCCCTCACCACCCTCGCGCAATACCTCGTCAACACCATCCTCGTGGGGTGGGGGGTTGTCCTCGCCTGGGGGCGGAGGCGGCCGCGCCGGGTCCTCCTGGTGGGGAGCGGCGAGGGGTCTGCCACCCTGCGCGAGTCCCTTGAGAGCAACCCTCGTTACGAGGTCGCCGGGGTCCTCGACCCGACCACCAGCGGCCCGTACCTCGCCGGCTGGATCGGCGCCGAGGGGGTGCACGAGGTGGTCATCACCGACCCGTGTGGCGTTGCCGCCCTGCCCGCCGAGGCGCTGGTGGAGGCACGGCTGGCCGGCGCCCGGGTGGTCGACTACCACGCCTTCTACGAGGACCTCTTTGGTCGTCTCCCGGTGACCTCCCACCTCGCCTGCCACCTCGCCTTTGCCCACGGCTTCGACCGTGGCTGGGCCACCGGTCGGATCCGGCGCGCGATGGAGATGGTCTTCGCCACCCTGCTCTTCCTCCCTGCCCTGCCGCTGATCCTCCTGGCGGCGGTGGCGATCAAGCTCGACTCGCGCGGTGACGTCTTCTACTGCCAGGAGCGGCTCGGCCTCGGGGGCAAGCAATACTGCGTCTGGAAGCTGCGCACGATGGTGGCGGATGCGGAGGCGGCCGGCCCGCGCCAGGCCACCGAGGACGACCCGCGCATCACCCGCGTCGGCAAAGTTCTCCGCCGCCTGCGGATCGACGAGCTGCCGCAGCTCTGGAACGTCATCATCGGCGACATGAGCCTGATCGGCCCGCGTCCCGAGCGCCAGTGCTTCGCCGAGGAGCTCGAGGAGCGGATCCCCTTCTACCGCTACCGCACCGCGGTGAAGCCGGGGATCACCGGCTGGGCGCAGGTGAACGCCGAGTACGCGGTGAGCGAAGAGGAGCACCGCGAGAAGCTCGAGTACGACCTCTACTACCTGAAGAACCAGGGGCCGTGGCTCGACCTGCGGATCCTGGCACGGACCGTCGGCGTGGTCCTCTGCGGCCGCGGCCGGTAGGGGGCGGCCTTCGGCCGGGCGGGCTCGCTTTGCTCGTGGGGTGGGGGATGGCGGATCAGCACCACTGATTGCCCGGATCTCCGGCGACTTCCCCGCTGCGCCTCCGCGCGAGGCCCCGCAGGCGCCGGACGCCGCCCCTATTCGGATAGGCGCCGTACCTGGAAGTGGCCCGGATCGGGGTCGTCGCTCGCCTCCACCTCGATGCGGCACTGGTGGGCGAGCTCGAGCTCGTCGATGGTCAGCCGCTCCTCGCCGTAGAGGAGGTCGACGATGTCCGGGTGGGCGGTGATCTGGATGCAGCCGCCGGTCCGTTGGTGGGCGGTGCGGCGTACGTCGCGGAAGATGTCGTGGCAGATGGTGGTCCCGGAGCGCACCCGACCGGTGCCGTCGCAGGTGGGGCAGCAGTCGAGCATCACCTGGCCGAGGGACTCGCGGACCCGCTTGCGGGTCATCTCGATGAGGCCGAGCTCGGAGATCGGGTAGATGATGGTCCGCGCCTTGTCGCCGGCGGTGGCGTCGATCAGCCGTTCGTACACCTTCTGCCGGTGCTCGGCGACCTCCATGTCGATGAGGTCGCAGATGATGATGCCGCCGAGGTTGCGCAGGCGGAGCTGGTAGGCGATCTCCTCCACCGCCTCCAGGTTGGTCCGCAGGATGGTGTCTTCGAGGTTGCGCTTGCCCACGAAGCGGCCGGTGTTGACGTCGATGGCGGTGAGCGCCTCGGTCTGGTCGATCACCAGGTAGCCTCCCGAGCGCAGCCACACCCGCCGCTTGAGGGCGCGGGAGAGCTCCAGCTCGACGCCGTAGTGGTCAAAGAGGAGCTCATCGCCCTCGTACAGCTCGATCCGTTCGGCGAGCTCCGGGAGGATCTCCTCCACCACCTGCATGAGGCGCGCGTACTCGGTGGGCGAGTCGATGATCAGGTGGCTCACGTCGTCGCTCATCAGGTCGCGGATGGTGCGGGTGGCGAGGTCGAGCTCGGTGTGGAGCAGCGCCGGCGCCGGGTGGGAGGCCGCCTTCAGGCGCGCCGCCTCCCACAGCTTGCGCAGGAAGGCGGTCTCGCCGGCGAACTCGCGGCCGCTGGAGCCGGCGGAGACGGTGCGCACCACATACCCCTCGCCGGGGACGCGGACCGCCTCCACCAGCGCCCGCAGCCGCTCGCGCTCCTCTTCATCCTCGATCTTGCGCGAGATGCCGATGTGCTCCACCTCCGGCATATAGACCAGATAGCGGCCAGGCAGGGAGATATAGGTGGAAACTCGCGGCCCCTTGGTGGAGATCGCCTCCTTCTGCACCTGGACGATGATCTCCTCGCCCTCGTGGATCAGCTCCTGGATCGGCGGCCGGAGCGGCCGCGCCGCCTCGACCTCCCCGTCTCCCTCCTCCTCACCCTCGTCGAAGGCGGAGGCGGGGAGCTCGTCGCCGTTGGAGCGGATGTCGTTGACGTGCAAGAACGCCGACTTGGGCAGGCCGATGTCGATGAAGGCCGCCTCCATCCCCGGCAGGACCCGGCTCACCCGACCCTTGTAGATGTTGCCGACGGTGTTGCGGTGCGACTTGCGGTCGATGTAGATCTCCCGCACCACCCGCCCCTCCAGGAGGGCGACGCGGGTCTCTTCTCGGGCGACGTTGAGCAGCAGGCGTGACGACATCGTGGCAGCCGGGGTGGGGGGGGTCAGCTCGCGCGGCGTAGGGCGGTGGTGGGGGTGAGGGGGGCGGCGTCGGCGGCGAGCAGTGCCGTGCGTACCACGCGCAGGGCCGAGTCGCCAGGGTAGGCCTCCCCGAGGAGGGCGGCGAGGAGCTCGGCCGGGCGGGTGGAGCCTCCGTCCGCGATGCGCAGGGTGAGCGCGACCCGCGACCCCTCCACCGCCAGGTCGGCCACCAGGGGGAGGAGGTCGACCTCCTTCTCCTGGCCCTTGCGCCGGCGGACCACCGGCAGGGCGTCGGCGGCGGCGAGGCGGTCCGGCAGGGGGGCGAGGACGGTGGCGAGGGGGGCCGGCAGGGTGACCTCGTAGGTGGCCAGGGCGATCTCCGCGGCGAGGTGCGGGGCGTCTTGCGGCAGGGCCACCGCCTCGATGACGGCGACCCCTGGGGGGGTGGCGGCGGCGAGGCGCTCGGCCACCAGGGGCGCGGCGACCGGCTCGGTGAGCTCCACCTCCAGCCACTCGCCGAGCCCCTCGCTGCCCACCGGCAGGGCCGGGCCGAAGACCACCTTGGGGCGCGGGTTGAACCCCTGGGAGTAGCGCAGGGGCAGGCGGGCGCGGCGCATGGCGCGGTGCAGGGCGGCGCCCAACTCCAGGTGGGAGAGGTGGCGCAACGGCCCCTCCTTGGCAAAGCGGATCCGGTAGCGCCAGAAGGGCGCCTGGGCGACGAGGGGGGGCGACGGCAGCGGGGGTGCCGGGGTGAAGGCGGTGTGCAGCTCGTTCACCACCTCCTTGAAGTCGCACACGCCGCACACCGAACACTTCGCCACCCGGCAGTCGCCAACCTCCGCCTCGGCCTCGGCGCGCCTGCGCTCCTTGAGGAGATACCGCTTCGGCACCAGGGGGTCGATGTGGTCCCACGGCAGGGCCTCCTCCACCGCCCGCTCGCGCAGGTAGGCCTGCGGGTCGATCGCCGCGTCGCTGAGGGCCTGCTCCCAGCGCGACAGGTCGAGGTGGTCGCCCCAGCCGTCGAGGTAGGTCCCCCGTTGCCACGCCGCCTCGATGAGGTCGCCGGTGCGCCGGTCGCCGCGCGCCAACAGCCCCTCCAGCCACGAGATCCGCGGGTCGTGCCAGCGAAAGCGCAGGCGGCAATCTTTGAGCCTCCCCTTGAGGCGGCGGTGGATCCGCTCGGTCTCGGCGATGGAGATCTGCGGCGCCCACTGGAAGGGGGTGTGGGCCTTGGGGACGAAGGTGGAGCAGGAGACGGTGACGTGGTTGACCCGGCGCCCCGCCCGGCGCGCCGTCGCCAGGCAGCGGTGGGCGAGATCGGCGATCGCGTCGATGTCGGCGTCGGTCTCGGTGGGCAGGCCGATCATGAAGTAGAGCTTCAGGGAGTCCCAGCCGGCGGCGAAGACCGAGGCCACCGTGTCGAGGATCTTCTCCTCGGTGATCCCCTTGTTGATCACCCGCCGGAGCCGCTGGCTCCCCGCCTTGAGCGACGGCATCGCCACCTGCAGGTGGCCCGGTTGTGCGGCCAGGCCGGCCACCAGCCCAGGGAGGGTCGCGTAGTCGCCGGTGGAGAGCGACGAGAGCGACACCTCGTCGTAGCCGGTGGCGCGGGTGGAGGCGTCGACCAGCTCCAGCACCCGCTCGGGGGAGCGCTCGCGCACCGGCCGGTAGAGGTAGCCGGCCTGGCAGAAGCGGCACCCCTCGGTGCAGCCGCGAGAGATCTCGACGGAGATCCGGTCGTGGGTGGTCTGCAGGTAGGGGACCACCGGCGCGGTCGGGAAGGGGCGTCGGTCGAGGTGGGTGACCAGCGCCTTGGAGACCCGCTCGGGGGTTGCCGGGTCGATCGGGGCGGTGGCGACCAGGTGGCCGTCTGCGTCGACCTCGACGGCGTAGAGGGCGGGGACGTAGACCCCGCGGATCGCGGCGAGCTCCCGGAGGATCGCCGCCCGGGGCCGCCCGGCCTGCCGCCCGGCGCGGATGGTATGGGCGATCTTTACCACCGCCTCCTCCCCGTCGCCGAGGAGGAAGAAGTCGATGAAGGGGGACAGGGGCTCCGGGTTGAAGGCGCACGGGCCGCCTGCGCAGACGATCGGGTCGTCTTGGCCGCGGGTGGCCGCGCGGATCGGGATCCCGCCGAGGTCGAGCATCTCCAGCACCGTCGGG
>JAJRSX010000108.1 GCA_024278555.1 bacterium | reverse complement strand
TCTACACCTTCTGCATGTGCCCGGGCGGCGAGGTGGTCGCCTCGGGCTCGGCACCGGAGCAGGGGGTGGTGAACGGGATGAGCCCGCGGCGCCGGGACACCGGCTTCGCCAACAGCGGCGTCGTGGTCACGGTCACCGCCGCGGATCTGCCCGGCGAGGGGGCCCTGGCGGGGATGCACTTCCAGGAGGGGCTGGAGCGCCTCGCCTTCCGCCTCGGCGGCGGAGGCTACCGCGCCCCGGTGCAGACCGTGGCCGCCTTCCTCGGCCGCGGGACGCCGCCGCTCCCGGCGGGGAGCTACCGCCCTGGCACCACCGCGGCGCGCCTCACCACCCTCTTGCCGCGGCCCCTGACCACCGCCCTCAAACAGGCGCTCGAACGGTTCGGCCGCGTCGCCCCCGGCTTTCTCGATCCCCCGGCGCTCCTCTACGGCGTCGAGTCACGCACCTCCGCCCCGATCACCATGGTGCGGGGCGCGGATCGCCAGTCCGCCTCCCACCCGGGCCTCTACCCGGTGGGCGAGGGGGCGGGCCACGCCGGCGGGATCATCTCATCCGCCGCCGACGCCATCGAGTCGGCCCTGGTCCTCCTCGAATCGGCGCCGTAGCCCCGCTACTCGCGCACCCGCAGGGAGGCGCTCCCCTCGGCGAGGCGGAGCTCCAGCGGGTCGCCGGGGGCGAGGTCGGCGGCGCGGGTGAGGGGGGCGGTGTCGCCGGGGCGGGTGGCGATGCAGTAGCCGCGACCGAGGACCGCGAGCGGGGAGACCGCATCGAGGGTCTCGGCGATCCGCCGGAGGGCGTGGCGCTGCGGGGTGGTGAGGGTGGCGCCGGCGTGGGTGAGGCGGGCGGCTAGACCGTCGAGCCGCGCCCGGTGGCCGGCGAGCCGGGCGCGCGGCGAGCTCCGTTCGAGGCGGGTGGCGAGCTGGGCGAGCCGCTCCCGGCGGCGGGCGACCCCGGCGCGGGTGGCGGCGGCGAGGTCATCGCGCATGCGAACGATGCGCTCGCGCTGGTCGCGGAAGCGGCGCCGCTGCTGGCCGAGGATGCGGCCGGCGGTGTCGATCCGCTGGCCGAGGTAGTCGAGGCGGCGGCGCAGGGCGAGGTGGAGGCTGCGCCGCCGCTGCGCCAGGGTGGCGACAAGGTCCGCCTTCACCGGGAAGGCGAGCTCGGCCGCGTTCGACGGGGTGGCGGCGCGCACGTCGGCGGCGAAGTCGCACAGGGTGAAGTCGGTCTCGTGGCCCACCGCGGAGATGATCGGGGTGGTCGCCGCGGCCACCGCCCGTACCACCACCTCCTCGTTGAACGGCCACAGCTCCTCCATGGAGCCGCCGCCGCGGCCGACGATGAGGCAATCGCAGTCGCCGCGGCGATCGAGGCGCTCGATGGCGGCGGCGATCTCCGCCGCCGCCCCCGCCCCCTGGACCCGCACCGGCGCGAGCAGCAGACAGCAGTCAGGAAAGCGGGCGGTGGCGACACGGACGATGTCGCGGATCACCGCCCCGGTGGGCGAGGTGACGATCCCCACCCGGCCGGGCAGGAGCGGCAGGGGGCGCTTGCGGGCCGGGTCGAAGAGCCCCTCCTCCTCCAGCTTCCGTTTCAGCTTGTCGAAGGCGGCGGCCAGGGCGCCGGCGCCGAGGGGCTCGAAGTAGTCGACGATGAGCTGGTAGGTGCCGCGCGGCGGGTAGATGGAGATGCGCCCCTTGAGGGCCACCGCCTCCCCCTCGGCAAGCTCGAACCGCTGGTACTTCTGCTGGTAGCGACACAGGGCGCAGCCGAGGACGGCCCCCTCATCCTTCACCGTGAAGTAGGTGTGGCCGGAGGCGACCCGCCGGAGCGACGACACCTCGCCCCCGACCCACACATCGGCAAACCGCTCCTCCACCACCTCCTGGAGGAGGCGGGTGAACTCAGAGACGGTGAGGATGTTGGACGGTGGGGCCATGGCGACTGGTCGAGGATGGAGGGTGGCGGGGCCGCGGCCAAGGTGCACGAACCACCGAACCCGGAGAACCCCCGACGATCCGGTAGGAGCGAGCTCCCGCTCGTGATCGGGGCCACAGGCCCCGCCCGCCGTCCGGGTGGGATCGCCGGCGGAAGCCGGCTCCTAGCCTCCCCCCAGCGCCATCCGCGGCAGCCACAGAGAGAGGCCGGGGATGTAGGTGATGCCGAGGAGCCAGATGACCATCAGGGCGAGGAAGGGGAGCGCCGCCCGGTAGAGGGTGAGGACCGGCTTCTGGAAGCGGGAGCAGGCGATGAAGAGGTTGATCCCCACCGGCGGCGTCGAGTAGCCCGCCTCCAGGTTGGCGAGGAAGATGATCCCCAGGTGGACCGGGTGGACCCCGAAGGACTGGGCGATCGGGAGGATCAGCGGCACCACCACCATGATCGCCGAGAAGATGTCCATCATCGACCCGACGACCAGGAGGAAGAGGTTGAGCCACAGGAGAAAGACGAGGCGCGAGTGGATGAGGCCGCGGATCAGGTCGAGCATCCGCATGGGGACCTGGGCGTCCACCAGGTAGCTGGTGAGGCCGAGGGCGCAGCCGAGGATGATGAGGATGGTCCCTACCAGGACCATCCCCTCGCGCATGAGGCCGGGGATGTCGCGGAACAGGGAGAGGTCGCGGTAGACCACCAGCTCCACGAAGAGGACGTAGGCGGCGACCACCGCCGCCGCCTCCGAGGCGGTGGTAAAGCCGGTGTAGATGCTGGCGATGATCAGCCCAGGTAGCGGCAGGTCCCACGCCGCGCCGCGCAGGGCGGTGGCGAGCTCGCGGCGGGAAAAGGGGGTGCGCGGGACGTGGAAGCGGACCCCCTTGTACATCGCGTAGGAGGAGTTGATCAGAAGATGGAAGAGGGCGGGGATGATGCCGGCGAGGAAGAGGGCGTCGATGGAGGTCTGGGCGACGATCCCGTAGAGGATGATGGGCAGTGACGGCGGCAGGAGCAGGCCGAGGGAGCCGGAGCTGGTGAGCAGGCCGAGGGAGAATCGCTCGCCGTACCCCTCCTGGCGGAGCATCGGGTAGAGGAGGCAACCGAGCGCCAGGATGGTCACCCCCGAGGCGCCGGTGAAGGCGGTGAAGAAGGCGCAGGAGACCAGGGCGACCACCGCCAGCCCGCCGGGCATCCAGCCGAGGACGGCGTTGAAGGCACGCAACAGGCGGCGCGGCGCCTGGGAGGCGGCGAGGACCACCCCGGCGAGGACGAACAGGGGGATGGCGATGAGCCCCGAGGAGGCGGTGAGGCGGTAGGTCTCGACGATCACCGCCGCCGAGTCGATCCCCTCGCTGTAAAAGCACAACAGGGCGGCGCCGCCGATCACCGCGAAGAGCGGCAGGCCGAAGAGGGCCGCCACCACCAGACCGATCGCCGCGACGGGTATCACCGTGGCGGCTCCACGGAGACTGTCCCCTCCCCCACCCCACCCGAGATCGTCCCGGTCCCCACCTCGCCGACCACCGCCTTGACCACGAAGTGGAAGGCGATGAGAAGGAACGCGACCGGCAGCACCACCTCCACCGCCCACGCCGGGATCCCCAGGGCGAGGCGGCTGCCCCCCTCGTAGTCGAGGAGGAGGAAGCGGTAGGCGGCGTTCGCCAGGAACAGGCAGATAGAGGCGGAGACCAGGTGGAAGAGACGCTCCACCACCGCGTGCACCGCCGGCGGCAGGAGGCGGGTGGCGACGTCGACGTGGATGTGGCGCCCCTCCTGGGCGGCCAGCGCCGCGCCGAGGAAGCCGACCCAGAGGACCGCGTGGCGCAGGAGGGTGTCGGCGCCCGGAATACTGGTGGACCCAAGGTTGCGCGCCACCACCTGCACCAGCGCCACCACCACCATCGCGGCGACCAACACGGTGACCGCCCACCCCTCCAGGCGGGCGAGCCAGCGATCGAGGGTCACAAGGGGGCCGACCATCGCGGCCCTACTCCCTGTGTGCCGTCGCCCGCGCCTCGGCGAGATACCCCTGCACCTCCTCCATCACCGCGCGCGAGAAGAGATGGCCCACCAGGTGGTCGATCGCCCGCGCCTGGATGGTGGCCACCTCCTCCGGCTTCAGGCAGGAGCGGTCGAAGGTGACCTCAATACCGCGCTCCTTCAGCACCCGCGTGGAGGTGGCGTTGTCCTTGCGCGTCGCCACGATCAGCTCGCGGGCGTGGCGCGCCATCACCTCGGTCAGGAGGGTCTGGAGGTCGGCGGGCAGGCGATCGAAGAAGCGGCGGGAGACGATGATCCCGGCGATCCCGTCGGCCATCGGCAGCTCCGACATGTAGCGCACCTTCGACGCCCACTGGAGGGCGATCGCCCCGAGGGGTGAGGCGTAGACCGTGTCCACCAGGTGGGTGGAGAGGGAGGTGAGGACCTCGGTGATCGACAGGGGGATCGGGTGGATGTCGGCGGCGTCGAAGAAGGCGGCGGCGAGGGGGTCGCCCTCCCACATCCAGAACTTGCTGCTGCGCATCTCGTCGAGAGAACGAATCGGATGGCTCGAGAAGAACTGGATGAACCCGACCTCCATCCACCCCAGGAGCTTGAAACCGCGCTCGTCGAAGCCGGTGCGAAAGCGCGGCAACATCCGCTCGGTGACGTAGTCCACCTCGTCGTAGTCGGTGAAGAAGAAGGGGACCTCCATCACCCGCACCTCGGGGTTCACCTCGCCGAGGCCGACCCCGGTGAAGGCGCCGCCGTGGAGCTGGCCGATCTTGATCTTGCGCAGGACGTCCTTCTCGTCCCCGGCCACGCCGCCGGCGTACATGCGAAAGACGAGGCGGCCGTGGCTCCGCTCGCGGACCTCGTCCGCCGCCGCCTGCAGGCCGTTCTGCCAGGTGGAGCCCTCCGGGGCGAGGCTGGCGAACTTGAGAACGTAGCGGTGCGCCGCCCGGGCAGGCGCGGCAGCGGCCAGCGCCACGGCGCCGAGGAGGAGGGCAACGGCGCCGACGCGCCAGGATCGGGTGAAGGAAGAGAGCATGGGGAGAGGCCTCAATCGAACCACTCGTCGACCCGCGCCAACAACCGCGCCGCCTTGCGCTTGGCCACCGCGTTGGCCAGACGCTGCTCCGGAAGGAGGTCGTCGGGGGCGTCGAGGATGGCGTGGAGCTGGGTCTCGAAGAGGGCACGGTCCTGGGTCTGGCGGGCGTAGTACTCGGCGTAGTAGAGGCGGGCGGTGAGGAAGCGGCCGCGGGTGAGCGAAAGCGCCCGCTCGAAGTGGGCGCGCGCCTCTTCGGGCCGGCCGCCGAGCATCGGCGAGCGGCCACCATAGAAGACCCCGAGGAAGACGTGCGGGGCGGCGTAGTAAAAGCCCTCGTCGAGCTCCAACAGCCGCTCGAAGAGCGCCTCGGCACGGGGCAGGTCGGCCACCGCCGCCGGGTTGGTGCGCGACAGGTCGATCCATTTGCCCCAGCACATGGCGGTCCACAGGATCAACTCCTTGTCCCCCTGACCGAGGTGGCGGAGGGAGGCGGCAAACGCCTCGTCCGTGCCGGCCACCCCGGCGGCCACATGGCGATCCTGCATCAGGGCGCGGAGGCCGTACTCCTTGCCGCGGAGGTAGAGGGCGGCGGCGCGTGCCGGATCATCGTCCTCCACAAAGGCGAGGGCGTAACCGCCGAACCCCTGGGCGGTGAGGGCGGCAAGCCGGCGGTTCCGCGGATCCGCGTGCAACAGCCCCTCCACCAGCTTCAGGTTGGTCGCCGCCGCCGCCTCCGCCAGCTCCAGATCACCCTCCTCGTTCATCGCCGCCAGGGCATCGGGGAGGATCACCGCGGTCGTTCGCACCACCACCCGCTTCGGGATGCAGGCGCAAACGAGCAGCAGGGGCAGAAGGAGGGCGAAGCGGCGCATGGCAAGATGGACGGACGGGGGAGATATAGCACGCCCGCGGTCGGCTTATACACCGCCGGAACGACCCTCCCCCCGTGGCCCCCGCCATGGGTCGCGTCGATCAGGGAGGATGGCCACCCTGCGCCGTGCCGGTAGAAGCGGGTTGTACCCGCGATCCGGCGCCGGTGGCGCCGGCCGGCCCTTCGGGCCGGGGTCGGGGGCATGGCCCCCTCCTACTCCCCCGGCAGGATCAGCGTTACATCGACCGTCCCGTCGCCCTGCCGCTCCACCTCCGCGAGGCCGAGCTGACACAGGTACTGGGTAAAGGTCGCGAGCACCCGGCCCACCATTGCCTCCTCTAGCCCCATCTCGGCGGCGACCCACTGGCACGCCAGGATCCCATCCAGCTCCACATCGATTCCGTTGGCCATGGTCACCTCACCGGCACCGCGGGTTGGACATACCCGCCTCATCGGCGCCCCACCGGGGACGGTGAGCCGGGGAAGACGAGGGGTTCGAGCGGTCCGAAGGCACGCGGTGCAATCCCGCTCCCCCGGAGGGCTCGGGCCGGACCGGCAAGAGCGAATCGCGGGGAACACCGCGAGGGGGACCGCCCTCACTCACCCAGGCGTCGTGAGCCCGTCGGCCATCTCGCCGATGATGCCACGCGCCGCGGCGAGGGGATCGTCCGCGTAGCGGATCGGCCGGCCCACCACCAGGTAGTCGGCGCCGGCGCGCATCGCCGCCGCGGGCGTCGCCACCCGACGCTGGTCACCCGCGTCGCTCCCCACCGGACGGATGCCGGGGCAGATCACCGCCAGGGCCGGGCTCACCGCGCGCACCGCGCCGATCTCCTCGGGGAGGCCAGCGGCGATCAACCCGTCGATGCCGCAGCCGTCGGCCATGCCCGCCACCTTTGCCACCCGGTCGGCGGCGTTCATACACGCCTCGCTGGTCAGGAGAGAGACCGCAAAGACCAGGGGCCGCCCGCCGACCTTGCCCCGTACCGCCGCCTCGAGGACCGCCGGCTCGGCGTGGACGGTGATCACCTCCGCCCCGAGCCGCCCGGCCGCCGCCACCGCCCGGCCCACGGTGGTGGCGATATCGAGGAGCTTAAGGTCGAGAAAGACGCGGTGGCCCTCGCCCACCAACCACTCCACCATCGACGGCCCGGCGGCGGTGAAGAGCTCCAGCCCCACCTTGAAGAAGGAGACCTCCGGCGCCAGGCGGGCCACGTACTCCCGCGCCTGCGCCGCCGACCCCACATCGAGGGCGAAGATCAGCCGGCCCCGGGCCACCTCCATGGCTTCATCGCGTGTCATGGACACCGCTTACCACGGCCGACGCGATTGGTGAAGCGTGCATCCCGCGACCATACCTGTCGGTTCGTTGTTCCGATCAAAACCACGAAGGCCGCGAAGAGGGCCAGCGGCAATAGCCGTAGAAGCAGGAAAAGCTGTAGGAGCGGGCTTGTCCGCGAAGCCAGGCCCAAAGGGCCGGCCGGCGCCGGATCGCGGGCACGGCCCGCTCCTACCCTCTCACCTCCCCAGCGCCCCCTCTCCCCGCCCCTCCGTAGACTCCGCGGCGGAGGTCCCCTTCAACGCCGCCGCCCGGGTCAACAGGGCTTAGTGGCCTTCTTGCCAGCCTGCTTTCAGGACGTTCTGCATGATATTGCAAGTTTGCAAGCCTGACCCCAATGTGATCCTTCGTGGTTTTGACCCCTCCCAGCTCCTGTCAGATCCTCCTCTCTACTTCACCGGCCCACCATGCCCCCCCTCCCCCCCATCTGCCTGATCACCACCGGTGACGCCAACGCCGTGCCAGTGGTCGAGGCGCTCCTCGAAGCCGGGGCGCGCTGGTTTCAACTGCGGGCGAAGGGGATCGCGGATCGCCACCTCTACCGGCGCGGCGAGCGCCTCGTCGCCCGCATCACCGCGGTCGGCGGCCTGCTCACCATCAACGACCGCGCCGACGTCGCCGCCGCCCTCGGCGCCTCCCTGCACCTGGGACAGGAGGACCTCCCGGTCGCCGAGGCGCGACGTCTGCTGCCGGAGGCGACCCTCGGGGTGTCGGTCCACGATCGCGCCGAGGCGGTGGCGGCGGCCGAGGCAGGGGCCGACTACGTCGGTTGCGGCGCCCTCTTCCCCACCACCACCAAGGGGGACGCCCGACCCCTGGCGCCGGCGGCGCTCCGGGAGGTCGTCGCCGCCTTCCCCGGCCCGGTGGTGGGGATCGGCGGCGTCACCCCGGACAACGCCCCGACCCTCGCCACCACGGGGCTGGCCGGTGTCGCAGTCGCCGCCGCCGTCTTCCAGGCCGCCGATCCGGTCGATGGCTACCGCCGCCTCCTCGCCGCCCTGGAAGCTGAGGGTGGGCATTGAATGCTGAGTCCCGTTGTTTAGATAAATTGACAGGGTGAGCACCGTCTCCTAGTGTCGCTGCTCCCTCCTTCCCATTCTGGGATCATTCGCCCCGCTCCACCGTCCGAACAGGGGTGGCGGCACACACCACACCATCCCCCCAATGCGATGGACCTCATCGAGCTGAGACAAAAGCCGATCGATGAGCTCACCGCCCTCGCCCGGGCGGCGCACATCGAGGGTGCGAGCAGCCTCCAGCGGCAGGAGTTGATCTTCGCCCTGGCGCGTAACGGCCACGCCGAGGCGACACCGCTCACCGGCGAGGGGATCCTGGAGACCCTGCCCGACGGCTTCGGCTTCCTGCGCGCCCGGGAGACGAGCTACCTGGCCGGCCCAGACGACATCTATGTGTCGCCGTCGCAGATCCGCCGCTTCGGCCTGCGCACCGGCGACACGGTCAGCGGCCAGGTCCGCCCCCCGAAGGAGGGGGAGCGGTACTTTGCCCTCCTGCGCCTGGAGTCGATCAACGACGAGCTCCCCGGTGCGGCACGCGAACGCCCCCTGTTCGACAACCTTACCCCCCTCTACCCCCAGGAACGGCTGGTGATGGAGAACGGCAACGACGACGCCGGCCGGGTGATCGACCTGGTGGCGCCGCTCGGCAAGGGGCAGCGGGCCCTCATCGTGGCGGCGCCGCGGACCGGCAAGACGGTGCTGCTACAGACCATCGCCCACGCCATCGCCGCCAACCACCCGGAGGTGACCCTCATGGTCCTGCTCATCGATGAGCGGCCCGAGGAGGTCACCGACATGGAGCGGTCGGTGGCCGGCGAGGTGATCTCCTCCACCTTTGACGAACCCGCGAGCCGCCACGTCCAGGTGGCGGAGATCGTCCTCGAACGGGCCCGGCGGCTGGTGGAGCACCGCCGCGACGTGGTCATCCTCCTCGACTCGATCACCCGCCTGGCGCGCGCCTACAACACCGTCTGCCCGGCGAGCGGCAAGCTCCTCTCCGGCGGCCTGGACGCCAACTCCCTGCAGCGGCCGAAACGGATCTTCGGCGCCGCCCGCCACATGGAAGAGGGGGGATCCCTCACCATCATCGGCACCGCCCTGGTGGAGACCGGCTCGCGCATGGACGAGGTCATCTTCGAAGAGTTCAAGGGGACGGGGAACTGCGAGATCTGCCTCGACCGCAAGCTCGCCGATCGGCGCATCTTCCCCTCCATCGACATCGCCCGCTCCGGCACCCGCAAGGAGGAGCTCCTGGTGGAGCCGACCGCCCTCGCCCGCCACTGGATCCTGCGCAAGTTCCTCCAGCCCATGACCCCGGTCGAGCAGATGGAGTTCCTCCTCGACAAGCTCCACCACAGCGAAGACAACGCCGACCTCCTAGCGGCGATGAACGGGTGAGGGGGCCTCGCGCCGAGCCACAGAGGGGGAGCGGTCAGCTCTCAGCTCTCAGCGGGTGGCTAACGGAATCCATGGCGGCCTTCGAGGTGCGACCGATGGAGGGGAGATCCCTGGCAGGGGCCTCACCGCGAAGACGCAAAGGGCGCGAAGAGGGTCAGCAGAAATAGCCCCGAGCGTTCCGCCATCCTTCACGCCGCTGGGACACGAAACCACGAAAGGGAGAAAGCACGAAAAACAACCGATTGAATTCTTTCGTGCTTTCAACTTTTCGTGCCTTCATGTTCCCTCCCACGCGAGGAATTCGGAAACACAGACTTTCTCGCCAGCCATTATTTCCGCTGCTCCTCTCTTCGCGTCTTCGCGGTGATCCCGCTTCCAGTCCCCCACAACATCGACCACCACCACCGACGACGCCGACACCCAGTCTCCCCCCGCTCTGCGTCTCCCGCCCCCCTGCGTCTCTGCGTCAAAAAACCCACTCGGCACGACCTCTCGGCCATCCTCCCCTCGCGCCCTGGCGTCTTTGCGTCTTTGCGTTGAGCCGTTCCCCTTCGTGGCCTTCGTGGTTTTGTCCAGCGGGCGGACGGAATCGACGATGATGGCCGGCCCCACCGAGCTTGCGTCCCCCCGCCACCCGCCTATAATCCCGCTCCCCTTTTTTGAGGCGACCGAGATGAAGAAGGATATCCACCCCACCTACGAACCGACCACGATCACCTGTGGCTGCGGCAACGTGATCGAGACGCGCTCCACCGCCACCGACCTCCACGTGGAGATCTGCTCTGCCTGCCACCCCTTCTTCACCGGCAAGCAAAAGATCGTCGACAGCGAGGGACGGGTGGAGAAGTTCCGCAAGCGGTTCGGGGTCAAGAAGTAGCGGCCGCCGGCTGCACGCCGCGTGGAGGCCGGGGTCGGGACCACGCTCTCGACGCCGGAGGGTTGAGGGGGCGGCCGAGTCGCCCGCGGCAGCCCCGATTCAACTCTCCGCAGTAGCTCCAGCGAACATCCCATGCTCGACAAGTTGAACCAGATCGAGCAGCGGTACGCGGAGCTCGGGGATCGCCTCGGTGACCCCGAGGTCCTCGGCGACCCCGCCGCCTACCGCGATCTGGCGCGCGAGCACGCCCGCCTCGCGAAGGTGGCGGAGGCGGCGGCCCACTACCGGGAGATCGTCGAGGCGATCGCCGACGCCGAGGAGATGGTGGCGGAGGAGGGCGCCGACCCGGAGATGGTGGAGATGGCGGAGGAGGAGGCGCGCAACCTCCACACCGAGCTCGCCACCCTGGAGGAGGAGCTGAAGCTCCTCCTCATCCCCCGCGACCCGAACGACGAGAAAAACACCTTCCTGGAGATCCGCGCCGGCACCGGCGGTGACGAGGCGGCGCTGTTTGCCGCCGAGCTCTACCGCATGTATGTGAAGTACGCGGAGCAGCGCGGCTGGCGGGTCGAGCCGGTGACCGCCAACATCACCGGCATCGGCGGCTACAAGGAGGTGATCGCCCTGGTGAAGGGCGACGGCGTCTACTCGCGCCTCAAGTTCGAGGCCGGCACCCACCGGGTCCAGCGGGTCCCGGAGACCGAGAGCCAGGGGCGGATCCACACCTCGGCGGTGACCGTGGCGGTGATGCCCGAGGCGGAGGAGGTAGACATCGCCATCGCCGAGAACGAGCTGAAGATCGACGTCTTCCGCTCCTCCGGCCCCGGCGGCCAGTCGGTGAACACCACCGACTCGGCGGTGCGCGTCACCCACCTGCCGACCAACACGGTGGTCATCTGCCAGGACGAGAAGTCGCAGCACAAGAACAAGGACAAGGCCCTGCGAGTGTTGCGCGCCCGTCTCATGGAGCGGGAGCGGGAGACGGCGGAGGCGGAGCGCTCGGCACAACGGCGCTCGCAGGTGGGCAGCGGCGACCGCTCGGAGCGGATCCGCACCTACAACTTCCCCCAGGGGCGGGTCACCGACCACCGGATCGGCCTCACCCTCCACTCTCTCGAACAGCTCCTCGCCGGCGACCTCGACCTCCTCCTCGACCCGCTGATCCAGCGCCACCAGGCGGAGCTCCTCGCCGCCGCCGGCACCGAGTGAGCCGGGTACCGCGCGTGGCGACCACCGACCCCGCGACCCCGTTCGACTGGCGCCGCTGGTGCGCGGCCCAGGCGATCCCCGAGGAGGAGACACGCTACCTCCTCCTGGAGCTCCTCCGCCTCCCCCCGTCGGCCCTCGCCGCGCCCCTTTACCTCACCGGGCGCCAGACCCGCCGCCTCGCCGGCTGGGTGGCGCGACGGCGGCGCGGCGCCCCCCTCCAGTACATCACCGGCCGCGCCCACTTCTTCGGCGAGATGGTGCGCGTCGGCCCCGGCTGCCTGGTGCCGCGACCGGAGACCGAGCTGCTGGTGGAGCGCGCCCTCGACGGCCTGGAGGGGGGCGCCCGCCTGCTCGATCTCGCCACCGGCTCCGGCTGTATCGCCCTGGCGATCGCCCACCGGCGGCCTGACGTGCAGATCGTCGCCACCGACCGCTCCGCCGCCGCCCTCACCTGGGCACGACGGAACCTGCGGGGGGTCGGGGTGACGGTGCACCGCGGCGACCTCTTTGCGCCGGTGGCAGGCGAGCGGTTCGACTGCATCTGCTGCAACCCGCCCTACGTGGAGGAGCGCGCGATCCTGCCATCGGACGTGCGCGGCTGCGAACCGGACGCGGCACTCTTCAGCGGCATGGACGGCCTCGACCACATCCGCCGCATCGTCGCCGAGGCGCCCGCCCACCTGCTCCCCGGCGGCCGGCTGATCATGGAGATCGGCACCGGCCAGGGTGACGCGATCACCCGCCTCGCCCGCCCCCACTTCACCGAGGTGGCCATCCACCGCGACTACGGCAACCACGAACGGATCTTCGCGGGGAGGCGATGAAACAGAGAAGATGTGCCCCGGGTGGTTCCAGGAGCCTGTCAACGTGGCTCCGGAATGGCCCCGCGATTCACACCCTTGTGGTTGGCGACGGCCCGCAGGATCGCGTTCAGCGTGCCGATACGAAGAGCCTTGTGTGCCGGAATGGCGATCCGCTGGTGGGACGGATCTTCCGTCTCCGGGATGATGTGGCTACCCGTCTGATGGACCTCGACGTAAGACCACGCACCGCGAGCATCCCGGCCAATTCACGGCCGCTGAGATCACGAGGGAGCTTCACGCGGTTTTCAGCAGCTCGTCGCGGACGAGATGGAGGCAAATCTGCGCCGGTACCGGCCGATCAAGAAAATAGGCGCGGACGGCATCCTGCACCTGCTCGCGAAGCTCGGCCCGGCTCTCCGCCTCGCTAAAGATCGGCTCGATCAGGCACTCTGCCACATACCCACCATCCGCCTCTTGGATCACCTCAAAGATCAATTCGTCCACCTGTCGCCCCGCATTCCCCCTTCGCCCCAAAGTTGGACCGACGACAAAACCCTGTCATATCGTCTGTTCTTTACTTTTCAGCGCCATGGTGCCGCCACCCGCCCACCTCTTGATTTCCGACCACTGACCCCATGGACACACTCCTCATCGAAGGGGGCGCCCGCCTCTCCGGGAACTTCCGCGCCTCCGGGGCGAAGAACGCGGCCCTGCCGTGCCTCGCGGCGACCCTGCTCACCTCGCAACCGGTACGCCTGAGCAACGTCCCGGCCCTGCGCGATATCCGCACCATGACCGCCCTGCTGGCGGAGATGGGGGCGCGAATGGCGTGGGACGAGGAAGCCGGTGATGTGGCGATCGACTGCTCCGGCGTCTTCCGCCTGGAGGCGCCATACGACCTGGTGCGCACCATGCGCGCCTCGGTCCTGACCCTCGGCCCGCTGGTGGCACGCTACGGCCACGCGCGGGTATCACTCCCCGGCGGTTGCGCCATCGGCGAGCGCCCCATCGACCAGCACCTCGCCGCTATCGAGGCCCTCGGGGCGCAGATCGACCTCTCCCACGGCTACGTCGACGCCCGCGCCCGCCGCCTCGTCGGCGCCCGCATCCCCATGGGGATGGTGACCGTCACCGGCACCATGAACGTGGTCATGGCCGCGACCCTGGCGCGCGGCGAGTCGGTGATCGACAACGCCGCCTGCGAGCCCGAGGTGGTGGACCTGTGCGACTTCCTGCGCGCCATGGGGGCACGGATCGAGGGCGACGGCACGCCAGTCATCCACATCCAGGGATGCGAGGAGCTCGGCGGTGGCGACTTCCGGGTGATGGCCGACCGCATCGAGGCGGGGAGCTACCTGATCGGCTGCGCCATGACCGGCGGCGAGATGCGCTTTGCCAGGGAGGACCTCGCCCACCTCCGCCTCCCCCTCGACCTCCTCACCCGCGCCGGCGCGACGATCCATGAGGAGGCGGACGGTTGGACCGTCACCGGCCCCGAGCGGCTCACCGCCGTGGACATCACCACCGCCCCCTACCCCGCCTTCCCCACCGACCTCCAGGCCCAGTGGATGGCGGCGATGGCCACCGCCGACGGCGTCGCGGTGGTGCGCGAGGAGGTCTTCGAGAACCGCTTCATGCACGTGGCCGAGCTCCTGCGCATGGGCGCCGACATCCGCGTCGACGGCGCCACCGCCGTGGTCCGTGGGGTCGACACCCTCTCCGGGGCGCCGGTAATGGCCACCGACCTGCGCGCCTCCGCCTCCCTGGTGCTTGCCGGCCTCGTCGCCCGCGGCGAGACCCGCCTGTCGCGCCTCTACCACCTCGACCGCGGCTACGAACGGCTGGAGGAGAAGCTCGCCGCCCTCGGGGCGCGGGTCGTGCGGGAGCAGGGATAGACCGCCGCCGGCGGCCATCCCCCTACCCCGCATCTGGTGGGGACGCCCCCCACCCGGACGGTCGCCGAGGGCAGCCCCACCGGCGGCTCACCTGGAAAAGGCACCGCCGCCCGGCTTTACATCGCCGATCAACTTAATGACCATATTGATCTTGTACCCCACCGGCCGATGCCGGCCCCCCCTCGTGACACCGTCCTGGTGCCACACCACCCCGTCTTTGGAGGAGAGATCATGCGACGCCCGTTCACCCTACCCCTGCTCCTGGCCCTCACCCTGACCGCCACCTGGCTCCTGCCGCAGGAGGCCGACGCCATCCCCGCCTTCGCCCGCCAGGTGAAGCAGAAGTGCACCTACTGCCACCTCGCCTTCCCGAAGCTCAACGAGTTCGGCATCACCTTCAAGACCAACGGCTACCGCCTGCAAGGAACCAAGGGCAAGGACGTGTGGCAGATCCCCGCCTGGCCGGTGGCGGCGGTGGCGACGATCGAGGGCATCTGGGACGACCACCGCGACGGCAACGACACCCTCACCATCGAGCAGCCGAACGTGAAGGTCCTGTGGGGGACGAACCTCGGGCCGCGCATCTCCACCTTCGGGGAGATCGAGGTGGAACGTGGCGTGGGTGCGGACATTGGCCCCACCTTCCTGCAGATAAACGACCTGGTGGGTGAGGGAGAGCTCAACCTCAAGGTCGGCGTCCTGGAGGTGGATTTCCCCTTCCTCGCCGCCGCCCGTGACATCCTCTTCGACCCGTACGCCGCCGAAGAGCTCGGCTTCTTCCCCACGGTGGTCGGCGCCGAACTCAACGGCCAGCTCCTCCCGGGTGAGGAGGGCGACGAGGGGCTAACCGTGCGCTACTTTGCCGGCGTCACCCTCGACCGTCTCGACGACATCGCCGCCGACTCCCAGTCGGACATCTCCGGCTCCGCCTACGCCACCGTATCGCTCACCTTCATGGACCAGAAGATCGCCGCCCACTACCAGCACCAGGCAGGCGACAACGCCGATGATGACCGCTGGGCCATCGCCGCCGAGCTCACCGCCATGGACGTCTACCTCACCGTCGCCTACTTCGACGTCTCCCGCGACAACGACGACCCGGCGGTCAACGACGGCGACAGCCTCGACGCCCGTGACTGGATGGCCGACCTGATCTACCCCTACGACGACTTCGTCATCGGCCTCCGCTACGACCAGCTCGACAACGCCGGCTTCTTCGACCAGGGCGACCTGGTGAAGTGGACCGCCCACGCCTCGTGGTACGTCCGTCCCACCGTCCAGCTCGGCGTCGCGGTGCGCCGCTCCGACTACCAGACGGAGGCGGCCGCGAGTGCCGACATGGACGACACCACCTC
>JAJRSX010000107.1 GCA_024278555.1 bacterium | reverse complement strand
CGCCTGTGAGTCATGGAGTTGCCGCGCCTCGCAGGGAGTGAGGTAGTCGAGCTTTTCGAGGCGCCACTGAGTGTTGTAGGTCTGAGCGAACGCCGTGACGGCCTTCCGGAGCTCGTGGACGGTGTGGTAGGTCCGTCCGTGGACGACCTGTTCCTTCAGGGTGCGGTTGAACCGCTCGGCGACGCCGTTGGTCTGGGGTTCGGCGACGAAGGCGAAGCTCGGAAGGAATGGGGTCAGGCTTGCACTATTGCATTATTGTCGCTAACCGCTTGAAAACACTGCGTGCCGCCGCCCGACCCTAACTCCGGGGTCAGGCTTGCAAACATGCAATAGATCACCTAACTCATTGTTATCATTTGTCAAAATATGGGGTCAGGCTTGCAAGAAGGTAAACTTGCCGCGTTGCTCGGGGCGAGGGCCTGGAAGGCGGGACGGGACGTAGATAAGAGCAGGGGGCGGTCAGGCCGGGGGTGGGCTAACGGCAACGGCATCGTGGTCGCCGACCGGCCAGCGTGATTGTCGTTCAACAGCCACCGTCATTCACCGCAAAGACGCGAAGAGGGCGAAGGAAAATCTCTGATTTGGTGGACAGGGTGGGGGAGGGGGACGGCGAAGGGTGAATTGGGAAGGGTGAAGGAGGGGCCCTGCGGGCCGGGATCGGCGGCATGGCCCCCTCCTGCCCGGTGCCATTCTTTGCGGCTTGGCGGGTTTGCGTGAGAATGCAGTTCTACCCAGGATGGGCCGTTCGGTGGTTTGTTAGATGTGGCTCGGCGTGAAAAAGCGGGTTGACGGGTAGGGGATGGTGCCGTACGTTTGTGTGTGAGATGTACGTCAAGAGCACTTGGGTCTTAGGGGCCTTTCGGAGTTTGGCGATCGTCGCGAGGCGAAGCGGGCTCGAGCCAGGGTTGGGGGTCGTTTGAGCGCTATGTGGCCTGCGCAACCAAAAGCGGCGACCGATCTTGGCCGAGATCCGCGGATCAGGGCGTTGATCCGGTCCAAGTCCGACAGGCTCCCAGCACCAGGGGTTTGGCAAGGAGATCGCTATGCAGACGAAGCTCACCCTCCGACTCGATGAGGATTTGATCCGCCAGGCCAAAGCGTATGCGGAGAAGCGGGGCAAGTCCGTGTCACGAATTGTCGCGGATTACTTTGTGTTGTTGAACAGGATGTCTACGACGGAGGGGGAGGGAGTCACACCGGTAGTGCATTCGTTGAGAGGCGTGTTGCAGGGCGCCTCAATCGAGGAGAGCGACTACCGTGATCATCTCGAGGAGAAGTACTTGTGAAGGTGCTTTTCGACACGAATGTCGTGTTGGATCTGTTGTTGGATCGTGAGCCGTTTTCGGCGATGGCAGTGGATCTTTTCTCACGGGTGGAAGGCGGCACGCTGAGTGGATGGATCTGCGCAACGACGGTGACCACGATTCACTACTTGGCGACGAAGGTCGTCGGTGCGGCTCGGTCGGAGGGTGAGATCGCAAAGCTTCTCTCTTTGTTCGATGTGGCACCTGTCACGCGAGGGGTTCTGGAGTCGGCGCTCGAGCTCCATTTTTCTGATTACGAGGATGCGGTGATCCATGAGGCGGCACGCCACGTGGCGGTGGACGCGATTGTCACCCGTGATGCCGCCGGCTTCCGTGGTGCCTCCGTTCCCGTGTATTCGCCCGTGGAGCTTGTCGCCGTGCTGGTGCAGCAGTAACCCCAGGATCGTCCCTTTACGTTAACTGCCTATCCCCTTCGCTCATGGTCGGAGAAGAGACGAATCTGGGGTCAGGCTTGCACTCTTGCATGATTGTCTCTAACACGTTGAAAACAATGCGTTCCGCCGCCCGACCCTGGGGTGCCTGGGTGGAAGAAGCCCTTTGTGGAGGCGCACCGCGCCCTTCGTGTGACTTCGTGGACACCCCCCTGCCCGGCGGCAACCGGAGCCCGGGGGACTACCCTCGCCACCGCTGCCCGGGACAACCCTTGGCGTCTTCGCGGTGAGATCGAGCCTTCACACGAAGGACACGATGGGAGCTGCAACCGCAACAGCTTCTCACCGCGAAGACGCTAAGAGGCGAAGAACTGCGGGACTGCTTGTTGGACAGGATGAACAGGATTTACAGGATGAGGGGGAGACTGGGGGAATTGCGTCGCCGGTGGTGATGCCGGGGTGGGGCGGGGGCCTTGATGGCCGGGGGTCTCGCGCCAAGCCGCCAAGACGCAAAGAACAGCGGAGGGTGAAGGAACGGCGACTGCGGACTGCCACCACGATTCATCACAGAGACACGGAGGACACGGAGGAGAGCAACCGCAACTGCATCTCGCGCGGAGACGCGGAGGGGGAGAGTCAGCCGTGTAATTCTCCGCTGCTGTGGTCGAGCTTGTCGAGGAGCTCCAGTCCTCGCTTTGCGGACCCTCGCGCTGCTCGCGCTCGGAAGTGGGCTTCAGTGTCGAATTGGGTGATAGCCATGGTTGATAGTTCCTCCATGAGCTTGTTCAAGCTGATGTGTCGTTGCTTGGCCATCTGGCGTAGGCGCTCGTGCTTGTCATCGGGCATGCGAATGGTAAGGGTTGCCATGGTGTTACTCCATTCGTAATAGCTCTTCTGGTTTTAAGATCGTAATGTTGGGAAAGTTAAGCTCCGTCCGAGAGAAGTCCTTTGTGTTTTTGGTGACGATGCAGTCTGCACCGCCTGCGATCGCCAACTCGATAATATGGTTGTCGTCATCATCGGATAGATTTGGGCGCCACTTGTAGTAGACCGTTGTCCATCGGCACACGCTGAGAAATGCGTCTAGTAGCTCCTCACGTTCGACTGAATTCAAGGCGCAGTGTTTGAACAGGGGAGGTCTGTGAAGTACGGACTGGTATTCGAGAAAGAGGGAGGTGCCCATCAAGGGAGAGTGCCCACCTTCGAGGCAATGACGCAAAATCGACCGAGATGCTCCACGCGGCCCGAGCAAGGCGGAAATGAATACACTGGTATCCACGACGAGGACCATGGGCAGGATGATAGCATATGTGCTGTCGCGGATTTTGGGGTCAGGTCTTTCATCGCCACATTTCTCCAAGAAATGTGGCGATGTGACCCCAAAATCCAAGAAATGTGGCGATGAAAGACCTGACCCCAAAATCGACCCCAAAATCTGCTACCCGTCCGCGGGAGCCGAGGCTGCCGGTTCGATGGTCTGCCTCTGCGTCCCCTGCGTCGGCGTTCTCACGGGGTTGTGGCGTGGCGATGCCGTGTGCTCTTGTGGCAGGAACGCCTACCCGGGTAGCCGCTAGCCACGGGTCTGGAATCGAGGCTTGCGGTTCGTTCGGTAACCGCTGGGTTGAGGTTGGAGGGTCGAGAGGAGGCGAGGTGCAAGGGTAACGGGTGGTGCCGATCGTGAGGGTGTTGGGTCCCGAAAATTCGAGATTGGTGATGGCCGAGGGGGGGCGTGGCGCCCGCAGGGAAAAACCCGGTTTCGCTCCCGGCGGAACCTGATTACCTTCATCAGGCGGGATTCGGGCATGACGCCCGAGAGGAGCCAGACCATGGACGACGCGGTGGTGGTGGTGGACGGCCTGCGGACGCCGTACGCGAAGGCGTGGGGCCTCTTTGATGCGCTCCCCGCGGATGAGCTGGGGAGGATCGCGGTGGCGGAGCTTCTCACCCGTCTCGACCTCGACACCAAGGAGGTCGACGCGGTAGTGGTGGGCAACGTGGCCCAGCCCGGGGAGGCGGCGAACATCGCCCGGGTGATCGCCCTGCGCGCCAACATCCCGCGGCCGGTCCCGGCCCACACGGTGCACCGCAACTGCGCCTCGGGGATGGAGGCGATCGCCGAGGGGGTCAACCTGATCCGCCTCGGTCAGGCGCGGGTTGTGGTCGCCGGGGGGGTGGAGTCGATGTCGAATATCCCCTTCCTCCTCTCCCGCGACCTCCAGCGGTGGCTCATGGGGTTGCAGCGGGCGCGGCGGCCGCTGGATAAGCTCAAGCATCTCACCCGCCTGCGGCCGGCGTGGTTCAAGCCGACCGTGGGGCTGCGCCTCGGCCTCACCGATCCGGTGTGCGGCCTGAACATGGGCGAGACCGCCGAGGTGGTGGCGCGTGACTTCGCCATCTCCCGCGAGGAGCAGGATCGCTTCGCCCTCCGCTCCCACCAGCGCACCGAGGAGGCGATCGACGGGGGTCGGCTGGCCGAGGAGATCGTCCCGGTCTACCCGCCGCCCTCGTTCGCGGCGGTGGCCGGCGACGACGGCGTCCGCCGCGGCCAGACCATGACCGCCCTGGCCAAGCTCAAGCCGGTCTTCGAGCGCCCCTACGGCACGGTCACCGCGGGCAACGCCTCGCAGATCTCCGACGGCGGCGCGGCGGTGGTCCTGATGGGGGAGGCGGACGCCCGCGCCCGCGGCTACACGCCGCTCGGCCGGGTCACCGCCTGGGCCTTCGCCGGCAACGACCCTTCACGCATGGGGCTCGGACCGGTCCACGCGACCCGCAAGCTCCTCAAGGCCACCGGCCTCACCCTCGCCCACTTCGACCTGGTGGAGATCAACGAGGCGTTTGCCGCCCAGGTGCTCGGCTGCCTCCGCGCCTTCGACTCGGCCGCCTACTTCCGCGACCACTTCGACGGCGAGCCGCCCCTCGGCGAGATCCACGAGGCCAAGCTGAACGTCAACGGCGGCGCCATCGCCCTCGGCCACCCGGTGGGCTCCTCCGGCACCCGGCTGATCATCACCCTGCTCAAGGAGCTGCGCCGCCGTGGGCTGGAGCGCGGCCTGGCGACCCTGTGCATCGGCGGCGGTCAGGGCGCCGCCTTTGTCGTGGAGGCCATGTAATGGAGACCATCCGGATCATCGACCACGACGGCTTCACCGAGCTTCGCTTCGACCTCCCGGACAGCCGGGTGAACACCCTGGCGGCGCCGGTCCTGGAGGAGGTGGAGCAGGCCCTCGCGGAGCTTGCCGGCCGCCCCGACCTCAAGGGGCTCCTGGTCACCTCGGCGAAGGTGGGCTGCTTCGTCGCCGGTGCCGACATCCACGAGATCGAGGCCATCGACGACGCCGCCATCGGCGCCCGCCTCGCCACCCGCGGCCAAGAGATCCTCCACCGGTTCGCCGAGCTGCCGTGTCCGACGGTGGCGGCGATTGACGGCGCCGCCCTGGGCGGCGGCTGCGAGCTGGCGCTCGCGTGCGACTGGCGGGTCGCCTCCGACTCGCCAAAGGTGAAGATCGGCCTGCCCGAGGTGCAGCTCGGCATCCTCCCCGGCTTCGGCGGCTGCTTCCGCCTGCCGCGCCTGGTCGGGCTGGAGCAGGGGCTTGCCATGATCCTCGGCGCCAGGATCCTCGACGGGCGGCGCGCCCTGAAGGCGGGGCTCATCGACGCGTGCATCCCCCAGGCGATCTTCCGCGAGGAGGCCGAGCGGTTTCTCCGGGAGCGGATCCACGGGGCGGGCAAGCGGCGGCCGGTGCGCAAACGCTCTCTGCGCGCCCGCCTCATCGAGGACTATGCCCCCGGCCGCGCCCTCGCATTTTCCCAGGCGCGCAAGGGGGTGATGGCCAAGACCCACGGCCACTACCCGTCGGCCCTGCGGGCGGTCGCGGTGGTCAAGGCGGCGTGGACCAGCCCCCGGGAACGCGCCTTCGAGATCGAGGCCCGGGCGCTGGGCGAGACCGCGACCACCCCCGAGTGTCGCGCCCTCGTCGCCCTCTACTTCGGCCGCGAGCAGCTCAGGCGGGAGAGCGGCGTCCCCGGGGTGGCCGGCGGCGGACGGCCGGTGGAGCGCGCCGGCGTCCTCGGCGCCGGGGTGATGGGCGGCGGCATCGCCCAGCTCATCGCCGACCGCGAGATCGCCGTGCGGATGAAGGACCTGGAGCCGCGCTTCGTCGCCCGCGGCGTGCAGGCGGCCCACGCCGTCTGGAAGGAGGGGCTCGAACGCCATCGCCTGAGCCGCCTGGACTACCGCCGCCGCGCCGCCTGCCTTACCCCCACCACCACCTACCACGGCTTCGGCCGCCTCGACCTGGTGGTGGAGGCGGTGGCCGAGCGGCTCTCCGTGAAACGGGCGCTCCTCGCCGAGGTGGAGGGGGAGGTCCGCGACGACGCCATCTTCGCCACCAACACCTCGTCGCTCCCGATCCACGAGATCGCCGCCGAGGCCACCCACCCGGAGCGGGTGATCGGCCTGCACTTCTTCAACCCGGTCCACCGGATGCCCCTGGTGGAGGTGATCCGCGCCGACTCCACCAGCGACGAGGCGACGCTGGCCACCGTCGCCTTCGCCAAGCGGCTCGGCAAGGTGCCGGTGGTGGTCGCCGACCGCCCGGGCTTCCTGGTCAACCGGCTGCTGTCGCCCTACCTGAACGAGGCCGCCCTGATCCTGGAGGCGGGGAGCGACGTGGCCGGCCTCGACGCCCTGATGGTCGACTTCGGCATGCCCATGGGCCCCTTCACCCTGATGGACGCGGTGGGGCTCGACATCTGCCAGGAGGTGGCCGGCGTCCTCCACCAAGCCTTCGGCGATCGCATGCGCCCGTCGGCGCTCCTGGCCCGGATGGTCGACCACGACCGCCTCGGCGACAAGCAGGGGCGCGGCTTCTACAAGGGCAAGGGGAAGCGGCGGCGGGTCGACGACACCCTCCACTACGACCTCGGCACCCGCCACCGGGAGATCACCGACCGCGAGGCGGCGGTCGACCGGATGGTCCTGGCGATGGTGAACGAGGCGGCGCGCTGCCTAGAAGAAGAGGTGGTCGCCTCGCCGCTCCATCTCGACATGGCGATGGTCATGGGGACCGGCTTCCCACCCTACCGCGGCGGCCTGTTGCGCGACGCCGACCGCCGCGGCGTGCAGGCGATCTGCGACCGCCTCCAACAGCTCGCCGAGGAACACGGCGACCGCTTTACCCCGGCACCCCTGCTGGTGGAGATGGCGGAGCGTGGAGATGGCTTTTATCCGAATACCAATTGACCACGGCCAAACAAAACCACGAGGGCCACGAAGGGGGACCGCTCAACGCAAAGAGGATCAGCGGAAATAGCAATGCAGACCAAGATGGGACCGTCCGTAGGGCGGGCTTCAGCCCGCCGAGCACCGTAACTTCTTGAAAACTGCCTATCCCCTTTGCTCATGACGGACAGCGTGGTTCGTCCTGAACGCAAGAGGTTGAGGATGGCGAGTGGCATCCTATCCACTAGGGAGGGCCGTTTTCAGGTACGGCGTCGCTCCACGCCTCGGCCGGGAGGTGGAGGGCTCCCGGAAGGGATTTTTCACCACAGAGAAACGGAGGGCACAGAGAACTCCATCAGAAAACAGCACGATCTTGCGCCGTCCTCGTGCACGGCAACCCCGTGGCGATCCATCGCGAGGCCCAAGAGGAGGAAAGCACCTCTCCTTTGCAGTTCTCCGTGTCCTCCGTGTCTTCCATGAGGAGGCCGCTCCCTGTCAACACCGTGGAGGCCGGGTG
>JAJRSX010000106.1 GCA_024278555.1 bacterium | reverse complement strand
GAACACGAAAGCACGAAAAGTTCAAAACACGAAAGAATTCAATCGGTTGTTTTTCGTGCTTTCCCCCTTTCGTGGTTTCGTGTTCCAGCGGTGTGAAGGATGGCGGAAGGCTCGGGGCTATCTCCGCTGACCCGCTACTCGGCCTCCAGACACCGCCGACGACGCCCCGCCCCGGGGGCGTCCCCCCTTTTCTGCTACCCGATCGCATCCTTGATCAGGACGCCGAGCTCGGAGGGGTTGCGGGTGGTGCGGATGCCGGCCTCTTCCAGGGCGGCGAACTTGGCCTCGGCGGTCCCCTTGCCGCCGGAGACGATGGCGCCGGCGTGGCCCATGCGGCGGCCCGGAGGGGCGGTGGAGCCGGCGATGAAGGCGACCACCGGTTTGTCCATGTGCTCCGCCACATAGGCGGCGGCGCGCTCCTCGGCGTCACCGCCGATCTCGCCGATCATCACCACCGCGTCGGTGTCGGGATCCGCCTGGAACAGGGAGAGGCAGTCGATGAAGTTGGTGCCGTTCACCGGGTCACCGCCGATGCCGATGCAGGTGCTTTGTCCCAGCCCCACCTCGGTGACCTGGTTGACCGCCTCGTAGGTGAGGGTCCCGGAGCGGGAGATGATCCCCACCCGGCCGGGGTTGTGGATGAAGCCGGGCATGATGCCGATCTTCGCCTCGCCGGGGGTGATGATGCCGGGGCAGTTGGGGCCGATGAGGCGCGAGGCGGAGCCCTTCAGGTAGTTCTTCGCCCGCACCATGTCGAGGACCGGGATCCCCTCGGTGATCGCCACGATGAGCTCGATCTGGGCTGCGATCGCCTCCATGATCGCGTCGGCGGCAAACGGCGGCGGCACGAAGATCAGCGAGCAGTTGGCGCCGGTCGCGTCGCGCGCCTCGCGCACGGTGTTGAAGACCGGACGCTCCAGGTGGGTCTGTCCCCCCTTGCCCGGGGTCACCCCGCCGACCACCTGGGTGCCGTACTCGATGCACTGGGTGGCGTGAAAGGTCCCCTCCTTGCCGGTGAACCCCTGAACGATGACCTTCGTATCTTTGTCGACCAAGATGCTCATGCGAATACTCCGTGTTCGAGCTGTCAGCCTTCAGCGATCAGCCTTCGGCTCGATAGGACGAACAATTTATTGGGTTGGACGATGACCTTCGGGAACCGTTCCCTGCAAAAGAATGGCCAGCGAAGCTGTCCCCACAAGCTGATCGCTGAACGCTGTCCGCGAAAAGCTAGGCGACAGCCTTGGCGATCTTCTGGGCGCCTTCCCACAGGTCCTCGGCGGTCTCCAGCTTCACGTCGGACTCGGCGAGCATCTTGCGCGCCTCCACCGCGTTGGTTCCCTGGAGGCGGACCACCAGGGGTACGCTCAAGTCGACGAGCTTGGCGGCGTCGATGACCCCTTGGGCGATGCGGTCGCAGCGGACGATGCCGCCGAAGATGTTGACGAAGATCCCCTGCACCCCGGGGTCGGCGAGGATGATCTTGAACGCCTCGGCCACCCGCTCGGCGGTGGCGGTGCCGCCCACGTCGAGGAAGTTCGCCGGCTGGGCGCCGGCCAGGGCGATGATGTCCATGGTCGACATGGCCAGGCCGGCGCCGTTGACCATGCAGCCGATGTTGCCGTCGAGCTTGATGTAGTTGAGGTCCCAGTCGCTGGCGCGGATCTCCAGCTCCTCCTCCTCCGAGAGGTCGCGCAGCTCAACGATCTCCTTGTGGCGAAACAGGGCGTTGTCCTCGAAGTTCACCTTCGCGTCCAGGGCGATGAGCTGCCCCTCCTCGGTGACCACCAGGGGGTTGATCTCGATCTGCGAGCAGTCCTTTTCGAGGAAGAGGCGGTAGAGGGCGGCGAGCATCCGGCCGCACTGCTTCACCAGGTCGCCCGAGAGCCCCAGGGAGAAGGCGACCTCGCGACAGTGGAAGGGCTGCAGGCCGGTCACCGGGTCGATGTGGACGGTGACGATCTTCTCGGGCTCCTCCGCGGCCACCTTTTCGATCTCCATCCCCCCCTCGGTGGAGGCGATGATCACCGGCATGCCGGCGCCGCGATCGACGATCATCGACAGGTAGAGCTCGCGGGCGATGTTCGAGCCCCGCTCGATGAGGAGCCGCTGGACCTTCTTGCCCGCCGGCCCGGTCTGGTGGGTGACGAGGGTCTTGCCGTAGATCTCCGTGGCGAGCTGGCGGACCTCCTGCTTGGAGCGGGTGATCTTCACCCCGCCCGCCTTGCCGCGGCCGCCGGCGTGGATCTGCGCCTTGACCACGTAGACCGGCCAGTCTTGCGCCTCGGCGTATCCCACCGCCTCGTCCACATTCCCCGCCGCCCTGCCCTCGGGGACCGGCACGCCGTACTCGCGAAAGAGCTCCTTCGCCTGATGCTCGTGAATGTTCATGGGAGTGATCTCCTTGGGTCTGGGGGCTTCGGTGGGGCCGGGGTGCGGGAGGGGGGAGGGAGAAGAGTAGAAAGCAGAAATGTAGAAAGGGGGGATCCCGAGGAATCGCGGCGAGGGGGCACCCACCCTCTTCCGCCCCCCCCTTTCTACCTTCTACTTCCTACTTTCTACCCCTCCCCCTACCCGACAAAGGAGCACTTCGATGCCGGCGTCCGGGTATCCATGTTCTTCCCCCGGTTGGTGTGATCATCCACCTCCGCGGCGCAGCCGATCATCCGGCCGAAGAGGAAGGTGGTGAAGGCGGCGGTCTCCATGGTGGCCTCGGAGAAGCGCCCCTCGCGGTACGGCTTCCAGAGGATCTTCAACAGCAGCACCGCGATCACCGCGTCGACGTTGACGCAGTAGACCTCGCGACTCACCCCCTTGTCGAAGAGGGCCTGGACGAGGGCGTGGTAGTAGTCGTGGAAGAGGTTGTACTCGCCGCGCCCCTTGAAGAGGTCGGCAACGTAGACCTCGCGCGGGTCGTAGTTGACCGGCTTGCCCTTGAAGATCGGATGGTTGACGCACGGGATCTTGGCGTAGCCGAGGTTGCCGATCGCCTTCTGTTCCGCCTTGTACTTCTTGTACTCGGCCGCGTAGTCGCCGGCCATGGCGGCGAGGTCGAGGCCGTGGTTCGCATCGCCCGGGTCGGCGACGCCGCTCTCCTTGAACCGCTCCAACAGGAAGGCGATCGCCTCGAAGCCGTTGCCGCCGTGGGCGTAGCCGGTGTGGGTGAGGAAGCCGGTCATCGCCTTGTTCACCTGCACCCGCTCCGGGGTCTCCGGGCCGTCGGCGGCGACGCCACCCTTGGCCCCCTGGGCGGAGATGGTGCCGGGGCCGTTGGTGATGATCAGGCCGAGCAGGACACTGAAGGAGAACATCTGCTCCTCGGTCGGCCGCTCACCCATGAGCGCCAGGTAGGCGACCTCGGCCAGGGACCAGTCGGTGAGGAGCTCGTCCATGGCGACACCGCAGAAGGCGTCGGCGGTGTGCTGCTCACCGGCCACTGCCGCGCCGATGAAGGTGCCGTAGAGACGGAGGTACCACGGCAGGTTGCGCACCGTGAACGGCGAGATGCGCTTTTTCATCAGCGGCGCCCAGGCGAGGGTGGTGGAGATCGCCCCGAGGACCGCGTCGGCGGTGGGGTGGCCGTCGAGTGCCTGGAGGTAGCGCAGGAAGACCGACTTGCCCCCCCGCGCCGCCACCGCGGCGAGCATCCGCTCCGCCTTGGGGTCGGGCTCGGGGCCGACGAAGGTGGCCGCCGCCTCCGAGTTCGCCACTATCGGGGCGATGTCGAAGCTCTCGTCGGCGGCGTCTTCGAGCCCCTGGTGGGAGAAGAGCTCCACCAGCCGCTCGGCCGCGTCCCGCGCCCCATTGACCCGCCTCGGACCGACGATGGAGCAGGCCGCGGCGAGGACCGAGTTGGGGGCGTTGCCCGCCTCCCGCGCCGCGTCCGCCGCCACCAGGAGCGGTGAGCCGGCGAGGTTGACCTCGGCGCCGATGGCGACGTTGGCGAGCTTCTCGCCGTTGGCGTCGATCGACTCGCGGATCAGGGCCATCACCAGGTTCGACTCCATGGAGTGCTGGGTGGCGTCGAGGACCGACATGCCGTGGATCCGTGAGACCTGGGTCTTCGGATCCATCATCGAGGCGCCGGAGCAGTCCTTCATGTTCTGGCGCGGCAGGATCGCCCCCACCTGGCGGTTGAGGGCGGCGATCTGTTAGTTGTACGGCGCCACCGCCTCCACCACCGGGATCTCCAGCTCGGCCGGCAGCTCGATCCCCTGGGTGTTGGCGAACCACGGCTTCAGCGACAGGCTCCCCTGGGACTCGAAGTCGGGCTCAATGCCGTTCTTCGCCATCACCGCGGTCATCGCCACGGGGATGTGGGCGATGTTGGTGACCACCGCCCCCTTGGCGGAGCAGACCGGGTTGTCCGGGGTGTAGATCGCGTCGACCCCGAACTTCTCCATGAACCACCGCTCCTTGGCGGCAGCGTCGTCACCGGAGCCGGCCATGGCGCCGGCGTGGCCTACCGAGCGGGTGAGCTTCGCCTTCCAGCGGCCGACGACGCACGCCACCGTCGGCTTGGTCAGCTTGATGTCGCGCTCGTAGTAGCCGCCCGGCTCGACGTACATCACCGCCGCCTTGGAGCGGTCGTCGTGGTCGAGGGCGTAGACGAACTCGGGGGCGGCGAAGTGGATGTAGACGTCCTTGCCGGAGGAGACGGAGACCGTCGATCCCCAGCCGGCGGTGGTGAGGTAGACGGCGATGGTGGTGGTGAAGTTGCCGGAGTTGGAGAAGATCGCCACCGACCCCTTCATCAAAGACTCGGCCGGGGCGGAGCCGCCCAGGGCGCCGCCGAGGCGGACCTGGTTCCAGGCGTCGGCGAGGCCGAGGCAGTTGGCGCCGAAGACGTCGATACCGCGGAGCTGACCGAGGGAGCGAATGACCCGGGCGTCGTGGACCGAGACCTTCTCCGTGAGGATGATCACCTTCTTCAGGTCCGGGTTCACCCGGATCAGCTCGGCGACGCCGTCGCGCACCCCGGCCGGCGGCAGGTAGACGACGCCGGTGTTGAAGGTGTGGCCGTCGGCGATGCCGTCACGGACGTTATTGTAGACCGGGATATCCCCGAGCTTCGTCTTCAGTACCTGACCGGCGCGGCCGGGGCCGGTGCCGAAGACGATGTTGCCCCCCGAGTACTCGTGGCTCGTCGGGGTCACCGACCTCGACTCGTTGCCGAGGATGTTGAGGACACACACCCGATCCTCCCGGGTGGCCAGGTCGGCCAGGGAGCGGATGCCCACGTAATAGGGAAAGTCGCCTACGCCCTTAGGATGCATCGTATTACCTCGTCTCTCAGAGTCCGTTGTCGAACGGCAGAGGGGCTCCTGCCCGCGCTGCGCTTGGCTGCCGGCGGCGGTCTCAGCCGGTGATCCCCAGGCGGGCGGCAACCTTCTCCTTGCCGCCCTCCATCATCCAGCGGTTGATCGCCTGGGCGTAGTTCACCACCTCGCTCATCGCCGAGTCGTGGCCGAAGATCCGGTACGGCAGGCCGAGGGCGTCGAGGGTGTCGCGCATCACCCCCATACCGCGGATCAGGTTGGGGCCGCCGCGGCCGATCACCACGTAGAGGGGCGTCGGCCCGTGGGTGTTGAAGTGCTCGCGCAGACCGTCCGCCATGGCGCGGAAGGTCTCGTAGATGTCGGTGTTGTTCGCCTTGCCGCCGATGATGAACAGGACGTTGGTCTGCTCCAGGTAGTACTTGAAGCTGATCCGTGCGATCTCCTTCATCTTCGCGTACGGCGGGTTGCCGCCGAAGTCGGAGGAGATGATCGCGTCGTCGCCGAGGAGCTCGGTGACCAGGGCGTTGGCGCCGCCGCCAAAGGTGGGGGCGAGGATCGTCCCCTTGTCATTGATGACGAAGACGTCGCTCTGCCCCTGGTAGGTACGGAGCTGGTTCACCTCCTGCTCGAAGTCGGAGGTGTCGGAGGCGAAGAGGTGCGCCGGCAGGCCGAGGCGTTTCCAGTTCGGGTCGTCCTGATCGAAGCCGCACTTGAAGTCACACGCCACCGGGACCAGACGCCCCTTGGCGTTCGGCATCATGCGGATCGGGTTGAGCTCCAGGGTGGTCATCCCGTAGTTGTGGAAGAGGTCCCACAGCTTGGGCAGGTTCTGCACCAGGGGCGAGATGATCTCGTCCGGAGCGCCGAGGTCGGTGAGGGCGTTGGCGATGACGAAGGCCTTCAGGCCGGTGAGCGGGTCGAAGGGGATCTCGGCGATCTGATCCTTGGCGAGCTCCTCGATGTCCACACCGCCGTGGTGGGTGATGGTCACCGTCGGGGCCCGGAACTTGGTGGAGTCGGTGATCGCGAAGTAGACCTCGTGCTCCGCCGGTACCGCCCCTTCGAAGGTCACCCCCTCCGCCTTCGCCACCGCGTTGCCGTGGCGGTGCTCGACGAAGTAGAGGCGCTCCTTCTCCTTCAGCGCCGTCTCCACGTCCTTGGCCCGGCCGATCAGCCCCGCCTTGCCTTTCTTGCCCACGCCGCCGCGGAAGAGGGGCTTGACGAAGACCTCTCCGTGCTTGTCGATGAGCGCCTTGATGTCGTCCGTGCTCGCCTCGGGACCGAGCACCTCGGCGGTGGGGTACCCCACGTAGCGGAGGAGCTTGGAGCCGCTCAGCATCCCTGTGATCTGCATACTCGATTCCTCATTACCTCGGGGAACAGAATGGATGCCGGCGCCGAAATGGCCCTGACATCTAACAAACCGCTCTATCTAAATCCTGACGATGGGAGTACCGCCGGCAACTTTGGACCTAAAGAACCTGCACGCCGGATCTTGGACAGGGCGGGTGAGCCTGACCGCAAAGCGCTCCTCCACACCCTCCTCCCAAAAAAGCGGGCGAGCTTTATAGACACATCCGCCCCATTGGGCAAGTCCGCCGCCCCTCGCCGGAAGTCCCTCCGACGGTCACGCCGTCGTGAGCGGAAAGCCAATCCATAGATCGAGCCGCAAGGACGGCGCCGCGCCTTCCTTTTTCCCTCCCTCTGCGCCTCCGCGTCTCTGCGCGAGAACCTCACCCGGCGATCCCCGAAAAACCGAAGCAACTTGATCGCCGGATCGAACATGTGGCATCTTCACCGATTCGCGATCGTCGGCTGCCGGGCTGCATTCCATGACGGAGAGGGCCGAGCCAGCGGTGATCGATTTTGGTCGGGAAGGTCCTGTCTACCCTTGGCAATGGAGCGAAAGACATGTCGGACAAGCTAGACATCATCTACACGCAGGTCGACGAGGCGCCGCAGCTCGCCAGCGCTTCGCTGCTGCCGATCATCAAGGCATTCACCAAGCCGTGCGGTATCAACCTCGGCACCAAGAACATCTCCCTGGCGGGTCGTATCATCGCTGCCTTTCCCGAGAGGCTGAGCGATGCCCAGCGACAGCCCGACGACCTGGCGGAGCTCGGCGCCCTGGTCAAGAGGCCGGAGGCGAACATCATCAAGCTCCCCAACATCAGCGCTTCGGTCCCGCAGCTCACCGCCGCGATCAAGGAGCTCCAGGAGAAGGGCTACGACATCCCCGATTATCCCGCCGATCCGCAGAGCGACGAGGAGCGGGAGATCCGCGCCCGCTACGATGCGATCAAGGGGAGCGCGGTGAACCCGGTGCTGCGCGAGGGCAACTCCGACCGTCGGCCGCCGCGCGCGGTGAAGGAGTTCGCCCGCCGGAACCCCCACTCCATGGGCGAGTGGAGCCCCGACTCCAAGTGCCACGTGGCGACCATGAGCGAGGGTGACTTCGCCCACAACGAGGCGTCGGTCACCGTCACCGATGCTCAGGCCGGCCCGGCCCGGATCGAGTTCGTGGCGGGTGACGGCACCACCACCGTCCTCAAGGAGGGGGTGGAGCTTGGAGCCAACGCGGTGGTCGACGGCACCAAGATGAGCAAGAGGGCCCTGCGCAGCTTCTTCGCCGAGCAGATCGCCGATGCCAAGCGCCAAGACGTGCTCTTCTCCCTGCACCTGAAGGCCACGATGATGAAGGTCTCCGACCCGATCATCTTCGGCCACTGCGTCTCCGTCTACTTCGCCGACCTCTACGAGAAGTACGCCGACACCTTCGCCGAGCTCGGCATCCACCCGAACAACGGCCTCGGCGACGTGGTAACGAAGATCGCCGCCCTGCCCGCCGACCAGAAGGCGGCCATCGAGGCCGACATCCAGGCGTGCTACGACAAGCAGGCCGAGCTCTACATGGTCAACTCGGACAAGGGGATCACCAACCTGCATGTGCCGAGCGACGTCATCATCGACGCCTCCATGCCGGTCATCATCCGCAACGGCGGCAAGGGGTGGGGGCCGGACGGCAAGCTCAAGGACGCCAAGTGCACCATCCCCGACTCCAGCTACGCCGGGGTCTACGCGGCGACCATCGACTTCTGCAAGAAGCACGGCGCCTTCGATCCGGCGACCATGGGCTCGGTTCCCAACGTCGGCCTGATGGCGCAGAAGGCGGAGGAGTACGGCTCCCACCCGACCACCTTCGTGGCCCCCGGCGACGGCAAGATCCGCATGATCGCCGCCAACGGCGACCTCCTCCACGTCCACGACGTGGAGGAGGGCGACATCTGGCGCTCCTGCCAGGCCAAGGATGCCCCGATCCGGGACTGGGTGAAGCTGGCGGTGACCCGGGCGCGGGCGAGCGACACCCCGGCGATCTTCTGGCTCGACAAGGAGCGTGCCCACGACGCCCAGATCATCGCCAAGGTGGAGCAGTACCTCCCGGAGCACGACACCTCCGGTTTGGAGATCAAGATCATGGCCCCGGTGGAGGCGGCCAACTACTCCCTGGAGCGGCTGAAGCGGGGCGAGGACACCATCTCGGTCACCGGCAACATCCTGCGTGACTACAACACCGACCTCTTCCCCATCCTCGAGGTCGGCACCAGCGCCAAGATGCTCTCCATCGTACCGCTCATGGCGGGCGGCGGCATGTTCGAGACCGGCGCCGGCGGCTCGGCGCCCAAGCACGTGCAGCAGTTCGTGGCCGAGGGCCACCTCCGGTGGGACTCCCTGGGTGAGTTCGCCGCCCTGGCGGTCTCCCTGGAGCACCTCGCCAAGACCACCGGCAACCAGAAGGCGGCGATCCTCGGCAAGGCCCTCGACGACGCCACCACCAAGCTCCTGGTGAGCAACCAGTCCCCCGGCCGCAAGGTGGGTCAGATCAACAACCAGGGCTCCCACGCCCACCTCGCCCGCTACTGGGCCGAGGCCCTCGCCGCCCAGGACGAGGACCCGGAGCTCGCCGCCCACTTCGCCCCGATTGCCGAAAAGCTTGCGGCGAACATCGACACCATCATCGAAGAGCTCGACGTGGTCCAGGGCAAGCCGGTCGACCTGGGGGGCTACTACCTCACCGACCCGGCCAAGGTCGCCGCGGCCATGCGCGCCAGCAAGACCCTGAACGAGATCATCGGGGAGTAAACCCCGGTCTTACCCCAGGGCCGGGCGGTTGGTGGATCGATCCATCAACCGCCCGGCTCCACCCTCGCCACCTTTCCAAAGAGGGCCGCCACCGCCCGCTCCAGCCCCGCCCGGTCGAGCCCCTTGCCGATGAAGACCAGGGCGCCGGGGCCGTCGTGGTCGGCCATCCAGTCGATCTCCAGGCGGCTCGCCACCGAGTGGAAGACCATCCACTCCGCCTCCCCCGCCACCCGCACGACCCCCTTGGAGCGGTAGACCGTCGGCGGTAGCTGCTCCAGGAGGTCCTCCAGCTCGTCACGGTCGGCGGCCCGCTCCCCCACCTCCACCGCCACCGACTCGAATTCGTGGGTGGTGTGCCCGGCGCCGTGTTCGTGGTGGTGGTGCGGGGCGGCGGCCGCCACGCCGGCGAAGGCGCCGTCGAGCTCCGTCTCCAGCAAGAGGGTGAGGGCGGCCGGGTCGTCGGCGGCAAAGCGGGGGGCGGTCGCGTTGAGCGCCGCCAGGCGCGCGTCCACCTCCGCCCGGCGTTCCGCATCCACCAGATCACCCTTCGCCAGCAGGAGGAGGTCGGCGCGCTCGAGCTGGTACCGGCCCTCGCGCGACCCCTCCACCGCCCGCTCCAGGTTCAGACAGTCGGCCACCGTCACCAGACAATCGAGGCGGAAGCGACCCTCGAGCTGCGGCCGCGAGAAGGCCCACCCCACCGGCAGGGGATCGGCGATGCCGGTCGTCTCCACCACCAGTTGGTCGATGTCGTCGCGCCGCCCGAGCTCCCCGAGGAGCTCCACCAGATCGGCGTTGAGGACACAGCAGAGGCAGCCGTTGTCCAGCTCCACGAACCGCTCCCCACCGGCGACCAGGCTCCCGTCGATCCCCACCTCACCGAACTCATTGACGATCACCGCGATCCGCCGCCCATGCGACGCGCTGAGCAGCCGGTTCAGGAGGGTGGTCTTGCCGCTCCCGAGAAAGCCGGAGACGACGGTGGCGGGGATGGGCTCGGTGGACATGCGGATCAATGCCGAGAGGCGAAGGGGGAGGTGACCACAGGGGGCGTCGGTGGGGCACCGAAGGGGCCGGACGAGACCAGTATCGCCCAGCCACGCGCCGAAAGTCTGCCGCCGCCAGGGTCCGATCCAGTTGGCCTGTTCCCGCCCACCAAAAGAGAAGAACCCGTCGCGCTCCATGGAAAGAGAGGAGCGCAAGCCAGGATGACGAACTGGGGAAGATGGACAACGTCGCGCTATGATACATGCATCATGATGACACGCACCCAGATCTCCCTCGACTCCGAAGTCCAGCGCCGCGGTCGCGCACGCGCCGCCCAGCTCGGGATCTCCTTTGCCGAATATATCCGCCGACTCCTCGAGCGCGACCTCGGCGAACCGCACCACCAGGTGACCCCCGAGGCGGTCTTCGATCTCGGTGACTCAGGCTCCACCGATATCGCCCGGGACAAGGACCGCCTCCTCGGTGAGGCGCTCGCCGCCGACCAGCCTCAGGGCCGACCCACGGGGCAATGAGCCTCTTCGTCGACACCTCCGCCTGGTACGCCGCCGCCGACAGCGGTGACCGCAACAACGCGTGGGCTAAAAGGATCCTCTCCGCCGGAGAGCCGCTCGTCACCACGGACCACGTCTTGGTCGAGACGTGGCTGCTGCTCCACCACCGAATCCACCCAAACGCAGCGGAACGGTTCTGGGAAGGGTTGCGTGGCGGCATCGCCACGATCGAACTGGTCGCCATCGCCGACCTCGAAAACGCCTGGACGATCGGCTCCCGCTTCCCTGACCAGGACTTTTCAATCACCGATCGCACCAGCTTCGCGGTCATGGAGCGCCTCGGGATCCACCGCGTTGCCACCCTCGACGACCACTTCGCCGTCTACCGTTTCGGCCGCGACCGGAGTCGGGCCTTCGAGGTACAACGCTGAGCTTTCAAAGGAGCCCCAAACCGCAGTCCGGGCACTCGCTCGGGCCGGTGGCGAAGGTGGTGCCGCACGCCGGGCAGGTGATCTCTGCGGCGTTGTGGTCGATGACACTCTCTGCCGCGCGCCGCTCCGCCTCGCTCGCCCGGGCGTACCAGGCGTCATACAACGCCTGTGCCGCCCGTGGCCCCTCCGCGCTCGCGACCGCGAGCAAGAACTTGGTGCCTCAGCCGTGGCCGGAGCCGGGCGGGCAGACGATCTCCGACGCGATCCCCACCCCGGTGAGCACCGACTGAAGCTCCACCAGCTCCTCCTTCCGGCCCTGCGCGACCGCCGCGATCTCTTTGCCCATGACCGCGGCAGGCTACCACGACGCCAGACGGCGCCGCAGCTCCCCGCCTTCATTCCGGCGGCGTGGACTGCCACACACCGCCCACCAGGTACTCCAACGGCTGGAAGCGGTCCTTGTACGCCATCTTCGGGCAGTCGCGGATCCAGTAACCGAGATAGTGGTACGGCAGCCCGAGGCGACGGCAGAGGTCGATCTCCCACAGGACCGAGTAGGTCCCCAGCGACCGGCGGCCCGCCTCCGGGTCGAAGTAGTAGTAGACCGAGGAGAGGGCACCGGGCAGCCGGTCCACCACCCCCACCCCCACCAGGCGACCACCATCGCGGTAGTCGTGGTGGACCGTCGCCACCGGACTCTCCACCAGAAAGCGGCAAAAGGCGGCGCGCGCCTCCACCGGCGGCCCCGGCTCCTCCATGGCGTCGTCGTGCTGATCGCGCTGGTAGCGGCGATACAGCCGGTACCGCTCCTCGTCGAAGCGCGGCTCCATCGCGGCGACCGTGAGGTCCTGGTTGCGCCGCCACACCCGCCGCTGGGAGCGCGAGGCCACAAAGTCGGCCACCCGCACCCGCACCGCCACGCAGGCGGCGCACCCCTCACACCGCGGCCGATAGACCCTCGGGCCCGAGCGGCGGAAGCCGTGGGCGAGGAGGCGACCGTACTCCCCGGTGGTCACCCGGTGGTCCGGATCCACGAGGATCGCGGTGGACTCCCGTCCGGCCAGGTAGGCACACCGGTGGGGGATCGAGAGGTAGAGGTCGGGGGGCTGCACCCGCCGATGATGCCCGGCCGGAGCGTCCCACGCACCGGCGCCGGCGCAGTGCACCGGTTACTATCCGCAGAAGGGGTCCACCACCTGCACGCCGTCGATCACTTCACCGTGGTTCAGGTCCTCGGTAAGGATGCGCGTACACCCGGCAGCCGCGGCGCTCTTCACCACCAGGGCATCCCAGAAGGAGAGGGGGTGGAGGCGGTGGAGGTCGATGGCGCCGAGGATAAGATCGAGGCGGATCAGGACCAGATCCATCTGCGCCACGAGGGCCACCTTCCGGCGGGCGACCTCCGGATCCACACCCAGTTTGCGTGTGGCAACCACGAAAAACTCCTGCAAGACCTGGGTGGAGACAACGCCGGTCGCCGAGACGAGCGCATCGCGGAGAAGCTGCCTCGCGACCTCCCGCTTCGCTCCACCATCGAGGTCATCGGCATAGACCAAGACGTTGGTATCGAAGAAGGTGCGCTCCTTCAAACCCGCCCCTCATATGCCGCCTCACGGGGGATACGGTGGCCGCCGGAGTGCCCCCCGTGCTCCTCCATGAGATGCAAAAGCGTCTCCGCCGCCACCTCCCCCGAGACCTCCCCAGCCACCGTCTCCAGGTAATGACGGACGAGCTGGTTGAGGCTTACCCCCTGGCGACGGGCGACCTCGCGGGCCCGCTCAAGGAGACGATCCTCCACGGAAAGGGTGATATTCATGAGCACATATTACGTGGACACATGATACGTGTCAACGTCCCTCACCCAGGAGTCAGGAGATAGGACCGGGTCACCGACCGCCCTGGGAAATCGGGGTCGGCGGGGCGTTCCTCGACCACGGCAAACCCCTCGGGCAGCGGCGGCGGCCCACTGCCGTGGTGGCACCAGAGGAGGCGGCCACCCTCGGCCAGGAGCGGCGCGAGGCGGTGGGCCGGGGGGATCGGCGCGGTGGGGGGCGGGTCGACGATGATCAAGTCGAAGCAAAAGTGGCGCCGGGCCAGCCACGGGAGCCGTTTGCGGATGTCGCCGCGGAGAAAGGTGCGCGACGGGGTGTCGAGGCCATTGCGACGGTAATTCTCCGCACCGCGGGCGAGGGCGGCGGGGCTCATGTCGACGTTCACCGTGTGCTCGGCCCCGGCCAGGCGGGCCACCACCCCAAAGGCGCAGGTGTAGGCGAAGAGGTTGAGGACCGGCCCCGCCACCGCCAGCTCCGCGACCCAGCGACGCGCCGACCGGGTATCGAGGAAGAGGCCGGTGTTGCGGGCGCGGGCCAGCTCCACCCGGAAGCGCGCCCCCCCCTCGGCAATCTCCACCACCCCGTCGGTCTCCCGGCCGCGCACCGGAACCGCGCCACCGTGGCCGCGGTACCGCTCCAGCAGAAAGAGGGCGCCTCCCGCCGGCAGCAACGGGAGGAGGCCGTCGAGGAGGGGGTCGAGCTGGCTCGGGTCGGGGAGCGGGTCGTAGAGCTCCAGGCGCAGGTGCGGCCCGTAGCGGTCCAGCCGCACCCCGCGCACCCCCTCGGCGTCGCCGTGGTAGAGGCGTACCGCGCCCTGCGGGCCGACACCGAGGGGGTCGCGCAGGGCCGCCGCCCGGCGGATCTCCCCGGCGAGTCGGCGCGGGCCAAAGGGCTCCATGGGCGAAGACGCGGCGACCGGCCGCCGCTACCGCGCCAGACGCGCCGCGGCCAGCCGTCCGGGACCGGTGACCAACAGAGCCAGGAAGACCACCGCGTCCTCCAGGGCGTGGGAGTAGACGAGGAAGGGGTCGCCCTTCCCCAGGTGCATCGCCAGGGCCACCCCCATGGTGGCCACGAGCGCCAGACAGGCGGGGCGAAAGAGGAGGCCGGCGGCGAGGAGCGCACCTCCCGCCGCCTCGGAGAGGGCGGCGGCGAGCCCCCACACCGCCGGGGCGAAGTGGACCCCGAGGTTGGTCATCGCGCCCCCCAGGGCGGCCCACGCCTCCGGCCCCCCGAGGAGCTTCGGCACCCCATGGGCGACGAAGGCCGCCCCGAGGCCAAGGCGCAGGAGGAGCAGCCCCCAGTCGATCAGCCCTACCTGTGGACTCCCCTTGTCGCGCGCCATGGTGCCCCCCGGATCTGTGAGCACCGATTATGTCGACACCGCGGCCGATCCGACAGGGGAGGCCGCGATCGCCAAGCGGCCATCATTTCAGGGGGAGAGATCGGTCACGGGAACCAGAAAGCGGCTCGGGTGGCGGCCTGGAAGGCACACCACTCAACGCAAAGGCGCGAGGGCGCAAAGGGGGGATAAGCTGGGGGGGGAGGCGTCACCGGTGGTGGACCGGGGCTCGTGCCGAGTGGGTTTTAACGCGGAGACGCGGAGAGGTGGGAGACGCAGAGAGGGGATGTGACCACGGGTCGGAGTCTATGCCGCCGAGGTGTCCTGCTGAGCCGCCAACCGGTGGAGATACTCCGGCGCGAGGTCGAGGCCGTTCTCCCACACCACGGTGTCCATCTCCACACGGAAGCGGCGAAACGCGTCGATCTCTCGCACGCCCTCGAAGATGGGGCGTGGGTCGCCACACACCGTCTCTTCCAGGTCCACCACCCCCTGCGAGCCGTCATTGAAGACCACCCGCAGCCGATAGTCGCCAAGATACTCTGCCTCCGTCACCCAGATCATTGCCTTGTGCTCCGTTCGACGAAGTCTATCAAACGAGCGGTGGGATCTTCGCCCACTCGCCGCTCGCTCGCAGGGTCTCCCAGTTGTTCATCAGCTCCTCGCGATGGAGATTGGCCCACTCGGCCACCAGTCCGACCACTCTGGCGGGAAGCTCTCCCTCCAGAATCGCGGCGTCATGGACCTTGAGAGAGGCGCGGTAGTCGTTGTACTGCACGTGGAAATGGGGTGGGTTGTGATCGTTGAAGTACATCCGTATCGAGATTCCAAGAAAGCAACTGATCTCCGGCATGGCGACATGCTATCTCTTCGGTCCCTTCGTGCAGTCTGCAGCAAACCTCGAATCTGCTTTATGGCGTCACCGGTGGGACGCCAGAGCACAGTGAGGGCCAGGAGGGCCGGGGCTCACCACGGAGATGGGATGAGGAGGCCGCTCTCCTCGCGAGCTCAGGTTCTCACCTGGCTCAATGCTAACCACGGGCTCGGAGCCCACAAGCAAAGGAGAGCGACCATGAAGCAGGCTACCACGCAGACGATCGGAGTGGACGTG
>JAJRSX010000105.1 GCA_024278555.1 bacterium | reverse complement strand
GGTCGAACTCGATCAGCTCGACCTCCTGGGGAAGCGACTCCCTGTGGCCGGTGGCGAGGTTGTCGAGGCATGTGGGTTGGTGGCCGGCGGCGAGGAGGGCGCGGACCATGTGGGCGCCGATATACCCCGCCCCCCCGGCAACGAGAACGCGCACCGTCGCGCCCTACGGTACGTAGATCACGTCGCCGCGGCTGAGGGCGAAGTCGTCGCCGTCACCCTTGGCGAGGTGGTGGTAGTTCACCGTCTGCCAGGTGCCCCCGTGGCGCACCCGCACCTTGCGTTCACTGGCAAAGGGGGTGGGGCCGCCCGCCAGAGCCATGATCTCCAGGAAGGTGGTGGTGCCGGTGATCGGGTAGCGGCCGGGGCGGGCGACCCTGCCCTCCACTGACGCCTGCATGGAGACCGCGTTGACCACCGCGACGCTGGCCACCGCGTCCGGGATGTAGCGGGCGAGCCCCTTCTCGATCACCCCCTTGAGCTCGGCGACCGTCTTGCCCGCCGCCTCCACGTCGCCCACCAGGGGGAAGGAGACCATGCCGTCGGGGCGGACCACGACCTGCTTTTGCATCTCCGCCTCGCGCCAGACACCGATCTCCACCACGTCACCGTGGCCGAGCCGGTACGCCTCCCCGGCGATCGCGCTGGTGGCCGCTACCACCAAGAGGATCGAGGCCACCGCACACCACCGTCCCATATTCCTCACCATCCTGCCCCTCCTCCCCCGACAAAGGGGGAAAATACGAGTCGTTTCAACGAGATAGAGATGCGACCCTAGGGGAGGGATATGGTGGGTGTCAAGAAACTTCGACCGGCTCGATCTGTGCCGCGAGGGCCTCAATGCGAGCGTCGAGGTGGGCGTCGAGCTCCTCCTCCACCTCCAGAAGCAGGTGGCGCAGCCGCTCGATCTGGGTGAAGACCGACCCCTCCTGGGTGGGCAGGGGCGAGGTGAGCCCCGACTGGTTGGCGATCCGGCCCAGGGAGGGGATGGTGCGACGGATCTCCTCCTCCAGGACGGTAAGGCGCACCACCTCCTCCTGCCCGACCTCGGGCGGGGCGGGGACGGCGGTACCATCGAGGCGCGCGCTGAGGAGGTGGTCGTGGTCCAGCTCCTCCTCCGCCAGGGCGACGAGGACCGCCTTCGCCTGGAGGTCCATGGAGCGCCGCGCCAGGTCGAGGTAGTTGCGCGCCGCCACCTGCTCGACCCGGTGGGCCGCGCTCGCGGCCTCGGCGCTGTCCCCCTTCGAGGCCACCTCGGCAAAGGGGTCGAGGTCGGAATCGACCCCCACCAGGTAGGAGCGCACCACCCCCTCTTCGATCGGGGTCAGGCCGCGGGCCGCCACCAGCGCCTCCTCCACGGTCGCCAGGTGGCGGTGCTCCTCGCCGATCATCGCGTCGAAGAGCCTCTTCGCGTCCGGGTCGGTGGCCGCCTCCGAGGCGGCGCGGTAGAAGCGGATCCCCCGCTCTTCAATGCCGGCGGCGATCGCCAGCGCCTCCCAGCCGCTAAAGGGCTCCACTCGAATGTCCATGGCCATCGCTGTTCCCTCCTTCAGTTCAGTCAAGACGACTCCCCCAACTTACCGTCCTCCGGCGGAATCAGCCACTCGTAGAAGGCCCACGGCGAGGCGAGCTCTTCAGCCGCGAGTCCCAGCCGGGCGAAGGGGGGAAAGCGGCGCCAGTAGCCACCCGCATCGCGGAAGGTGGGGATCCCCGACTCGGCACTCATCCCGGCACCGGTGAGGTGCAGCGGCCGCCGGGCGGCGGCGAGGAGGCGGGCGGCGCGGTCGATGAGATCGGTAGACATGGGGGCGGCACGGTGGCGGGGCCCAGCGCCGCCAGTTTGACCCAGGCCCACGGCAGACGAAAATGTGGACCGGTTTTCTCCGCAAACTCCACCCCCCTGCCGATAGGGTTGCAGTCCATTGCCTTGCCCGTGGAGGCCCGCCCGGCAGCGCTGCACAGGCCGATGACGTGGTAGGATGGCTTGCCCTCGCCACCCCGGATCCCCCTTGCCCGACCGTCAGCAGCTCATCGACGCCCTCGCCACCCTCGAGCGGGTCGGCAGGGTCGCCGCCGCCGGTGCCGATGCTCGCACCACGGTGGACGAGATCGTGCGGGTGGTGGCGGAGCAGATGTCGACCCCCCTGTGCTCCCTCTACCTCACCGAGCCGGGGTCGGGTGAGCTGGTCCTCGCCGCCTCCACCGGCCTGCGCTTCAACCCCCACGCGCCGCCCCGCCTGGGGCCGGGGGAGGGGCTGGTGGGGCTGGTGGTGGAGGGGGGTAAGGCGGTGGCGGTGGAGGAGGCGGAGTCCCACCCGCGGTTCAAGTTCCTGCCGAAGACCGGCGAGGAGCGGTTTGTCTCCTTCCTCGGGGTGCCGGTGGTCCAGGGGGGCGAGGTCGCCGGCTGTCTGGTGGTCCAGACCGAGGTACCGCGCCTCTTTCATGACGAAGAGATCCAGCTCCTGCAGACCGTCGCCCACCAGGTCGGCGGCCTGGTGGAGGGGCTCAACAGCACCGCCCTCATCACCGCCAGGGAGACTGATGACCGCCGCGAGCTACGCCTCGTCGGGGTGGCGGCGGCACCCGGGGTGACGGTCGGCCGGGCGGTGGTGGAGAGCGGCCTCTTGCCGTTGCACGCCTACCAGGCGAGCGGCGAGCCGGACGTGGAGCTCACCCGCCTCGACGTGGCGGTGGCGGCGGCACGGAACGACCTCGACCGGGTGATCGCCCGCCTGCGGGAAGAGGTGGGCGAGGAGGAGGCGGCGCTCCTGGAGATGCAGCGGCTGCTCCTGGCCGAGGGGAGCTTCCTGGCCACCATCGAGGAGCGGATCGTCGCCGGCGCCAACGCCTACCGCACCATCCGCGAGGTGGCGCTGGACCACTACCACACCTTCCTCCGCCTCCCCGACCCCTACATCCGCCAGCGCGGCGGCGACGTCCTGGAGGTGGCCCGGCGGATCCTGGAATCTCTGTGCAAGGGGCAGCCCGCACCGGCGGCGGAGGCCACCACCGGGACCATCCGGGTGGCCACCCAGATCAGCGTCACCGACGTCCTCGACGCCCCCGAACAGGGGGTGCGCGGCCTCGTCCAGGGGGCGACCACCCCCGACTCGCACGCGGTGCTCCTGGCCCGCACCCTCGGCCTGCCCATGGTCACCGGCATCGAGGTGGGGGCGATCCAGCGCGGCGACCGGCTGATCGTCGACGGCACCACCGGCACCCTCTACCTCAACCCGTCGCCGGCGGTGGAGGCGGCCCACCGGCCGCTGCCGTCGACGACCTGGTCGCCGAACGTCCCGGAAGAGGCGCTGCCGGTGCGGCTGCGCGCCAACGTCTCGGTCGGCCGCGACCTGGAGACCGCCGCCGCCCGCGGTGCCATGGGGATCGGCCTCTACCGCACCGAGTACGCCCTGCTCACCCACCGCGACGCCCTCTACCGCGAGGAGGAGCAGCTCGCGATCTACCGCGCCGCGGTGGAGCGGTTCCCCGACCAGCCCATCACCCTGCGCACCCTCGACCTCGGGGGCGACAAGCCGTTCTTGCGCCTCCTGCCGATCCAGGAGGCCAACCCGCTCCTGGGGCTACGGGCGGTGCGCCTCACCCTGCACCGCAAGCAGGTTCTCGCCACCCAGCTCCGCGCCATGCTGCGCGCCGCCGCCCTCGGCCGGGTGCGGATCCTCTTCCCGATGGTGACCACGGTTGAGGAGCTCGACGCGCTGCTGGCCGAGGTGGTGGTGGCGCGCCGCGGTCTGGAGGAGGAGGGGATCGACCACGGCCCGGCGGAGTTGGGGGTGATGGTCGAGGTGCCGGCGGTGGCACGCGCCGGCCGGCCGCTGTTCACCCGGGTCGATTTTGTCGCCATCGGCTCCAACGACCTCACCCAGTACGCCCTGGCGGTCGACCGCCAGTCGGCCACCGTCGGCCACCTCTACCAGCCCCTCCACCCGGCGGTGCTGCTCCTCATTCAAGACACGGTGGAGGCGGCCCACGCCGCCGGCAAACGGGTGAGCCTGTGCGGTGAGCTCGCCGCCTGGCCGCTGGCCCTGCCGGCGCTCCTGGCGCTGGAAATCGACGAACTCTCCCTGGCGCCGCCCGCCATGCCGCGCGTCTGGGACGCCCTCGCCGACCTCACCCGCGAGGGGTGCGCGCCGCTCCTCCCCGACCTCCTTGCCGCCGACAGCCAGGACGCGGTCCTGCACATGCTGGAGGCCCATTTCCCCGACCTCGCCACCCAGGTGGCCGAAGAGGGGGCGTGAAGCCGGTTGCAGGTTGGTGGCGCCGCGGTGGCGGCGACCAGAGGCGTACGGTTGTACGGTGAGGACCGTCGCCGCCGCGGCGACGCCGACCTGGAGCCGGATCCGCGCCCGCCTTGATCCGCCCCCCGTCGAAGCCGCCTGTGACACCACCCTCAGCGGGCGTGAAGCCGGTTGCAGGTTGGTGGCGCCGCGGTGGCGGCGACCGGAGGCGTACGGTTGTACGGTGAGGACCGTCGCCGCCGCGGCGACGCCGACCTGGAGCCGGATCCGCGCCCG
>JAJRSX010000104.1 GCA_024278555.1 bacterium | reverse complement strand
GGGCATGGGGTCGGGAGGCCGGCCGCGAATGGGCTCCTAGCATACGGTCCTCCGGCCCGTTGCTGAACCCGTGCCTCGGGTCGCGGCCGGGGGCGTCCGGCACCACCGGACACCCCCGGCCGCGACACCCTCTCCCGGACTACGGCGTCGCCGGGCTCCAGGTGTCGTTCCCTACGGTGATGGTGTCGAGATGGGCGGCGACGAGGCGCAGCCACAGGGGTGCCTCGCTCTGGTCGATGGCGACCCGCGCCGTGGCCTCGGGGCTGGTGCGGCTCACCTCGGCGATGGTGGTGGCGACGAAGGGGAAGCGGCTGGTGTCGGCGCTCCCCACGTGGACCCGGAAGTCCACCAGCGCCGGCGGCGTCGCCGGGCTGGTGGGGTCGGCGGGGGTGGCGGCGCCCTTCGGGTAGAGGAGGAGGACGAGGGGGCCGATCGCCGACTGGTGGATCTGGAAGAAGGGGGCGCTGCGATCCTTGCCGCCGATGCGGGCGACCGCGGCCGCGCTCCGTTGCGCCGCGGGGAGCTTCTTGATCTCGTTCCACATGGCACGGGCGCGGCCGAGGTCGAGGTCGCGCCGCGCCAGGCGCGCGAGCCAGGCGCCACGCAGGCCGCCGTTGGGGTCGCCCACCACCGCCGATTCGGGGATGAAGAGGGCGACCTGGCTGCCGGCGTAGGCGTGGGCGGCGTGGTCGGAGGAGAAGGCTTCCGGGGTGAGGTGGCCGTTGATCTCGTCGGCGAGAAGGCTCGAGGCGACGTTGCCCGTGAGCCCGGCGGTGGTGAGCTGCAAGGACTCGCCGGCCTGGACGAGCCAGCGGCTCCCCTCCTTGCCGGCGTGCTCCGCCAGGGCGTTGGTGCCGCTGGAGAGGGCCTGTTGTGCGAGGCTCGAACGGGAGACCTCCCAGAGGGTGGGGAGGGCGTCGCTCCCGGGCCACGAGGGCGGCGCCGGGGTGGCGAGGGCGCTCCCCTGGAGGCGGGCGGTGTAGCTGCCGCCGGCGGTGTCCACCGCCTGGTTGTCCCAGATCTGGAAGCCCGTGGAGATCCCGGCGCTGGCGAGGATCGCGAGCCCCACCGGGCCGGTGGTGGCGGTGAGCGCGGCGGCGACGGCCGAGGTGAGGGCGGAGACGAGGACCTTGGAGGTCGCCGCCTCCAGGGCGGCGGTGCCGTCGTAGCGGGTGGTGAGCAGGAGATCGGTGTCGCGCAGGGTGACCGGGTAGCGGGTGAGGAGGAGGCCGGTGTTCAGGGCCGAGGCGTCCACGAGGGGCGAGCCGTCGGCATGCGTCGGGTCGGTGGTGACCTCGAAGTAGGCGTTCTTTCCGCCATAGGAGATGACCGTACGGATCGCCGACTTGCCGTCTACCTCCTTCGCGAAGGTGACGGTGCTCCCGAGGCCCGGGTCGGCCGCCATCACCTCGTTGTCTTCAATGGAGGTGGCGAGGCCGGCCACCGGGCCGGCGCGCAGGTAGCCGCAGTCGAGTCCCGGGTAGTCGACGCCGGGAGTGCGGGCGGTGAGGCGGTAGCGGCTGCCATCGATCTCGCCGCCCGAGGCGCCCCCCTCCTGGTAGAGGAGGCCGTCGCCCATGAGGGTGGGGGGCGTGGTGAGGAAGGAGAAGAGGGTGGCGCTGTTGGGGTCCTTGCGGAAGAAGGTCCACGGGTCGAAGCAGACGCCGCCGAGGGTGACGCCGAAGGGTTCGAGGCGGTGGCCGCCGCCGGTGTGAGAGCGGTACTCGGGGAGGGGCGCGGGCTCGCCGAGGGTCGGCTCGCCCACGAAGTCGCTCCAGCGGCCGTCATCGACCCCGCCTCCGGTCGCGGGGCGGATTTTGCCGTCCGGTCCGGTGCCCGCCATCCAGTACCCCATCTCCAGCATCCCCGGCGCCTGGTCTTCCCCGTGATCGACGTTGAGCCAGACGTCGCGCGTGTCGTTCGGGGGGGTGAAGTCGAGGTCACCGCTCGCCAGGTCCGCCTGCGGCAGGGTGAGGTTGTCGAAGGCGGTCTGCATGTCCAGGGCGCCGAAGCGCGGGGTGGTCTCCGGTGGGGCGAGGGCGCGCAGACCGCCCATGCGGCCGACGAAGTTGAAGGCGGTGAGGGTGTGGTCGAGGAGGCGGAGGTCGCCTGTCGCCCGGACCAGGTCGAGGGAGAGGGCGATGTCGTCTTCGTTGCTGCTCACCCGGTCGGGGAGGCTGTCGGGCAGGGAGCCGGGGGAGCCGCCGGCGGCGGAGGTATCCTGGTCGGTGGTGTCGCCGTACAGGTCGAAGACAGCGGTCTGTCCCCCCCCCACCCAGACGTCACGGGTGGTGGGGGTGAGGGCGTAGACCGGGCCGCCCGGAGTGGTCGAGGAGATCGCCCGGCCAAAGGCGACGAGGGGGGTATCGGGCGCCCCGGGGCTGTCGACGGTGGCGTGGAAGTGGACCGGGAGGTTGCTCCCCTCCATGTGCAGTCGGACCGACACCGTGCCGGGCTCGGTGGCGTCGGGCCAGGTGGCGTTCAGGGGCAGGACCGGCGGCAGGGGCTGGTCGAGGGTGAGCTGGGCAACGCCGATGGGGCCGGCGATGAAACGCTCGGCGTCGGTGGCGGCAAAGGCGACGTGCAGGTAGAGGTCGCCGCCGCCGTCGTCGAAGTAGGCCTGCGGCAGGGTGAGGTCGAGCTCCACCGTGTCGGCGGCCGTCTGGCGGATGGCGGTCACCGCCACGCTGTAGCTTCGCGGCGGCGTGGTGGTGGTCGTCGCCTCCACGGTGGGCGTCGGCACCGCCCCGCCGTAGGCGGCGAGGAGGTTCCGGAATCCGGTTCCACCCCGCAGGGCGAGGGTGGCGAGGAGGTCGCCGGTGCGGTTTGGCGGTGCGACGAGCAACGCCGGCTCGGCGAGGAGGGTGGAGCCGGTGAGGTAGACGGCGATAGGGGTGTCGTTCGGGTGGGCGGCGGTGTTGCCCGCGGAGGCGGTGAGCAGGGCCTCGATCCCCTGGCCGGCATCAAGGGGGGTCGCGGGTCTTGGGAGGAGGTCGACGCATTGGCCGGTCGTCGCCAGGGTGACGACGTTCGGGGCGGTGGTGGCCGGGCCGCCGGTGATCTGGAAGGTGAGCCCGAGCTGGGTCGTGAGGCCACTCACCGCCACAGGCTCGGCGACGCGAGAGCAGATGTGGACCGGGGTGAAGGCGCCGGTGGCGAGGTCCTGGACCGCGTGGGTGACGGTGACCAGGGGGTCGGGCGGGATGTGGAGCTGGCTCGCCCCGGGGGTTTGGGTGGCCACCGGCAGGTCGGGGTACTCGGCGAAGCGGAAGCGGACGTCGTAGACCGCACCCGGTGCCACCGGTGGGTTGATGAGGCCGGAGAGGCCGGTGAAGCCGCGGCTCGTCACCCCCGGGCCGCCGAAGGGGGCGGCGGGGCCGGAGGCGGTCGGGCCGAGGAGGGTCGCCGGGCTCCAGGCGCCGGTGCTCCCGGCGAGGCGGTACTCCACCCGCGGCGTCAGGCCGGAGATCGTGAGCCCACCGAAGTCCACGAGGTACTGGACCGCGCCGGTGAAGTCGGGAGAGGCCTCCAGGCCGAGGAATTCCGCGGCGGGCAGGGTCCCGGTGAGGGTGATCGGCGCCGGCGGGGCGCTTGTGGCGGTGCCGGGGATCTCCACGCTGATCGGGATGCTCGCGAGGTCGCGCACCACCACCTCGGCGGCGCCGTTGGCGGCGTTTTCGATGTAGATCCCGGTGCCGTTGATCATCGCCGGCACCATCGGGTTGGCGGGCACGATGCGGTCGGTGAGGATCGGTGAGCGGGCCTCGGCGGTGGTCCCGTCGTCGGCGAGGAGGTTGGGGTCGGGAGGAATCTGGTAGGGGAAGGCACCCGCCGCGTCGAGCTCGATGCCGATGGGGACGAAGGCGGCCGCTCCCGCGGGGGCGGAGAAGCGGACCCGCGTGCCTCGGAGGCCGTCGGCGATGGCCTGGGGCCCGATCTCCGGGTGGTGGCGCACCCGGATGCGCACCGCCACCACCGCCGACTGGTTGAGCCCGAGCGCCCCCTCCGGGGTGATCCGCACCGGGTAGGCGGCGGCCGCGGTCTGGCGGAGGTTGTTGATCCACACCTCCGGGGTGATCTCCAGGTCGAAGAGCTCCACCGTGAAGGTGATCCTCTTGTTGGTGAGGGTGTCGGTGACCTCAAAGCGGGTGGTCCCTGCCCGGTCGCCGAAGACCACATCGCCGTACCGCGGGTCGATATAGGCGACGTAGGTGGCCGGGTCGGGGGCGGGCTGCGGCGCGCCGGCGTCGTTCACCCAGCCGGTGGTGTCGAGGGCGCGGTAGTGGAGGGCGGGGGAGGAGGCGATGTCGTAGGTCGCCCCCTTGTCCGGCCCGCGCCGGGCGGTGCGGGTCACGTGGAGGCGGCGCCGCTCGCGGGTGCGGTAGCTCTGGATGGGGCCGGCCACGGCGAGGTCGTAGTCGGTGTCGGCGATCGCCAGGACCCCCGCCTCGGGGCTGCCGGCCGCCCCGGTATCGCGGAAGCGGACCATGGTCTCACCCACCTGGTTGCCGAAGGTGATCCGGGGGGCGGGGGGCCCGGCCACGGTGGCCACCGCCGCGTGGTCGGTGGTCGCCCGGATGGCCGGGCTCGCCGTGAGGTCGAGGGGGCCGCCCCGCGAGAGGGTGGCGGTGAGGGTGATCGGTTGGCTCGCGGCGGCGGCGGCGGTCCGCACCACGCTCGGGGTGGCGTCGAGCTGTTCGAGGACGAAGTGGGCGGCGTCCGAGGCGGTTGCATCGGCGAGGCTCCTCGCCTCCACGGTGATCGCCAGGGGGGCGGTGGGCATGGTCATGGGCGCCTTGTAGCGGCCCAGGGGCGAGACCGTTCCGGTCGCCGGGGAGCCGCCCTCGATGCCGTTGACGAACCACTGGATCCGCTTGTCGCCGGTGCCGGTGACGGTCGCGGTGAAGGTCACGGTCGCCCCGAGGGCGACCCGCTCCGGCTGCGGGGCGACGGCCACCGTCACCCCGGCTGCCGGCGGCGGCGAGGCCGCCAGGGTGACCTCGGCGCGTGCCGAGACGCGCGGATCCGCCTGGCTCACCGCCTCCACGGAGATCGGGTTGCCGGCGGCGGGGAGGGCGGTGGGGGCGGTGTAGTGGCCCGCCGCGTCGACCTGGCCGACGGTCGGGTCACCGCCGTCGAGGCCGTTGATGCGCCACTGGATCGCGTCGAGGCCGGTGAGGCCGGTGGGCTCCACCGTGACCGTCGGGCTGAAGGTGTGGCCGCCGCCGAGCGGCAGGGTGAGCTGGCTCGGGGTGAGGGCGATGGTGACCCGGAAGGGGGTAAGCGCGACCTCGGCCCCGTGGCCGGCGTCGTCGGCCGGCTCGCCACGCAGGGTGACGGCCAGGGGCAGGGTGGCGTTCGCGGGCGCGGTGTAGACGCCGCCGGCGGTGACCGTGCCGTGGTCGTGGTCCCCCCCCTCGACGCCGTTGACCCGCCAGCGCACCGCCTCGGTGACCGGCTGGCCGTCGCGCAGGAGGGTGGCGGTGAGGGTGGCACCCAGGGGCAGGGTGGTGCGGTTCGGAGTCAGGCGGAGGGCGTAGTTGGGAGGTTGGCCCGCGTTCCCGCCGCCGCCTCCGGTGTCGCCGCCGGTCGCGGGGCTTTCCCCCCCGGCGGGTGGATTCGTGGCCGTGGAGCCGCCGCCGCCGCCGCCCCCGCAGGCGGCGGGGAGGAGGGCGATGGAGAGGAGGATGAGAAGGGTGGTGAGGGGGCGACGCGCGGACATGGTGGTACCTCCGCTAACTTGATTTGCAAACTCAGTGCCACCTATCTGCGGCTCCCTGGAGGGTCGCCACGAGCTTCGGGAGGTACGGAAATTATCTTTCGATATCAATGTGTTACAAGCGTATGTGGGGATGTCTTGGGGGGCTGGATGGGGCAAAGCGTCTCACTTTGAGACATGTGTTCGATCTCAGATTGAGACGCCCGGCCTCGTCGTGGCTTGAGTGAGCCATGTGGGTGTGGCACTACGGCGGTGACTCGGGGAGGTTGGGAGAGGTGGTGTTGCCGATGGGCGTGATGTCGGAGGTACGGTGCGGTTCTCACGGCTAGCCCTCGTCACCGGCGAGGCCGTGGATCTGGTGGCGGAGGCGGGGCGCTGGGTCGTGGTGGAGCCGGCGGCTTCGGGGCCGGGAGCGGGCCCGGCGGCGCCGCTGCATTACCACCCGGGCGCCCTGGATCCCCACATCAATGGCTGGGGCGGGTGTGACTTCCTGCTCGATGATCCGGCGGACCACGGGGTGGCGCTCTCGGCCCTGTGCGCCACCGGGACGACCGCCTTCCTGCCGACGCTGATCACCTGCGACGAGGCGACCCTGCGGCGGGCGCTCGGCCGCTGGCGGCAATGGGCGGCGGCGCCGACGGTGGGGGCACCGCGGTTTTGCGGCCTCCACCTGGAGGGGCCGTTTCT
>JAJRSX010000001.1 GCA_024278555.1 bacterium | reverse complement strand
TCCGGAAGGAGGCATGCTATGACGACCCGCATAAACCCCCCTTCGAACTTCCGCGGGACAACCCACAAAGAATGAATACAAAGAGTTACCGTAAATCCAGAACGAACGATCACGGACGCTATACGGACAACAACCAGATCCACGCATATTACGAGGATCCGTCGAATCAGCGTTAGGCGTATATAAACCATGCTCCATGAATCAGTCATCCAATTATGTCGAGAGGCCCATTCCAAGCATTGGCGAATGAGTGGCGATGCGGGGACGGGGGACAAGCTGGCAGCAGCAGTAACTACGGATTGGCAAAATGCTGTTCTATCAAGATACCCTCATAGATTTTCTGCCGAACATCCTATTGCAGATCATCTTAATGAAAGAATTGATCTTGTAGACTTGGAAGCAGGTATAGCCTACGAATTAAAAGTTTCACCAAATAATGATCATTTTGAGTTTTATCGGGATGTATTTAAGGTATTGATTGCAAGGGATAAATCAACACCTCAGATAAAGTCTTTTTGTTTTGTGTGTCCAGAACAAGCGGCTAATCGTTACAAAAAAGGGTTACGAAAGGCCGTACTAGAGGAGGGGGGTCGTTTAGGGCTAGAACTTATGGTCGAAGCACTATGATCAAAACGCATAACAAGGCGCTCGTTCGGACGCAAACTACGCTGCGCTTCGTTTGCGCCGCACAGCTTGGTCGTTCGACAATAGATGAAGGAAACGATCCAAAGGAGACAGCCTTATGAGTAACGAAACACCAGACCAAACTCGACCCAGTTCCGGACCGACAATCATCCAGGCCTTCATTTGGGGTTTCATGGCTGCGGCTTTCGGCTCACTCTTCGCTTTCATCGGAAGCCTTCTGAGTGACAAGCCCGTGTTGCCACCAGCGGCGGACGCGCTCCATGGGGCCTCCACTCCCGCAGAGATGAACCGGGTTGTTGACGCTTTACTGTCCGCAGGAAAAATGGCTATCAACCACGATAGCACACTGGTGTCGAAGATGGGTATTGGCATCATACTCCTGTGCGTGCTTGTCGTTGCATCAACTATTTATATAATCACTCGCCGGCATAAGCATCAACACAGTAGCTCGGGGTCAGTTCTTTACCTTATACTCCACGGTTACTCGCGCGCCGACGTGGACCGCACAGACAGGATGGACAGGACTGACAGGATGGGTGGGACGGTGAGGAAAGCCCCTTGGTGGGTGATGGGCCGGTAGGCCCTTCCGATGCCGTTCTCTGCGTCCTCTGCGTCGCTGTGGTGAACCCTGGCCTTCCTGGCCCTCACTGTGCTCTGGCGATCCGCCGGTGACGCCCGACTCCCGTATCTCCCCCCTCTGCGTCCCCGCCTCTCTGCGCGAGGCCCGCCTTCAAGGTCGTCACCCTGCCCGGCTCCGCACCGATGACGCCGGCTCCCCGACGCCCCCCCCCTCCGTGCCTCCCGCCCCTCTGCGTCTCTGCGTCAAAAACCCCATTCGGCACGACCTCCCGGCCAACCACCGACGACGCCCTCCCTTTGCGTCTTTGTGCCCTTGCGCCTTTGCGTTGAATTCTCTCCCTCGGCGTTGAAATCGTCCCGCCGCTCTGGCGTTCGTCAGCGCCTCGCCCTTCGTGCTCTTCGTGCTCTTCGTGGTTCCCCCTCGCCGGGGCGTCTACACGCAGTCGACGCAGCGGACGATGCCGCGGGTGGAGGTGTCGAGGAAGTCGAGGAAGGTGCGGATCTCCGGGAGGTCGGGGATCTCTTCGCGGACCCGCTCCAGGGCCTCGGATTGGGGGAGGGCGGAGCGGTAGAGGATCTCGAAGGCGTCGCGGATGGCGTTGATGGTGTCGCGCGGAAATTTGCGCCGTCGCAGCCCCACCAGGTTGAGCCCCTGGGCGACGGCCCGGTTGCCGAGGACGGTGAGAAAGGGGGGGACGTCGTTGGCCACCGCCGAGGCGCCGCCGATCATCGCGTGGGGGCCGACTCGGACGAACTGGTGGACCGCGGAGAGGCCGCCGACGATGGCGTACTCGCCCACGTGGACGTGGCCGGCGAGGGCGACGGTGTTGGCGAGGATGCAGTGGTGGGTGACCACCACGTCGTGGGCCAGGTGGGCGCCGACCATGATGAGGTTGTGGTCGCCGACGGTGGTCTCCATCTGGTCGCCCTTGGTCCCCTTGTGGATGGTGACAAACTCGCGGACGGTGTTGTGGTTGCCGATCCGCACCTTTGACGGCTCGCCGGAAAATTTCAGGTCTTGGGGTACGTCGCCCACCGAGACCGCCTGGTGAAAGCGGTTGTCCGTACCGATGGTGGTGTCGCCCTGGATGACGCAGTGGGGGCCGACGACGGTGCGCGCTCCGATGCGTACCTCAGGACCGATCATGGCAAAGGGGCCGATCTCCACCTCGTCGGCGAGCTCGGCACCCTCTTCGATGACGGCGGTTGGGTGGATCTTGGTCATGGCGCGGTTCCTGTGAGGGTTAGAGAAGATTCACTCTCTACCGGAAAAGGGGCGGCTGGCAAAGGGGTTGCGGCGGACTTTGATTACCCCGGTCTGGAGGTGGTGAACCCATGGGGGCGATGAGCTCGCCGGTGGCGAAAAACGCCTCCCAGGCCGCGCTGGGTTTTTTCCGTGTCACGTTCGCGGTTGACCCGAGCGGTCATCCGCTCGACTGGATGCCGCTCCGCGTCGGTTATTCGACCGCGGCCGGTGTTGCCCCGGCGGCGCGGCTGCGCAGGGCGAGGCCGCCGGCGAGGCAGACGAGGAGCATGCCGGCGATCGCCGGGAGGGTGGGGACTTCGTCCCAGGCGACCCAGCCGATGGCGCCGGCGAAGACGACCGCGAGGTAGACGAAGGGGCCGATCTGGGCGGCCGGGGCGCAGGCGTAGGCGCGGGTCAGCAGCAGTTGGCCGCCGGTGGCCAGGACGCCGCTGGCGATGAGCGGCAGCCAGAGGGCGGCGGGCGGGGTCTGCCACCGCCACACCAGGGGCACGGCGGAGACGGTGCTGGCGATGAGTCCGAAGTAGAAGACGATGCGGGTGGTGGGCTCGCTGCGGGTGAGGCGGCGGATGGAGACCATGGCGATGGCCGCGAAGAGGCCGGAGAAGAGTCCTATCGCGGCCGCCGAGGGGATGCCGGTGACGGTCGGGTGGAGGATCAACAGGAGGCCGATGAAGCCGATCAGGGCCGCGGCCGCGAGGGTCGGGGTGATTGGCTCACGCAGCCAGAGCCACGCCACCAGGGGGATGAAGAGGGGCATGGTGAAGTTGAGGAGCATCGCCTCGGCGAGCGGCAGGCGGGCGAGGGCGTAGAAGAAGCAGTACATCGCCGCCAGACCGGAGAGGCCGCGCACCAGGTGGAGGTGGAGGAAGCGGGTGGCGAGGCCGCGCACCCCTTGGCCGATGCCTCGGCGTGCCAGCCACGGAGCGAGGGCAACGAGGCCGCTGGCGTTGCGGAAAAAGACCACCATCTCGTTGGGGAGGTGGTGGCCGGCGGCGCGCACGCACACCCCCATGCCGGCGAACAGCAGCGAGGAGAGCGCCACGTAGACGGCACCGCGGCGTGGATCGTGGTCACGGGCCATGGGGAGACGCCAAAGGCACGGGGTGGCGCAACCGTGAGTCAGTCGATCGTGCAGGGGGGTGGCTCTGGTGCTACGGCGTGGGCTCCGGAGGTTTGGGCGCCTCCAGGGCTTCGGGGAGCCCGGGGGCCTCCAGTGGTTTCGGGACGATCGGCGCGTCCGCCGCTTCGGGGCCCTTCCCGGTGGTGTCGGTTGCGCCCTCCGTGGGCAGCGACTGCTGCTTGCGCTCCAGCTTCTTTTTCCGTTTCTCCTCCCTTTTTTTCTTCTTTGCCAACTCCTTCTGGCGTCGCTCGAACTGGTAGTTGGTCCTGGTCAATGGGACTCTCCGTTTGTGGGGTGGTGGCGCGCGTTGGGGGGGAGACACGGGGCGCCGGTCGCGTCCGGGGGGATTCTATGCCCGAACCGGCTGGCTCAGCGAGGTGCGACCCCGGGGTGACCGACACACGCCGGTCGATCCGTGGTAAGAAATCGGGCCGTCGCGATCCCCACACCCCATCGCTGACCTGCCTTTCATGAAGCGTCCCCTCAAACGCCCTCGGTTCTCGCCGCAGCGGATCGCGGTGTTGGTCCTCCTCGCCCTGTTGGCCTTCGGGATCTCCCTGCTCATGTCGGAGGTGCGGCGTGGCGCCCTGGCCCTGCCGGTGGGCGAGGGGGTGGCGCTGTTGGTGCTGGTGAATGTGGAGGTGCTGGTCATCCTGGCCCTCCTCTTTGTCCTCCTCCGCGCCCTGATTACCTATGCCTTCGAGCGCCGCCACTCCCTGGCCGGCTCCAACCTCAAGACCCGCTTCCTCCTCTCCTTTCTCCTCCTGTCGATCCTCCCGTCGTTGCTGCTGTTCGGGGTCGGGTCGCTCCTCATCCACCGCTCTATCGATAACTACTTCGCCTACCGGATCCAGGCGCCCCTGAAGACGAAGTCGCAGGACCTCAAGCCGACCCTGGTGCAGGTGGAGCGGTTTCTCGATCGGGAGCTGACGGCGGTGCGCGAGCGGGTCGAGGACGCCCTGGCAGCGGTGGGGGAGACTCCGCCTCCGGCGAGTGTCGAGGAGCTGCGCGGGCTGCTCGGGGCGTGGCTTGCCCGTTTCGGGGTGAATGAGATTGTCGCCATCGGCGGGGACGGCGCGGTGGTGGCGCGGGCGTCGGCGTCGTGGTTTGGTCGCGGTCGGATGGAGGTGGCGCCGGCGCGGCTGGCGGCGGCGCGGCGCGGCAAGCCGGTGGTGTGGACGGAGGACGACGGTGGCCGGTGGGGGGCGACCGGGGCGTTGGCCATCCGTCTGAGCAGTGGTGAGGAGGCGGTGGTGGTGGTGCGGGGGCTGGTGTCGGAGGAGGTGACCCGTACCCGCGCCGGGGTGGAGGACGCCCTCAGTTCGATCGGCCGGGTGGAGCGGTATCGCGGTCTGGTGAAGGGGACCTATCTGCTGAACCTGACGGTGGCGACCCTGTTGGTCCTGGTGGCGGCGGTGTGGCTCGCCTTCTACCTGGCGCGACGGATCACCGAGCCGGTCCTCCACCTCACCGAGGCGACCGAGCGGGTGGCGGACGGCGACCTCGACGTCCGCCTCACCCCCCTCTCCGGCGGCGAGATCGGCCGTTTGGTGCGCTCCTTTTCGCGCATGGTGGAGGACCTGAAGCGGTCTCGCGCCGCCACCGACGAGGCGCACGCCGAGCTCGCCGCCAGCCTCCGCGCCCTGCAGGAGCGCAACGAGCTCATCGGCACCATCCTCGCGAGCATCGGCTCCGGGGTGGTCTCGGTGGACGGCGGCGGCCGCGTCCTCACGGTCAACCCGGTGGCGCGCGAGATGCTCCTCTTGGAGGAGGATGAGGAGGTTGTGGGGCGGCTGTACGGTGAGCTCTTTGCCTCCGAGGCGCTGGTGGAGGTGGTGGCGCCGGTGGTCTCGGGGAGGGAGGGGTGGCGCCAGGGGTATGTCACCCTCGATCACCAGGGCAGCGAGCGGCGCCTGCGGGTCACCGCCCGGGCGCTCCACGACGAGGCCGGCGCTGCGGTGGGGACGGTGGTGGCGCTGCACGACTACACCGAGCTGGTGCGGGCCCAGAAGATGGCGGCGTGGCGCGAGGTGGCGCGGCGCATCGCCCACGAGATCAAGAACCCCCTTACCCCGATCCGCCTCGCCACTCAGCGGCTGCGGCGCAAGCTCGCCCGTGGTGACGAGGACTTCGCCGAGGCCTTCGACGAGGCGTCGCGGATCATCCTTGAGGAGGTGACCGGCCTGGAGCGGTTGGTGAGTGAATTCTCGGATTTCTCGCGCATGGCCGAGGCGCAGCTCGCCCCCGCCGACCTCCACCGTATCCTCGACGATGCGCTGGAGCTGGTGGAGCTCGGCGACCGGGTGACCGTGCGCAGGGTGTTCGATTCCTCGATGCCCGAGGTGCGGGTCGACGCGGCGCAGCTCCGCCGCTGCTTTGTGAACCTGCTGAAGAATGCGGTGGAGGCGATGGAGGGGGGCGGGGAGATCACCGTCGCCACCCACTACGATGGGACCGCCGAGGTCTTCACCGTGTCCATCGCCGATACCGGTCCGGGGGTCGATCCGGGCCGGCGCGACGACATCCTCCTGCCGTATTACACCACCAAGGTGAACGGCACCGGCCTCGGGCTGGCGATCGTCAAGCACGTGGTCGCCGACCACCGCGGCTACCTGCGGGTGCGCGACAACCCGCCACACGGCGCCATCTTCGAGATCGAGCTGCCGGTCCTTGGGTGAGGGGGCAGCTAACAGCTTTCAGCGAACAGCGAACAGCTTTTGGCTTTCGGCACGGGAAAAGGCGATAGGACCCTTTTTCGCCCCTGCGGTGCGCCGCGCTTCGCTTGGCGCACCCTACAGACTGCCTACTGCCTATTGCTGTTTCCCTCCGCCACCGCCTCCAGGCGGCGGCAGATGTAGCGGAGCTTGGCGGGGTCGATGATCTGGTGGCCGAAGATGTCGGTGACGAAGAAGCTGTCCACCACCCGCTCTGCCTGGGTGTCGATCTTGGCGCCGCGGATGTAGAGGTTGAGCGCCGCCATCGTGGTGGTGACGTCGTGCAGCAGACCGGGGCGGTCCTCGGCGTTGAGGAGGAGCACGGTGGCGCGGTGGGAGATCTCATTGTCGACACGGATCTCCGCCGGCAGGTGGCGCACGTGGTCGGGGAGTCGGGCGGAGAGCTCCCGGCGGGCGGTGACCGCCTGGAGCTTCTTGCGTCCCTCGATGACCGCCCGCAGGTCGTCGAGGAGCGCTTTGCGTTCGCCCTTGGATTCGACGCGGCTGCCGTCGCGGCGGGTCACCTGCAGGGTGTCGAGGACGAAGCCGCCGCGGTGGGTACGCACCTGGGCCGCCTTGATGTCCACCCGGTGGCTCACCAGCACCCCGGTGATCTTGGAGAAGAGGCCGGGTTGGTCGACATCCAGGGTGCAGACGGTGAGCTGGGTGTAGGGGCGGCCGCGCGGGTTTACCAGGCGGAGTTGGAGCGGCTTTTCGCCGAGGCGGTGGATCATCTCCAGGTCGGTGAGGAGCTGGGTGACGGTCTTGCCGAGGATCTCCTGGTCGTCGATCTGCGGCAGGTAGCGGTCGAGGAGGTCGGCCACCGGCTTGCCCTCTGCCTCCGCCCGCACGGTGCGCTCCTTGGCCATGCGCAGCTCGGCGAGGGTGTCGGCGTCGTGGTCGTTCATCTGTTTTTGGGCGAGGTCGTAGAGCTCCCACAGGAGGGCCTCCTTCCACGCCGACCACATGTCGGGGTGGGTGGCGCGGGCGTCGGCGTAGGAGAGGACGAGGAGCAGGGCGAGGGTCTCGGTGTCACCGATCTGATCGACGAAGCGGTTGAGGACCTCGTGGTCGTGGATCTCCAGCCGCTGGGAGACGTGCGGAAAGAGGAGGTGGTTGGCGACCATCCGCTCCACCACGTCGATCTCGTCCGGCGGGTAGCCGAGGTGGCGCATGACCTGGCCGGTGAGGCGCTCGCCGACCGCCGAGTGGTCGCCCGGGTACCCCTTGCCGAGGTCGTGGAAGAGGGCGCCGAGGTAGGCGAGGTGGGGGCGCTTGAGCTCGCGGAAGGTGCGGTGGAAGGCGGCTCGTTCGCCGTCGCCCGATTCCCGCACCGCGTCGATGGCGTCGATGACCTGCAGGGTGTGCTCGTCCACGGTGTAGAGGTGGTAGGGGCCCGGTTGGCAGAGCGCCTCGATGGTCGCGAACTCGGGGACGAGGCGGCGGAAGAGGCCGACCTCATACATCGGGCGGAGCCAGAAGCCGACCGGACCGGCGGCGGCGAAGAGGCGACGTAACGTTGCCAGGTTGTCGGGGGAGCGCACTGCCTCGTCGGCGATGAAGGGAAGCTCGCCCTGGAGCTTGAGGAGGGTCTCCGGTGACAGGGGGACGTGGTGTTTGGCGGACAGCTCAAAGAGCTCGAGCATTCGTTCCGGCCGTTCGCGGAAGCGCTCCTTGGCGGCGAGGGGAATGGAGATGCGGTCACGGAAGAGGAGAAAGCCGTCGCCCACGTGGCGCATGCCGAGGTGGGTGCGGATACGGGCGCCGACGCCGAAGTCGTGGGCAAAGCGGCGCAGCAGGACCCCGGAGAGGAAGTGGATCTGCCGTGCGTGGCAGTAGTAGTGGTGCATGAAGGAGGTGGAGGCGGGGCGACCCTCCTGCTCTTCGTAGCCGAGGTAGCGCGCCACCTCCTGCTGCTGGTCGAAGGTGAGACGGTCCTCTTTGCGGCCGGTGCGGAAGTGGATGTCGTTGCGCACCCGCCACAGGAAGGAGCGTGCCTCCGTGAGGTACTCGCGCTCGTTGCGGGTGATGGAGCCCCGTTTCATCAACTCATCGAAGCTATTGGTCTTGAAGCGGGTCTTGCCCACCCAACCGGCGAGGTGGATGTCGCGCAGGCCGCCGACCCCCTCCTTGATATGCGGTTCGCGCACAAAGATAGAACCTCCCTGGCGGGAGAGCATGGCCTCGTGCTCGGCGACCTTGGTCTCGATGTAGCGGTGGGCGTGGCGGGCGGTCACCTTGCGGCCCACCTGGCGACACAGCTCGGTGTAGACCTCGGCGTTGCCGGCGAGCTGCCGGGTCTCCAGGAGGGCGGTGCGCACGGTGAGGTCGGCGAGCCCCTGGTCGACACAGTCGCGGAAGGTGCGCACCGCACCGCCCACCTGGGCGCCGAGGTCGAAGAGGAGGGTGGGGAGCTCACTCACCACCTCCTTCGTGGTAGAGGAGAAGCGGCGCGGGGTGACGAAGAGGATGTCGAGGTCGGAGCCGGGGTTGAGCTCGCCGCGGCCGTAGCCGCCCACCGCCACGACCGCCAGGTCGGCCTCCGGGGTGAGTCCGCTGCTGGCACCGAGGAAGCGGAAGAGGGCGCCCACGAGCTGGTCGGCCGCCTCGGTGAGCTCGGCGACCACCACGGCCCCTTGACCGCCGTGTCGGTGGTGGCGGGCGATCTCGGCGCGACGGCGGTCGTACAGGTTGCGCGCCTGGGCCAGCATCGCCGCTCGGTCGCGGTCCAGACGCGGCGGCGCGTCGGTCCACTCCCACGCCGCCAGGGCGCCGAGGTCGGCCACCTCCGGGAGGAGCCACCCCTCGCGTGGTGGCGGGATGGGGTGGGTCGGTGGTGTCTCTCCCATCCGCCTAACTCCTCTCCCGCCGCTGTCGGCGACGTCGAAGGGCGAGGAGGGCGGCGACGGCGGCGGCGCCGCTGGCGTCCGCGGCCACGTCCCAGACGCTCGAGTCGCGATGCGGGGTGAAGCCCTGGTGGTACTCGTCGCTCACCCCGTAGAGGGTGGCGAGCAGGGCCGCCCGGGTCAGGACCAGGGGTGAGCCGCCAGCGGTGAGGGCGGCCGCGAGCACCGCGGTGAAGCCCCCGTACTCGATCCCGTGGCACACCTTGTCGAAGTTGGAGACCAGGTCGGGGGCGGTGATTTCCGATTGGGCGGAGAGGCCGAAGATGGCCGCCGCGTAGATCGCGACCAGCGTCCAGCGCAGGGGGCGTCCCCAGCGCAACCGGTGCCCGCCGATCATGGAGCCGTCTCGGTGGTGCCCACCAGCCGCCCGTGGTCGATGCCGCTCACCCGGACCTGGAGCAGCTCACCCGGGGCGGCGACGGCGGCGGCGCGAAGCCTGCGGTTGGTCCGCGTCCGGCCCTCGACCCAGCCGTCGCTCGCCTCCTCCACGAGGATCTCCTGGCGGCTTCCGAGGAGGGCCTGGTTGTGCTCCGCGGCGATTTGTCGCTGGAGGGCGAGGATCTGCTCCAGGCGCTCCGCCTTCACCGACTCGGGGATCGGGTCGCCGAGGGGTGCGGCCTTGGTGTGCGGGCGGGGGGAGTACTTGAAGCCGTAGAGGCCGGCGAGGCGCAGCTCCCCGACCACCGCCACCGTCTGCTCGAAGTCGGCGTCGCTCTCGCCTGGGAAGCCGACGATGAAGTCGGAGAGGAGCGCCAGCTCCGGGAGGGCCGCACGCACCGCCGCCGCCCGTTCCAGATACTCGGCCACCGTGTAGCCGCGGCGCATCGCCGCGAGCATGCGGTCGGAGCCGGACTGGAGGGGGAGGGGGAGGTGGGGGCAGATCTCCGGGGTGGTGGCCATCGCCTCGATCAGGTCGTCGCCGAGGTGGCTTGGGTGGGAGGTGAGGAAGCGTACCCGCGTGATCCCGTCGACCGCCGCCACCTGTCGGAGGAGCTCGGCGAAGGAGACCTCGCCTTCGCCGCGCCCACCGCCCTTGCGGCCGTAGGCGTTGACGGTCTGGCCCAGGAGGGTGACCTCGCGACAGCCGGTGGCGGCGAGGCGGCGTACCTCGTCGAGGATGTGGGCGGCGGGGCGCGAGTACTCGCGGCCGCGGGTATAGGGGACGATGCAGAAGGTGCAGAACTTGTCGCACCCCTCCACCGCGGTGACGTAGGCGCAGGTGGTGGCGCTGCGGATCGGGCCGTCGCCCACCTCCAGGTAGGCACCGTCGGCCACGTCCACCACCCGCTCGCCTGCGTCCACCCGGCGCAGGGTGGACGGCAGCCGCCCCACCGCCCGGGTGCCGACGACGAAGTCGAGGCCGCGGGCGCGCGCCAGCAGGGCGGCGCCGTCGGCCTGGGCGACGCAGCCGGTGACGCCGATCTTCAGCCGCGGGCGCTGCCGTTTGAGGGAGGTGAGGCGGCCGACCTCGCCGATGATCCGCTGCACCGCGTGGTCGCGCACCGCGCAGGTGTGGAGGACGATAAGGTCCGCCTCCTCGGCCGACAGCGCCTCCTGGTAGCCGTGGTCACGGGCGAGGCCGAGGAGCCTCTCGCCCTCGTGGGCGTTCATCTGGCAGCCGAAGGCGTGGACGAAGATGCGCCTCATCCCGGTTGCCTCCGGTGCGGCCGTCGTCGAGGTCGGGTGGCGTTTCATGGCGGCGCGATTGTAGGGGGGCGCGGCGCGCTCGGCGAGCAGCCATGGGGGCGATCAGGCATCCGGACCCGGCAGGTGGGGAAAAACCGGTCGGGGGCGGCGGTCCTGAAGCCGGTGGTCGCCACCCGGTTTGACGAGCCGCGGGGCTGCCCCTACGCTTCGCCAATCGACTTTGGGGGCACCGCGTGCGTATCGAGGCAGTCTGGAAGACCTTTCACGGTGACCTCGACCGAGTCGAGGAGGAGATTCGCCACCACCTCCACTCGGATGCGGCGATCATTCCGGAGGTGGGTGGCTACCTTTTGGAGGGCGGCGGCAAGCGGGTTCGGCCCCTGATGGCGCTGCTGTCGGCGCGCCTGTGCGGCTACCAGCGGGAGAGCCTCTATACCCTGGCGGCGATCGTCGAGTACCTCCACACCGCCAGCCTCCTGCACGACGACGTGGTCGATATGGCCCAGCTCCGCCGCGGCCACGCCGCCGCCAACTCCATCTGGGGCAACCAGGTGTGTGGCCTGGTGGGGGACTATTTTTACGCCATGGCGCTGCACCTGGCGGTGGCCGAGGACAGCCTGGAGATCATGGAGATCCTCTCCGCCGCCACCGCCTACATGGTGAAGGGCGAGCTCCTCCAGATGGCTCACACCAAGGACGTGAAGACCGACCGCGAGCAGTACGAGGGGATCATCACCTGCAAGACCGCCAACCTCATGGCCGCCGCCTGTGCCCTGCCGGCGGTGGCGGCGGGGGTGGAGGGGGAGATGAAGGAGGGGCTGCGCGCCTTCGGTCGCCACCTCGGGATCGCCTTCCAGATGGTCGACGACACCCTCGACTACGTCGCCGAGGAGGAGCGCCTCGGCAAGCTGGTGGGCAAGGACCTGATGGAGGGGAAGGTGACCCTGCCGCTGATCCTATTGCTCCAGCACGCCAGCGCGGCGGATCGGGCGCGGGTGGAGGAGGTCATCCTAAAGGACAATCTCGAACCCCACGACCTGCAGGAGGTGATGCTTCTCCTCGGGCGCTACGACATCCTCGCCGCCTGTCTGGAGGTGAGCGGTGACCACGTGCGGCAGGCGAAGGAGGCCCTCGCCCCCTTCCCCGACAGCGAGGCGCGCGCCGCCTGCTTCGCCCTCGCGGACTATGTGATTGAGCGCGATCTGTAGTTTTTTCGGGACGAAAAAACGCTAAAGCTCCCGGCCGCCGCCGCCGAAGAGGTCGAAAAGGCCGGTGGGTCACCGGCCAAGGAGGTGAGCAGTGATCGTCCTCTTTGCTGGCATGGCCGTGGGATTTGCCCTCGGAATCGTGGTCGCCGCGCTCCTCTCCGCGCCCACCGCAGACCCCGGTTGTGACCACTGCGTCCTAGCGGAGGGGCGCGCTGCCGTTGAGGCACGCCGCCTCATTGCCTAGGAGCCTGTCGGACTTATGCACGATCTACTGCGGAAAAGCGGATCTCGGCCAGAATTGTGCCCCGTTCTTCGTTGCATAGGCTCACGTAGCGCTCGAACGGAGCGCAATTCTGGCTCGAGCCCGCTTTCCCTCGCGACGATCGCATAAGTCCGACAGACTCCTAGCTTGCTTCGCTCGCACCGGATGGTTGCTGCGAGCGTGTGTCTAGCCGAATCTGCGGGTCGCGTCCTCGTCTGCGATCCTTGCGAGAGTAGGAGCGGCTTGTAGCCGCGATCCCGCGGCTTTGGGCCGCGGCCGGCCCTGCGGGCCGGAATCGGGGGTGCAACCCCCTCTTACCACGGGTCGGGTGGCATCGAAGAATTCTGCGCGTTGTCGCGACGACACCCGGTGAGAAATGGGGGCCGGCCTCCGCGAGTGCGGCGCGCCCTACAGGCACCAGTAGGTGAATCCGTTGGCCTCCAGGGCGGCGCGGTCACGGCAGGTCTTCACGTCGACAAAGACCGGCCGGCCATCCTTGCGACAGAGATCACGAAGCTGCGCGTCGGAGAGGTCACGGTAGTCTGCGTGGCTGACCGCCATGATGATGGCGTCCACCGGCGGCACCACATCGAGCGGGGTGACCTCAATTCCCATCTCCGCCTCGGCCTCTTGCGCATCGGCATGCGGCTCGTGGGCGTAGACCTCGATGCCGTAGTCGCGGAGCTCGTCGATGATGTCGACGACCCGGGAGTTACGCAGGTCGGGGACGTCCTCCTTGAAGGTGAGACCGAGGATGAGGACTCGTGCCCCCTGTACCGCACGTCCGGCCCGGATGAGCTGCTTCACGGTCGCCTCGGCCACGTACTTGCCCATCGAGTCGTTGATCCGCCGGGCGGCCATGATCACCTGCGGGTTGATCCCCAGAGACTCCGCCTTGTAGGTAAGGTAGTAGGGGTCGACGCCGATGCAGTGGCCACCCACCAGCCCCGGCGTGAAGGGGAGGAAGTTCCACTTCGTGCCCGCCGCCTTGAGCACCGCCTGGGTCTCGATCCCCATCCGGTCGAAGATGATGGAGAGCTCGTTCATCAGGCCGATGTTGAGGTCGCGCTGGGTGTTTTCAATCACCTTCGCGGCCTCGGCGGTCTTGATCGTCGGCGCCCGGTGGACCCCCGCCTTGACCACCAGCTCGTACACCTCGGCAACCTCCTCCAGGATCTCCGGGGTCTGGCCGCTCACCACCTTGGCGATGGTGTCGACGCGGTGCTCGCGATCGCCCGGGTTGATCCGTTCCGGCGAGTAGCCGAGGAAGAAGTCCTCGCCGCACACCAGCCCTGAACCCTCCTCCAGAATCGGCCCGCACACCTCCTCGGTCACCCCGGGATAGACGGTGGATTCGGGGACGACGATGTCCCCTTTGGCAAGGTAGGGGGCGATGGTGCGACAGGCGGAGATGACCGGGCCGAGGTCGGGCGTCTTGTGGCTGTCGATGGGGGTGGGGACGGTGATCAGGTAGAGGGAGGCGGGGGCGATGTCCGCCGGGTCGGTGGTGTAGGTGATCTTCGCCGCTGCCATCTCTGTCGCGTTGAGCTCACCGGTGGCGTCGAACCCCTCCTTCAGTTCACGGATCTTGCGTTCGCTGATGTCCAGGCCGATCACCGGGCAGTGGGCACTGAAGGCGGCGGCGAGGGGCAGTCCGACATAGCCGAGGCCGATCACCGCGATCTGGGTTTCACGATTCACGAGGCGGGTGGCGAGGGTGCCCATGGTTCTTCCTTTTCCTTAGGGGGTAGTCGACGCTCTTTGCAGGGCGAACGGTGGAGGATATTGGGTGGACGGTGGTAGGTGGTTGAAGTCGAGATCGTGGGACGGCCCGCAGGGCCGACCACCCCCCACCCCCCAATCCTCATCCCTTTCTCTTACAGGTACTCCCGGTACCAGTCGATCGCCGCGGCGAGGCCGGCGTGGATGTCATAGGCCGGCTCGTAGCCGAGGAGCCGGCGGGCCTTATCGATGTCCGCTAGGGAGTGCTTGATGTCGCCGGCGCGCGGCGGCCCGTGGTGGGGGGCGATGTCGCAATCGAGAAGCTTGCCGAGGAGGTGGTAGAGCTCGAGGAGCTGCACCCGCTTGCCGGTGGCGACGTTGAAGACCTCACCGGCGACCCCGTCGGCGGTCGCCGCCTTCAGGTTCGCCTGGACACAGTCGTCGATGTAGGTGAAGTCGCGGGTCTGTTCGCCGTCGCCGTTGATTGTCGGCGCCTCGCCGGCCAGCAGCGCCTTGACGAAGAGCGGGATCACCGCCGAGTACTGGGAGTAGGGGTCCTGGCGGCGACCGTAGATGTTGAAGTAGCGCAGGACCACGGTCTCCAGGCCGTAGACCCGGGTAAAGACCTGGCAGTACGCCTCCTGGCCGTACTTGGTGACCGCATACGGCGACAGCGGCAGGGGCGGCATCGTCTCCACCTTCGGCAGGGTTGGGGTGTCGCCGTAGGAGGAGGAGGAGCCGGCGCACACGAGCCGTTTGACCCCTGCGTCGCGTGCCGCCACCAGGACGTTCATGTGGCCGTTGAGGTTGACGTCGTGGGTGGTGATGGGATCGGCCACCGACTTGGGGACCGAGCCGAGGGCCGCCTCGTGGAAGCAGTAGTCGACCCCCTCCATGGCGTCGGTCACGACGCCCATGTCACGCATATCCCCCTCGACGAGGCGGAAGCGATCGCCGTATCCGCCCTCATCGACGAAGGTGAGGTTCTCCCGCTTGCCGGTGGAGAAGTTGTCGAGGACGCAGACCGAGTCGCCGCGCGCCAGCAGCGCCTCGGTGAGGTTGGAGCCGATGAAACCGGCGCCGCCGGTGACCAGGTAGTGCATGAGATCCTCTCAGAGTGAAGCGGGGGCGGATCGTAGTGGCGCGGACACGGCGCGGCAAGGCGTGGTCGCGAAGGCCGGCGGCGCTGCCTCGTAGCGCTGGTCGGCATTGCCGCAGACGGCTAACCGCAGTCGCTACATGTCCCGTGGAGCTGGGCAAGCTGACGCTGGAGCTGGAGGGCGAAGCGTACGAGGCGTTCGCGATCGGCGCCGGTGATCTGGTCGAAGGAGGCGGCCACCCAGCGATCCGTACGGTTGTCGATGGTGCGGAGAACCGAGGCGATGACCTCGACCGTACGCCGTGGCCGTCCGGGTAGGGCAACGGTGAGCAAGACGCGGTCCCCCTCGTTGAGGTCGGTACACGGGAAGGAGATGCCGCACGCGGAGATCTCCACGGTGGTGGTGGCGAGCTCGCCGTCGTCCTCCTTGTCGCTGGCGAGCTCCAGGAGCGCGTTGACCTTGTGGTCGAGCCCCTCTAGGAATCGTGCCACCTCCGGGTCGAAGGTATCGGAGAGAAGGCGACCGAGGGCGTAGTCGGTGGAGCGCGTCGGAGATGCTGCCTGCCGTCGGCTTACGAGCAGGGAACCGGACTCCCAGCGCGGCCAGTCGTCGTCGGAGATCGGCTGGTAGGCGAGACCGACCTCGGCCTGGATGCGGACGAACTCACGTTTCGAAGACATTCGGGTGCTCCTCATGGTCTCGGAATTGGGGCCGAGGTTGCTCTTCGTTGTCCCTCCTCTTCGGCGCTATCGACTCATCCTTGAGTCATCCGCATGGTGGCCTGCGGAGCCGCTCCTCCAGCCGCTCGACCTCTTTTCCGGTGAGACCGCCGTCGGCGCGTAGGCGTTCCAGGGCGAGGCGGGTGTCGGCGTCGATCCACCCCTCCTCCGAGGCCTGCTGGTAGCGGCCGAGGCCGGCGGGATTCGCCCGTACGGGGGGCGGGTCGCGGGAGAGTCCGTCGTCTTGGACAACCTCTGTGGTCGGTTCGTGGCCCTGCTGACCGTCCCGCAGGGTGGCGACCTCTCGCATCAGCGCAACCTTGTCACATGCGTTGCGCACCACCAGTTGGATCTCCGCCAGCTTGAACGGCTTGGCGACGAAGTCGAAGGCGCCGGCGTTGATCGCCCCGAGGACTGTCTCCAGGGAACCATAGCCGGTGATGAAGATGACCTGGATCGACGGTTGCAGGAGGATCGCCCGTTGAAAGAGCTCCTGCCCTCCCAGCTTGGGCATGGAGAGGTCGGTCACCAGTAGGTCGAAGGGGTCACGCTCCAGGTGAGCGAGGGCCTCCTCGCCATCGCGAGCGACGGTGACGGTGCGTTGCGGTGTGGCCAGGGCGCGTTCGAGCAGATCGCGAGAGGCACGTTCATCGTCGACGATGAGGATGGAAAACTGGGTTGGCGGGGCGGAGGTCATCTCTTCCCCCTTTTCGCCTCCTTGCCCCCCAGGCTTGACCGGCCGACTTTTCTGGGAGCGGCGGCGGCAGGATCAGGCGGCGAACGGCGCCTCTTCGCCGGTGCTTTTGCGCGCCTCTGACGCCAGCCGTTGGACGATCTCCGACATCCGTCTCGACTCACTGACGATGCGCTCGACGCTCTCCACCATCTCCGGCTTGTCCACGTCCATGGAGAGAAGCTCGGCGTTGCCCAGTACCGCGGTCAGCGGTTGGTTGAGGTCGTGGACGAGACGACGGATTGTCTGACAGCTCGCTTCCAGCGCCGCCACCCGATCCTCGATCCCCTTGGCTGTATCCATGGTGCGTGCTCCTTCGTACGGCGACGACGGCGGGTCGCCGAGTGTCGCGATCTTTCGGCTATCGTGGACCGTGGTTCAACAGCTCAGCCCCTCGTTCATCGGCTCACGGTAGGTGCAGACGATGGCCGCGGACGGCTGCTTGCGGTCGACCCACTGGAGCCATCCCTCGCGCAGCGACTCGAGGACAAAGAGGGCGTCCTCGGCAGCACCGGGGGCGCCGTCTTCCCACGCCACCTGCAGGCTCTCCCGCACGAACTCGTACAGACGCCACAGGTTGACGGCGATCTCTTCCCCGTGGGGAAAGTCGAGGGCGGTCTCCAGCTCGGCGACGGATTGGTTGGCCCCAAAGAGGGGGTCGAGGGCCTGTCGCCGGTTGCCCTTGGCGAGATGGACGATGCCCCTTTGTGCCATCCGGATCGCCTGGTCGTAGACGGCGAGGACCTGCTGGCCATGGTCGGCCCGTTCCAGGTGGGTGGTGCGATAGCTCACGGTGCGCCTTCTCATTGCCTTTACCCCCGACGGTCGACATAGGTAGGGATTGGCTCGTCCGGGACCCGGTAACCGCCCACGGCGCGCCGTCCCGCACCCAAATGGGCGAGCTCGTCGGCGAGGCGCTGCCGGTTCCGTTCCAGGTGCATCCGGTTGTTTTGGACGCACAGCTCGATCCGTGCCATCGACGCCAACACCTCTTGGGTGGTCTGCGGGTCCGCTCCACCGCTGGTCGCTAGGCGCGCACACGCCTCTGCGACCCGATGGGTGAGCTCCTCGCGCTGGCGACGCAGGAGCCAGATGGCGTCGAAATTGCCCTCCTCGATGGCCACCGCCTCCTCCAGCGCCACCGAGTGGATATGGTCAAGGAGCTCGGCGCATCCCGCCATTGGGTTGAGGACCGCATTCATCCCGCGACCACCGAAAGGGCAGGGCGAGCCGGCTCGGCCTGCCGTGGGCCACCCTCCGCGCGAACCTGGCGGATCGCCTCACCCCACCCCTGCCGCAGGGTCTCGAGCACCGGGAGGACCGCCCTTAGGGGGGTGGTCGATCCCTCCGCGTTGGCTTGGGTGTAGCTGTCCAGGCAGAAGAGGTAGAGGGCGGAGAGGTTGCCGGTGAGCTCCTCGTCGACTTCATGGTCGAGCGTCGAGTGGAGCTCGGCGATGATTGCCACCGCGCGGGAGAGGGCCTCGCACTTGGCCGCTACATCGTCCGCCTCGATCGCCTCAATTGCCCGCCGGGTGAAACGCAGCACTCCGTCGTAGAGCATCAGGAGCAGCTCACTGCGATTGGCGGTGTTGGTCTGTGTCTTGCGGTAGGTCTGGTAACCGGTGGTCATGGATGGATTCCCTTCCGTCCTTCGTTATTGGGAGGCGTATCTACTTGGTCTTGATGGCCGGCAGGTTGCTGAGGGCCTGGAGGAGTGAGTTGCCCTGGGTCTGCAGGTCGTTCACCAGCAGCTCGAGCTGGGAGTACTGCTTGGTGACGCGCTGCTCATAGGCTGCGATGCGTACCTCGGCGGTGGATATCTGTTGGTTGATCCGTTTGACGTTGGCGTTTAGTCCATCGGTTCGTCCGTGGATGGCTCCATTGATGGGATCGGTGAAGCCGCTGACTGTGGTCGAGAGCGCACCGAAGATGCCGTGGGTGGTGGTGCCGTCACCGCGGATGAGCTCCTCCACCGCCCCCTTGTCGGCGCTGATCGCCTCTTTTAGGACGGAGGCGTCGAACTGGAGCTTGCCGCTGTCACCCATCCGCACGCCGATGTCGGAGAGGGACTGGATCGAGCCGCTCCCGTGGCCGAGGCTGAGGGTAGTCGAGCTCAGACGTGCGACCACCGAGCGGAGGGTGAAGTCGCCGGAGAGGACGCCCGGTTGGTCGATGTTGTTCTGGGCGGCATTGAAGTCGGTGACTGCGTTAAAGGCAGCGACATAGGCGGAGAGCTTCGACTCCAAGGGGCCGGTTGCCTCCTTCACGGTCACCGTGGTCGGTGTTGCGCCGCTGGTCCCAACGAGATCGATGGTGGCACCGGGGATGGCGTCGGTGACCTTGTTGGTGGCGCTGGTGATGGGGATGCCGCTCACCGTGAGCGTCGCGTCCTTCGGGGGCCGGGTCTCGTCGAGGTTGGCGTTGATGAGCTGCGAGAGGCCGGCGTCATCGGTGTCGTTCCCATCGCCGTCGCCGGTGACCGAGAGGGTGGCGGCGTTGCTCAGACCGGTCTTGTCCGCGGTGAGCACCAGGCGATACGGGCTGGCACCGCCGTCGTTGACGATCGCCGCGGTGACCCCGGCATCGGCCTTGTTGATCGCGTCGCGCACCCCGGCCAGGGTGTTGTTGGTCGAGTCGATGGTGATGTCGACCGCTGTTGCGCTGCCGATCTGGATGGAGAGGGTGCCGGTGCCGACGGTGGTGGTGTCGGTATCGGCGAACCGCCCGGCAGGGGTGGTCAGTGTCTGGGCTTGAGCGAGCTGGGTGACGTCGACCGAGTAGCTCCCCGCGGGGGTGGTGTCGGTCACCGAGACCGCCACCGCGTCGGCGTTGGTGGCCGTTGCGGTGCGTCCGAGGAGCGGGCCGGTGGAGTCCTTCAATGCGTCCGCTGCGTCTTGGACCGCCTTGACCAAGGTGTTGAGCTGTTGTAACGCCGTTACCTGTTCGGTGAACCCCTGCTCACGGACCTGGAGGCGGTCGATGGGGATCCGCTCCGCCTGTACCAGGGCATCGACGATCTTCTGGGTGTCGAGGCCGGTGACCAGCCCGCCGACGGAAAACGACATGGTCAGGCTACCTTTTCGAAGAGGATGCCGCGCATCTCATCCATGCGTTTGGCGAGGGCAAGAAAGGCGTCTGATGGGATCTGGCGGATCGTTTCACCGGTGGCACGATCGCGAATGGTGACCACCTGATGGCCGCTACCCGGGTCAACGCGGAAGTTTACCGAGCGGTTGAACTGGGCGATCGCGGCATCGAGGGCTTGGGGTGTCACCGCTGGGCGATGGTCTGATCGATTGGGGTCGACCGTTGTGCCACCCATGCCATCGATGATGCTTGCGAGCTCGTTGACTTTGAGTCCGACCTGCTCTTCCGCTCCTGTCGCCGGCTTTGCGACGGCGGTGGGCGGGGTCTGCGGGAGGGAGATGCTACTGATGTCAGCCATGGCTCACCCCTTACGGGCCACCGGGGGTCTCCCCCCGGTGGCCCTGGGCTGTGGTCCCTGCCTACTGGAGGAGGGAGAGGACCGACGACGGCAACTGGTTCGCCTGGGCGAGGACCGAGATGCCGGCCTGCTGGAGGATCTGGTTCTTCGTCAGGTTCGATGTCTCCTGGGCGAAGTCCGCATCCTGGATACGCGAGCGGGCTGCAGAGACGTTCTCGGTGACGTTCTGCAGGTTGGAGATCGTCGAGGTGAACCGGTTCTGGATCGCACCGAGGTCGCCTCGCACCGAGTTCACGAAGGAGAGCGCCCCATCGATGACATCGAGCGCCGCGTTCGCCCCGGACTGGGTCCCGATGTTGATGTCCGAGACCTTCGACAGGGAGGAGCCCTTCGCAGTGTTGGCGCCGACGGCCACCAGGGATCCGGCGGAGTCGGCCACCGTGGAGCTCACCGAGAAGGATTTCTCCGATGCCAGGGTGACCGTACCCCCGACCACCGCGCTGTCCGTGCTGGTCGCGCCACCGAGGGTCTGGCCCGAGTCACCGGAGTTGTCGCCGGTGAACTTGAGAGTACCGGTGCCGGCGATGAGGACGTCCTGGATGGCGATGTTCGCGCCATTGGAGTTGGTGAGGGTGATGTTGTTGCCGCTCCGCTCGGCCACGATGCCGGTGGTCGAGGATGCGTCGTTGATCGCCTGGACCAGGGGATCGAGGCCGGTGCCGCTGCCGGTGGTGGCGGCGGAGATGGA
>JAJRSX010000103.1 GCA_024278555.1 bacterium | reverse complement strand
GAATTCAATCGGTTGTTTTTCGTGCTTTCCCCCTTTCGTGGTTTCGTGTTCCAGCGGTGTGAAGGACGACGGAACGCTCGGGGCTATTTCCGCTGATCCTCTACCCGTGGCTCGCTTCCCTTCCGTGTCTTTCCGTGGATTCCGTGGTTCAAATGGCCTTCCCGGCCCACGCCATCCCCCGGGCCACCACCGTTGACGCCATCCCCCCAGCCCACCTCCCCCCTACCTACTGTCTACTACCTACTGCTGTTCCCCCTCCCCACCGTTCTCCGCCTCTGTCGCGCGAGAATCCAACCGACGATGGTGGAGGCCTGCGCGCCCTTGACCTGCGCCGGTCTCTTCCCTACAGTCCCCGCCCCTTACGTCATTCGGGAGTCTCGTGGTGAAGTCCTTTACCCCCCGCCCTAGCGACATCCAGCGTAGCTGGTACGTGGTCGACGCCGATGGCCTGACCCTCGGTCGCCTGGCCACCCGTATCGCCACGGTCCTGCGTGGCAAGCACAAGCCGACCTACACCCCGCACGTGGACATGGGGGACCACGTCATCGTGATCAACGCGGAGAAGGTGGTCCTCACCGGGCGCAAGGAGGAGCAGAAGGTCTACTACCACCACAGCGGCTGGTTCGGTGGACTGAAGGAGACCTCCGCCGCCCGCATGCGTGCCAACCACCCCGAGCGGCTCCTCGAGAGCGCCGTGCGCGGCATGCTCCCGAAGGGCAGCCTTGGCCGGCAGATGTTCCGCAAGCTGAAGGTCTACGCCCGTTCCAACCACCCCCACTCGGCGCAAAAGCCCGAGCCCCTTCCCCTGAGCTGACCATGGCCCTCTGGGACGCCTACGCCACCGGCAAGCGCAAGACCGCCGTCGCCCGTGTCTGGTTGCGACGCGGCAGCGGTGAGATCACCGTCAACGGCAAGCCCGCGGACGACTACTTCCACCGTGAGGCCCACCACCTCTTCCTTCGCCAGCCCTTCGAGCTCACCGAGGCGACAGGCGCCTACGACATCCGCGCCACGGTCAAGGGCGGCGGTGAGTCGGCCCAGTGCTCGGCGGTACGCCACGGTATCTCCAAGGCGATGGTCCTCTTTGACGATGAGACCCGGGCGGCACTGAAGAAGGCCGGTTGTCTCACCCGTGACCCGCGGAAGAAGGAGCGGAAGAAGCCGGGCCTCAAGGGTGCCCGCGCCCGCTTCCAATTCTCCAAGCGGTAGGAGTGGGGAGCCACCGGCGCAGGCGATCGAAACGAGCGGCCCCGCCCCTTCCGGGCGGGGCCGCTTTTCTTTGGGGATGGCTCGCTTGGTTCGCAGGGACTAGGGAGGTAGGGAGGTAGGGGAGGACAGCCCTGCGGGCTGATAAGATGCCGATGGAGGAAGAGTAGAAAGCAGAAAGTAGAAAGTAGAAAGGGGGGGGAGGCTCCCCACAAAGAGGATCGCTGGCCGCGTAGCGGCCAACCATCCCCTCACCCCCCACCCCTCACCCCCGCGAGCGCAGCGAGCCCATGACCTCCATCGCCATCTACGGTGCCGCCGGCTACACCGGCCGCGAGCTCCTGCGCATCCTCTCCGGCCACCCCGAGGTCGAGGTGGTCCATGCCACCTCGGGTACCCATGCGGGCCAGTGGTTGGGGGTGGTCTTTCCCGAGCTCCTGCGCGCCTACCCGATGCTCCGCTTCGCGGAGCGCGACGCACAGCCGCCGGAGGGGGTGGAGGTCGCCTTTCTCTGCCTCCCCCACGGGGAGTCGATGGCCGCGGTCCCGCCCCTGCTGGAGGCGGGGGTGCGGGTGATCGACCTCTCCGCCGACTACCGCCTCAAGGAGGCCGCCCTCTACCCCGAGTGGTACGGCCGCGACCACGCCCACCCGGAGCTCCTCGCCGAGGCGGTCTACGGGCTGCCCGAGTGGAACGGCGACGAGATCGGCACCGAGGTGCGGCTCCTCGCCAACCCGGGCTGCTACCCCACCGCCACCCTCCTGGCGCTCCTCCCGGCGATCGAGGCGGGGCTGATCCAGCCGGCCACGGTGGTGGTGAACGCCTGCTCCGGGGTCTCCGGCGCCGGGGTGCGCCCCTCGGAGACCACCCACTTTGTCCACGCCAACGAGTCGCTCAAGGCGTACAAGGTGGGGCGCCACCAGCACACCCCGGAGATCGAGCAGCTCTGCGCTGAGATCGCCGGTAGCCAGGTCGTCCTCTCCTTTACCCCCCACCTGGCGCCGATGAACCGCGGCATCGCGGTCACCGCCTCCGCCGCCCTGGCGAAGCGGATCGACCCGGAGGCGGCGTGGGAGCTCTACCTCAACCGCTACCTCGACGCCCCCTTCGTCCACCTCCTCCCCGCCGGCCAGACGCCCGACACCGGGCGGGTGCGCGGCTCCAACCAGGTCCACCTGCAGGTCGTGGTCGACCCACGCACGAACCGTTTGGTGATGCTCTCGGCGATCGACAACCTGGTGAAGGGGGCCGCCGGCCAGGCGGTCCAGAACCTCAACCTGATGGTGGGCTGGGAGGAGACCACCGGCCTGCTGGCGCCGCCGTTGGTGCCGTGAGGCTGCCCCGGGGGGGGAGTCGCCTGGATGGGCGGACCAACCACGAAGAGGGTCCGCGGAAATCGCCCCGGGGGTTCCGTCGTCCCTCGCCCCGCTGGAACACGAAAAGGCGAAAGAGGTGCAGCGCGAAAGGGAACCGGTTGAATTCTTTCGTGGTCAGCCGAAGAGGCGCCGCAGCCGCGCTATCCCCTCCTCGATCCGTTCCACCGGGGTGGTGTAGGCGAAGCGGAGGTGGCGGCTTGCTTGGTGGTCGCCGAAGTCGAGGCCCGGGGTCACCGCCACCCCGGCCTCGGTGAGCAGCCGCTCGGCCAGCTCGAAGCTGTCGTCGGCCAGGGCGGAGCTGTCGGCGTAGAGGTAGAAGGCGCCGTCCGGCACCACCGGGATGCGGAAGCCGAGGTCGATGAGGGCGGCGGCCAGGAGGTCGCGGCGGCGGTGGTACTCGTCGCGGTGCTCGGCGAGGAGCGCCTCGGTCTCGTCGGTGAAGCAGGCCAGGGCGGCGTGCTGCGCCGGCGTCGGGGCGGCGAGGAAGAGGTTCTGCGCCAGGCGGTCCACCGCCTCCTCGTACCCCGCCGGGACCACCAGCCAGCCGAGGCGCCAGCCGGTCATGTGGAAGTACTTGGAGAAGGAGTTGACCACCAAGCAGCCCTGGGAGCAGGCCAGCGCCGTGGGGGGCGGGTCGGTGTAGACGAGGCCGTGGTAGATCTCGTCCGCCACCACCCGGCCGCCGCGCCCCTCCACCACTTCAACGATCGCGGCCAGCGCCGCCGACCCCACCAGGGTGCCGGTGGGGTTGGCCGGTGAGCACAGCAGAGCGGCCACGGTGCCGGGTTGCCACGCCGCCGCGACCGCCGCGGCGGTCGGCTGGTAGCGGCTCTCCACCCCCACCGGAAGGGGGACCGGCCGGCCGCCGAGGAAGGTGACGAAGTGGCGGTTGCACGGGTAGCCCGGGTCGGCGAGCAGGACCCGGCTCTCCGGGTCGATGAGCAGACCGAGGGCGAGGAGCAGGGCGCCCGAGGCGCCGGGGGTGACGACGATGCGCGTCGGTGCCACCGCCACCCGGTAGCGGCGCTCGTAGTGGCCGGCGATCGCCTCGCGCAGGGCGGGCAGGCCGAGGGCCGGGGTGTAGTGGAGGTCGCCGCGGGCCAGGGCCGCGACGCCGGCGGCGACCACCGGCTCCGGCGTCCCCAGGTCGGGCTCGCCGATCTCCATGTGGACGATGTCGCGGCCTCCACGCTCCATCTCCCGGGCGCGGGCGAGCAGCGCCATCACGTGGAAGGGGTGGATCGCCGCGAGGCGGCGGGCGAGGGGGCGGGGGGTCTCCATGGAAGGGGGCGGCGCCGATAAGGGGGAGGACAACCCCCGGAGCCTACATCGCCATGATCCATCTCATGAAACAGGCCGCCGACAGCCCTCAGGGGCCGGCGCTCACCGCCAAGCGGATCGTGGCTGCCTGCCTCTACGGCCTCGCCTTCGCCCTCTTCGTCACCTGGCGCCGCTTCCTCGGTTGAGGCGCGTCGCCGCGGGATCCGCTCCCTGGCCGGTCACCCCACCGGCCGGTAGGCACGCGCCGCCTCCACCTGGACGAGGCGGTCCTCCTCGGCGATCCAGGCGGTGAGGCGGCCGCCGTAGCAGCAGCCGGTATCCAGGCCGCGGAGCCGTTTATCCACCACCAGGCCGCGCCTGGCCCAGTGGCCGAAGACCACCGTGCGCCTGCCGCGGTAGAGGTGGTCCCACGGGACAAAGGGGGGGGGCGGCGGCGGCCAGTCTCGCTCCGGCCGCCGGCCGTCCGCGTCGCAGTAGCGCACCGTCACCAGCCAGTCGGTCTCCGGCGGCGGCGCCGCCAGGTCGATGGGCTCGGCGAGGCGGGTGGCGAGCCCCTCGACGGCGGCGTCGTCCCACCCCGGGGCGAGCCCCGCGTGGACCAGGCAGATGTCGTCCCACAGGTGGATCAGGGGCCGGGCGGCGAGCCAGGCGCGGTTCTTCGGCCTGCCCTTCCCGTGGGCGAGCCACCAGAGGTCGTGGTTGCCGAGGACGGCGACGGCGTCGAGCCTGCGCGCCACCTCGACCACCCCGTCGGAGTCGGGCCCCTTGTTCACCAGATCGCCCACCAGGCAGAGGTGGTCGCGCCCCTCGCGGAACCGGCACCGCTCCAACAGGGCGACCAACTCGTCGCGGCACCCCTGGACGTCGCCGACAAAGATCCGGCGGCCGGCGGTGGGGGCGGGGGGAGCCATGGGGGGAGTGTGTTGGGCCAAGGCGGCGCGCGTCCAGGCGATCGCCCGGGGCAATCATCGTCGGGTGGGCATCTCGCGCGGAGGCCCCGCCTTCAAGGCCTCCACACGGGTACCGCTTATCCTCCCACGACACCCGTGATGTGCGCTTCCCCCGGCGGGTGAATGGCGCGACGCCCCCGGCACCACCGCTCTGCCTGGGGAACCACCGGTGTCGCCCTGATGGGGTAAACCAGAGCCGACGTTGCAGGAGACCGGGCGAAAAGCGACCGGCGGTCTGTGGCGATGTAGAGGGGGAGCCGACGAGGGGTTTGTTCCCCTCCCTTTGCTCGCCGCCCGGTTGCGCGTAGATAGGGGGTGCCCACCCTGCCCACCTCGCCTTTGTTCGGAGCTGCCCATGGCCCCTCGCACCGCACCGTCGCACGCCGCCACCACCGTCCCCGTCGAGGAGGTCCTCGCCTGGCTCACGGAGCACTTCCCGAAGCGGGAGCAGCCGCGCCTGGCAGCGGTGGCGGAGCGGTTGATGGCGTCGGCGTCGGCGAGCGCCGCCGAGCTCACCGTGGAGCAGTGGGTGGTGGTGACCCGCACGGTGGCGGACAACCTGGCCCGCGAGGCGCCCGCGGCGGAGGTCGCCCGCATCCTGCCGCCGGGGTGGGACCTGGTGGTGGGTAACCTGGAGCGGTGTACCGGCCCCTTCTGTCTCACCGTCGATACCACCACGGTGATGGTCCGCTGCATGGACTAGCCGTTCATCTTCGAGGGGGTGCGCAACTTCCTGCGTAATGAGGGGATCCGCATCTTCCTCTCCCTCCACCCGACCCTGGAGGGGCTCGACGGTGCCGAGCACCTGATCTATCTGCAGATCGAGAAGATCGTCGACCCGCGCCGTCTGGCGCGCCTGCGCACCGCCCTGGCGTGGCTCCTGCGCGGGCTGATGGTGTCGATCACCGACTTCCCCCGCTTCCAGGACCGCCTCGGCCACATCGCCGCCGGCCTGGAGGCGCGCCCGGGCGGCGATGAGGCGGCGGCCTTCTGCCGCTGGCTCGCCGACGGCCACCTGATCTTCCTCGGCTACAACCGGTACCGCGCTGCCGCCCCCTCCTCCCCCTTCGCACCGGTGCGCGGCGCGGCCCTCGGCATGTGCCGCGACCACCGCCTCCTCGACCGGCTGATCCCCGGCCTGCGCGACGAGCTGGCAGTGTCGGTGGCCGCCGAGGGGGGGGCGGTGGAGGTCGACTTCAGCCCCGCCGGGGCGGGGATCCGCCACCACGCCGAGCCGGCGGAGACCTTCCTCTTCGAGACCGTGGAGGCGGACGGATCGCTCTGCCGCCACTGCGTGGTCGGCCGCCTGTCGCGCGGCGGGGTGCTCACCCCCTCCAGCACCGTGCCCCTCCTGCGGGACAAGCTGGCGATGCTCCTGGAGAAGCGGGGACGCCAGGGGGGCCACTACCAGCGGCGCGAGGTGGCCACCCTCTTCAACCTCCTGCCGAAGCGGGAGCTCCTCTACGCGCCGGTGGCGGAGCTGGTGGCGCGCTTCGACGAGATCCTCTCCATCGAGGGCGACGAGGGGCTCTCCGTCGGCTACCGCCACGGGCGCGGCGGCGCCTACTGGGCGGTGACCGTGGGGCTGCCCCGGGTGGGCTACGGCGAAGAGGCGGTGCGTACCCTGGCAACGGTGGTGGGCGACGCCTTCGGGGGCGCGGTCCTCGACCAGGCGGTCACCCTCGGCGACGCGGTGGCGGTGGTGGTCTTTTACTTGGCGGCGGCCGACGGGGTGAAGCCGCCGTCGGCACCGGCCTTGCGCGAGGCGATCCGCGCCGCCCTCACCACCTGGGAGGACCGGCTCCTGACCCACCTGATCGAGCGCCACGGCGAGCACCCCGCCTTCGTCTTGTTGCACCGGTACGGGCCGCGCTTCCCCGCCCTCTACCGCGAGGTGACCCCACCGGCGGTGGCGGGGGAGGACGTCGCCCGCCTGGAGCAGCTCGGCGAGGCGGAGGGGGTGGTGCCGTACTGCACCCACACAGACGACCGCGGCCTCCAGCTCCGCATCCTCGCCGACCGGCCCCTGCCGCTGATGGCGCTCATCCCGACCCTGCGCCACTTCGGCCTGATGGTGGTGGACGAGACCCAGGCACAGCTCGCCGGCGGCGCCTACACGGTCCACGTGGTCCACCTGGGCGGCGACGCCGAGCAGGTGCGCGGCCGCTGTGGCGACCTGTGCGCGGCCCTCGGTTGGACCCTCACCGGCCACATGCAGGATGACCCGACCAACGCCCTGATCCTCCTGGCGGGGCTATCGCCGGCGGAGGTCCGCCTGGTGCGCACCCTGCGCGGCTACCTCCTGCAGGTGACCCCGACGCTCATGGAGAGCGGGGTGGTGCGGACCCTCCTCGCCTACCCGCGGGCGGTGGCGGCCCTGGTCGCCCTGTTCATCGCCCGCCTCGACCCGGCCGCCGAGGCGGGGCGGCCAGCGGCGGTGGCGGCGGCGCGGCGACGCTTCAACCGCGAGCTGGCCGCGGTCACCCACCTGGCGGACGACGAGATCCTCCGCGGCCTGGCGAACGTGGTGGCGGCGGTGGTGCGCACCAACTACTTCCAGCCCGGGGTGGAGGTGGCGGCGATCAAGATCGACTGTAGCCGGGTGGAGCGGATGCCCGAGCCCAGGCCGTGGCGGGAGATCTACGTCCACGGCGCCGAGCTCGACGGCTGCCACCTGCGCGGCGGGCCGGTGGTGCGCGGCGGCCTCAGCCACTCGGACCGCCCCGACGACTTCCGCACCGAGATCCTCGGCCTGATGAAGGCGCAGACGGTGAAGAACAGCGTCATCGTGCCGGTGGGGTCGAAGGGTGGCTTCTGCCTCCGCCGGATGCCGACCGAGCCGGAGGCGCGGGCCGCCCACATCCACGCCCAGTACCAGGCCTTTATCCGGGCGCTGTTGTCGGTGACCGACAACATGGTCGGCGGCCAGGTGGTCCACCCGGCCCACACGGTGGTCGAGGACGGCGACGACCCCTACCTGGTGGTGGCGGCGGACAAGGGGACCGCCCACCTCTCCGACGCCGCCAACGAGGTGGCCGAGGAGATGGGGTTCTGGCTCGGCGACGCCTTCGCCTCCGGGGGCGCGGCCGGCTACGACCACAAGGTCGAGGGGATCACCGCCCGCGGCGCCTGGGCGTGCATCCGCCGCCACTTCCGCGAGCTCGACGTCGACATCCAGACGGAAGACTTCACCGTCGTCGGCGTCGGCGACATGGCCGGCGACGTCTTCGGTAACGGCATGCTCCGGTCGCGCCACATCCGGCTCATCGGCGCCTTCAACCACCGCCACATCTTCCTCGACCCCAACCCCGATCCGAAGGTCAGCTTTGCCGAGCGGCAGCGCCTCTTCCGCCGCCCCCGCTCCACCTGGGCGGACTACGACCCGAACAAGATCAGCGCCGGCGGCGGCGTCTTCGAGCGGGAGGCAAAGCGGATCGACCTGGCCCCCGCGGTGCGCAAACGGCTCGCCACCTCCAAGCAGCGGGTCTCCGGCGAGGAGCTGATCCGCCTGCTCCTCACCGCCCCGGTCGACCTGCTCTACAACGGCGGCATCGGCACCTACCTCAAGGCGTCGAGCGAGCGGAACGTGGACGTGGGCGACAAGGCGAACGACCGGGTGCGGGTGAACGGCGGCGAGGTGCGCGCCCGGGTGGTGGGCGAGGGGGGCAACCTCGGCGCCACCCAGCTCGGCAGGCTGGAGTACGCGGCCGCCGGCGGACGGATCAACACCGACGCCCTCGACAACTCCGCCGGGGTGGATATGTCGGACCACGAGGTCAACCTCAAGCTCCTGTGCCAGCACCTCGTCGAGGCGGGCAAGCTCTCCGGGCGGGCGGCGCGTGATCGGCTCCTGAAGCGGGCCACCGACGAGGTCTCCGCCCTCTGCCTGGCCGACAACGAGCTCCAGTCGGCGTGTGTCTCCCTCGACGAGCTCCGCTCCCAGGACCACCCGGCCCCCTTCCTCCGCCTCATCGAGGCGCGGGTGAGGGAGGGGTTCCTGCCGGCGGCGGAGGAGGCGGTGCCCACCGGCGACGAGCTCGCCGAGCGGGTGGCGGCGCAGGGGCGGCTGGTGCGCCCCACCCTCTGCGTCCTGCTCGGCTACGAGAAGATGCGCCTGGAGGCGCTCCTCACCGACTCGCCCCTGGTGGATGCCCCGGGGATCGAGCCCTACCTGGAGGGGTACTTCCCGGAGAGCGTGGCGCGCCGCTTCCGCCGCCATTTCGCCGACCACCCCCTCCGGCGGGAGATCATCGCCACCGTGGTCGCCAACCGGATCGTCAACCAGGCCGGCGTCTGCTTCTTCTTCGAGACCGAGCGGGAGACCGGCTGCTCGCCGTGGGAGATCGCCCACGCCTACCTCTTTGCTGAGGCGATCTGCGGCGCCGACGCCACCCGCGCCTGGATCGCCAACCTCGACAACCGGATCGAGGCGCAGGTCCAGTACGACCTCCACCTGCGCCAGGAGGCGCTCCTGGCCGAGCTCACCCGGCGGCTCCTCAACCTCTCTCCCGAGGAGCGGCCTGCCCTCACCGCCATCGGCGAGGTACGGCGGCAGGTGCGCGCCTTCGAGGCGGGGCTGGCGGGGCGGCGGTACGAGGCGCGGATCGTCGAGCTCCGCCACGAGGGGGTGCCGGCCACCCTGGCGCGCCACGCGGCGCGGCTGCCGGCCTTGGCCGGGATCCTCGAGGTCCTCGACCTCCACCACGCCCACCACCTCCCCTTCGGCGCCATCGGCGAGGCCTTGGAGGGGGTGGCGGATCGCCTCGACCTCGACACCCTTGCCGGCCGTCTCGGCCGCCTGACGCCGCGCGACGACTGGGAGGACCGGGCGAGGGCGGACCTCCTGGAGGAGGTCGACACCCTCCGCTACCAGCTCACCCGCCACCTCCTCGCCGGCCGCCGCCGCGGCGAGTCGGTGGGTGCGGCGCTCGCGCGCTTCTTCACCGACCGCGCCGAGCCGGTGACCGCCTACCGCGACTGGCTCGCCGCCCTGGAGGAGGGGGCCGACGTCCTGCGCTACACGGTGGTCGTCCACCAGCTCCGCGAGGTCCTCCCGGAGGAGGGGGCATAGGGGCCAGGGCGCCCCACGGGCTGAGGACGGCGCGAGCCCCCCGCTCGCGACACAGGCCCCACGGGCCTGCCGCGCGGGGCGCGGATCGCCGGCGGGAGCCGGCTCTTCCCCCACCCTCGAATACGCCGGCGGCGCCGAGACCAATGGTGGCCACAGTCGATCGGCCGCCAGTCCGGCCCGCCCGCACACCAGGGGGTGCGCTATCTTTAGGGTTATCCCGTACCCCACCCCAAGGAGGTGTCCCATGCCCCTCTCCAAGAAGCTCAAGGCCTTCCTCGACGACAAGCAGATCCGCTACCTCACCCTCCACCACTCCCCCGCCTACACCGCCCAGGAGCTTGCCGCCGCCACCCACATCGCCGGCCACCTGTGGGCGAAGACGGTGATTGTCGACGTCGACGGCCGCGAGGTGATGGCGGTCCTGCCGGCCACCGAGCGGGTCGACCTCGACGCCCTCGCCACCATCCTCGACGCGAAGGCGGTACGGCTCGCGGACGAGAAAGAGTTCCGCGACCGCTTCCCCGACTGCGAGCTCGGCGCCATGCCCCCCTTCGGCAACCTCTTCACCATGCAGGTGGTCGTCTCCCCCACCCTGGCGGAGGACGACAAGATCTGCTTCAACGCCGGCTCCCACCAGGTCGCCTTCAAGATGGACTTCGCCGACTTCAAGGGGCTGGTCGAACCCACCATCGCCCCCTTCACCCGGCCGGCCGAGGGGTAGGGCAGCCGGGGTTGAGGTGATCGTCGCGGCCGGCGAGAGCCGGCGCGACGAGGCGGGCGGCTCGGGGTATGCCCGGTGGAAGGCACGTTACAACCGCACACCGAAGCGGACCGCTGAGAAACCGGGAACGAGCGATGGCCATGGGCCGCATCGCCCGCGGCTTCGTGGAATGGTCGCACCGGCCCGACCTCGCCGACCGCGCCCCGGGTAACGCCTGCCTCGCCGGGTGTCGCGCCCTGGGGGGGGTGTGGCGTGGTCCCAGGCGGGCGGCGCCAGCGCCGGCGGGTGCGGCTCGGACATGCGCTGCTACCCCTTCGGCCTCCTGTTTGCCGACGATATCGACCGTGCGGAGCAGTGGGCTGTCGCCCACTCGAAGCTCACCCACCGCGACCCCATTGCGCTGGCTGCCTGTGGGGCCATGGCCACCGGGATGGTCCGCATCCTCCACCACGCCCCGGTGGAGGAGGTCCTCGCCACGATGGTCGCGGCGGCCCGGCGGCAGAGCGAACCCACGGCGACCATGATGGCGCAGGCGATCCACGAGGCGCGCACCGGCATCGGCCCGCAGACCACCCCGGAGCGCCTGCGCGGCTGGGCCGCCCACGAGGCGATCGCCGCCGCCGGCTACCTCTTCGCCCGCCACCCCGACGACCCGGCCGCCGCCATCCTCGAAGGGGCCAACACCCCCGGCGACAGCGACTCCCTCGCCACCCTCGCCGGCGCCCTGCGGAGATGGCACGTTGACACCCCCGCTTCGACCGGAGGAAGAATCGAGTTCGTCAACCGGAGACTCCACATGACGCAGTGGCCCAAGAAGATCCTCTACGTGGACATGGACAACGTCCTGGTGGACTTCCCCTCGGGGATCGCCCGCCTCGACCCGCCGGTGCGCGCGGCGTACGACGGCCACCTCGACGACGCGCCGGGGATCTTCGCCCTCATGGACCCGGTCCCCGGCGCGGTGGAGGCGTACCACCGGCTCGCGGCCCGCTTCGACACCTACATCCTCTCCACCGCGCCGTGGAAGAACCCGTCGGCGTGGGCGGACAAGGTGGTCTGGGTCCAGACCCACCTGGGCGAGGTCGCCCACAAGCGGCTCATCCTCACCCACCACAAGGAGCTCGCCCGCGGCGACTACCTCATCGACGACCGCAAGAAAAACGGCGCCGGCGAGTTCCCCGGCGAGCATGTCCACTTCGGCAGCGGGCGTTTCAGCGAGTGGGCGGCGGTGGTGGCGTACCTGGTGGGGACGGAGGAGTGAGCGGTTCTAAATGGCCTTGTCACCGCCGGCAGACAACGTCGTGAGCGGCGCCCGCCTCATGGAGCTACGCCGGTTCACGGGGCTTACCTGGGATCAACTCGCGAAGCTTTTCGTGGTCAGTCGCCCGGCTCTCCACTTCGGGCCGCGTGGCAGACTGTTCTGTCCTGTTCGGGACGGGCTCGTACAGGCACAGGTTGACAGTCAGGAAATAACAGGCAAGAAACGGCAACGTATTGCAGATTTTTCGCTGTGACATGGAGGAGGTCGATCGTGGAAGACGAGGTCCTGACCCTCAAGGAGGTCGCCGCGCTTCTGAAGATCGCCGAGAGGACCGCCTACATGATGGTCCAGCGCGGCGACCTGCCGGGCTTCAAGGTGGGCGGGCAGTGGCGGTTCAAACACCACGACATCGACGCCTGGATGGAGGCGCAGAAGCGCGCCGAGCACCAGGGAGGGGGGGCGTAGATGGCCGCCCCCTTGTCCCACCGAGTCGCCGAACGGGTGCCCGACGCCGCGGGCGTCTACCACAGGCTCATCCTCGTCGTGGGGCCGCCGCGGACGGGGAAGACGAGCGCCCTGCGTGACCTCGCCGAGGAGCGCGGCTGGCCGCTCGTCAACGTCAACCTCGAGCTCTCCGAGAGGCTCCTCGAGCTGACGTCGAAGCAGCGCGCGCTGCGCGTCCCCCGCATCCTGAGCGAGATCGTCGAGCGACATCCAGGCGACGTGCAGCTGCTCGACAACACCGAGGTCCTGTTCAGCCCCGATCTTCAGCAGGACCCGCTCCGCTTGCTTCAAGGGCTCTCGCGCAACCGCACGGTCATCGCCGCCTGGAGCGGCGAGATCGACGGCGAGAACCTGATGTACGCGCACG
>JAJRSX010000102.1 GCA_024278555.1 bacterium | reverse complement strand
GGCCGCGCCGGCTGCACCCCGGCCGGCGGCCCCACGGCAGCCGCCACCCGCCGTAGGAGCGCCTCGCAGTCGGCCATCAGATCGTCGAGGGTGGCCCCGGTGCGGTACCACTCCAACAGCGTCGGCTCGGCGAGATGGAGGGGACCCGCCTCCTCGGCGCGGAAGCAGCGGCCGAGCTCGTAGATCCGCCCGTAGCCGGCGGCGACGAGCCGCTTCAGGTGGAGCTCGGGGGAGGTGGGCAGATACCGGCGCGGCGTGGCGTCGACCGCAAAGGCGTCGAGGTGCGGCTCCAGCCCCGGACACGCCACCAGGCGCGGCGTCTCCACCTCCAGGAAGCCGTCGTCGGCGAAGAAGCCGCGCAGCTCGGCCAGGACGGCCCCCCGCGCCTCCAGATAGGGCCGGCGGGCGGCGAGGTCCCGCGCCGCTGCCACGCCTTCGGCGAGACCCGCCATCGCCGGCCCAACCGCCTCGGCCCTACTTCGCCCGCTCCACGTACTCGCCGGTGCGGGTGTCCACCTTCACCCTCTCCCCCTGCTCCACGAACAGCGGCACCTGGACCACCGCGCCGGTCTCCAGGGTCGCCGGCTTGGTGGAGCCGGTGGCGGTGTTGCCCTTCACCCCCGGGTCGGCGTGGGTGATCTCCAGGACCACAAAGTTGGGCAGCTCCACGGAGAGGGGCTGGCCGTTGTGGAACAGCACCGCCACCTCCATCTGCTCCAGGAGGTAGAGATGGGCGTCACCGAGGTTGTCCTTGGGGATGGCGACCTGGTCGTAGGTGGCGGTGTTCATGAAGTGGTACTGGTCGCCGTCGGCGTAGAGGAACTGCATCTGCATCTCCTCCAGCGACGCCTTCTTGATCCGCTCCCCCGACTTCCAGGTCCGGTCGATCACGTTGCCGGAGACCAGGCTCTTCAGGCGGCAACGGGTAAAGGCATTGCCCTTCCCCGGCTTGACGAATTGCGACTCCACCACGATGTATGGCTCGCCGTCGATCTCAACCTTCGTCCCCTTGCGCAACTCGGTGGTGCCGTACATGGTCCGTCTCCCATTTTTCCCGGGGGTCGACCCCCGAGCTCGGTGCGCGGTGTTTTTAGGGCCTTTGCAGCAGACACACAACCGGAAATCGGTTCCGTCGTCGGTCGAGACGGCCTTCGCCGGGGTGGAGGAGGCGGCCGCCACCCTCCGCCTCGACCCCGATCCGGCGGCCGCCTGGCGGCGGGCGATCCGCCGCTTCCCAATGCGCTGGCCGCGCCCCTACCTACGGCTTGCCGCCGCCCAGGGGGAGGCGGGGCCGGTGTGGCGCATGGGCCGGCCGGAGGGAGACGAGCTCACCCCCGACCCGGGCGACCTCCCCGACCCGGTGGGCGAACAGGGGGCCTCGCCCCTCCCCTTCCTGATCTGCAAACACCCGGACCGGGCGCTTCTGCTCATCACCGGTCGCTGCCACTTCTACTGCCGCTTCTGCTTCCGCCAGGCCACCCCCGGGGAGCGGGAACCGACCGCCACCGACCTCGACGCGGCGATCGCGTGGATCGAGCAGACCGAGGCGGTGCGCGAGGTCATCCTCTCCGGCGGCGACCCCCTCACCCTCGCCGACCACCGCCTCGCCACCCTCATCGCCCGCCTCGGCGCCATCGACCACCTCGACACCGTGCGCATCCACACCCGCGCCCCCATCCACCACCCGGCACGGGTCACCGCCGGCCTCACCACCGCCCTCACCGGCCCCCTGCCGGTGTGGCTCTGCCTCCACGCCAACCACGCCAGCGAGCTCACCCCGGCGGTGGAAGAGGCAATCGGTCGCCTGCGCGACGCGGGGCTGCCGCTCCTCAACCAGACCGTCCTCCTGCGCCGGGTGAACGACGACACCGACGCCCTGGCCGCCCTCTTCCGCCGCCTCTATGCACTCGGGGTGCGCCCCTACTACCTCCACCACCCGGACCGCGCCCCCGGGAACCAGCGCTTCCGCCTGCCCATCGCCGAGGGGCTCGCCGTTGTCGCCCCCCTGCGCCACCTGCTCCCCGGGCCGGCGCTCCCCACCTACGTGATCGACCTCCCCGACGGCTCCGGCAAGGTCCCGGTGGCCGCCCTCACCCCCCTGGACGGCAACCGTTACCGGTGGGAGGATCCGGCGACCGGCGCGGTGGTCACCCTTCGCGACATCGACGCCGCGGCCGGATCACCCCCAAGCCCGCACCGCCGATAAGGGCCGGACCGCCATGCGCACCCTCACCACCCTCCTCCTCGTCGCCGCCGGCGCCCTCGCCGCCTGCGCCACCCTCCCCGACCCCTACCTCGCCCCGGAGGGGAGTGAGACTGCCGCCACCGTCGACGAGCTCGCCCCCGGCCGGTACCACGTCCTGGTGCGGATCAACTACTTCGCCGCCGACGGCGAGGCCGAGCGCCTCCTGCGCAAGCGCGCCGCCACCCTCTGCAAGCAGGGCGAGGCGGTCCACATCGACCACCTCGCCACCGCCCGCCAGCCGGCCATGGCCGCCGCCGACATCACCTGCGAAGCGCCCCAGGCGGAAGAGCCGCCCATTGCCGAGCCCGCCCCTGACGCCCCGGCCGACACGGACAACGGCGTCCCGTCGAGCGAAACCGCACCCCCTGCTCCGGCAGGCGCCACCACCCCCGACGCCGAGTAGGCCGCCGTCCCTGAGCCCAGATCCCATGCCGCCCGGCAGGGGATTCGCCACGGAATCCACGGAAGGGCACGGAAAGGGCGAGAGCGCGCAGCGGGAGACATCCACTTCCGTGCCCTACCGTGGATTCCGTGGCCAAAAAATCGCCTTCCGGGCCGGTGCGCGCCGGTGGTCCCCACCGGTGACGCCTGCCCCCCCGGCCATCCACCCCTCGGTGACTCTGTGCGAGCTTTCCACCCGACGATGGTGGGCCTTCCCACCAGATTGACTACCCCCCACCGCATCGCCACAATCCGCGCCGCGCCGGAGTGGTGAAATTGGTAGACGCACTGGTTTCAGGGACCAGCGGGGGCAACCCCATGCCGGTTCGAGTCCGGCCTCCGGCACCACCCTCCCCCCGCCGCGGTGGCTCCACGCCCGGGTAGCCGTGTCGGCCGGGGCGCCCCGATCGGTCCACCGCCATCCCTCACCCGCTGGCGTGCGCCCGTGGCCGCCCCTCCAGCCGCGCCGCCACGTCCCCGTAGTCGGGGGCCTCACCATAGAGGCGCTCGAAGTCACTGCGGGCGCGGGCGTGCTGGCCGAGGGTGTCATAGACCAGAGCGCGCTCGTAACGCAGGGCATGGAGGAGCTCCGGGGAGCGGTCCTTCCGCCGCCGCAGGGCGGCCGTCAGGGTGGTGCGCGCCGCCTCCAGGAGGCCGAGGCGGTGCAGGGCCCGGCCGCGATAGAGCAGCAGCGCCGCGTGGACCTCGTCCCCATTCTCGACCCCCTCCGCGAGGCGCACGATCCGGCGTAGCGTCGCCCGATCGTCCGGATGCGCCTCCATGAGGAGCTCCGCCAAGGAGAGGCGCACCACCACGGCGTCCGGCTCCAGCCGCAGGAGACGCTCCAGGGCGCCGCGTGCCTCCTCCCACCGGCCCAGCCGCTGATACGCCTCCGCCATCCCCAGAAGGCAGCCGCGCAGCCCCGCCCCCACGTGGACCGCCACCTCCTCGGTGATCGCCAGGGTAAAGGTGGCGGCGACGCCGTACTTCGAGAGCAGCGAGCCCAGGCGGCGGGGCGCCGCCACCGCCTGCTCGAAGGCGGCCGCCGACTCCTCCGCCAGCCCCTGCTTCAACGCCAGGAAGCCGGCAAGGCAGGCGCCATCGGGGAGATGGAGGGCGGGCCGCAGATAGTCGAGCGCCCTCGCCTCACGGCCGGCCGCCAGCTCCCGGCACCCATCCACCAGCGCCTCCTCCGCCGCCGGGGTCACCAGCCGCCGGAAGAAGCCCATGGAGAGCCGATCCTCCGGCGCCACCACCGGCGCCGCCGACGCCGGCCCGGTCGCCCCCCGCCGCCGGCCGCCAGCCCCGCCGCGGCCCCGGCCGTGGCCGACGGTCGTCGTATAAAAGAGCCCCGTCCCCGGCACCCCAGCGGTCGCCCGCACCCCCCGCCGCCCCACCGTCACCCTCGCCCCCCGCGGCCCGAAGGAGAGCGACCCGCCGGACCTCGACAGATTCAACGTCACCCCCGGCGCCAGCCGGATCCTGCGCCAGAAACGAAAGGGCATGGCTCTCTCCTTGGAATGAAGGGGGAGGCTGGTTGGCCGCGCTGCAAACCGTTGCGGACGAGCCGCCGCAACGGCGGCTCATACCGATCGCCCCCCAACTCCATCAACTTTCGTTGTTGATCATGAAACCGTTGTCCGTGATCAACAAATGGTTTTGTCGCCCTTCCATGAACATCAAGAACTCCCTCTCCTCCGCAATATTGAGCAACCGCGGGAAGCACAACACGGCCGCCCGTCGGCCCCGGCCGGGCGAAAGCTCCGTGACCAGCCCCACCTCCCGAATACGGCGAGGAGGCGGTGCGCCGTGGGATCGGGGATCGAGCTGTCGGCGACGAAGTCGGTGCTCTTGAAGATCCCGCGGCGGGTCGGGCTCGCGCGGAGGCGCAGAGCAGCGAGCAGAGGATTCACCGCTTCTGGCGTGCATTCACGTCGCCCCGTTGGGTGGTTGCGCTGCCCATCTTCTGTCTCCAGATTGACGAGTAATAACGGACCCCATTATAATGAGGTCCGTGATAATAACCTTTCGTGGCCGTGGCACCGAGGACATCTTTGACGGAGCCCATTCACGTGCCGCTCGCAAGTGCTGCCCTCAATCCTTGT
>JAJRSX010000101.1 GCA_024278555.1 bacterium | reverse complement strand
CGTGACCACCTGGTGGTTCCTTCGATCCTGATGGGTGGATCCCCTTCCCCCCTGAGCCCTTGCTGTCTTCCGATTGCCCTTCTCCGGTCATGAGCTAAGGGGATAGGCGTATCGTGTTGAGCCCCTCCCCCTGCGCCTCCCGCCCTTCTGCGGCGCGCGGAGCTTGTGGAGGAGGCGGGTGGGAGCGGGTTGTCCCCGCGATCCGGCGCCGGCGGCACCGGCCGGCCCTCTGGGCCGGGGTCGGGGGTACAACCCCCTCCTACCGGGGGGCCGCGGGTGTGGCGACGGGGAGGGCGGTGCCGAGGTCGGGGTGGTCTGCCCTGGATGCTCGTCTCCCCGGGCCCCCTGGCGGTGACGGGCGGCAGGGTACCCCTTGATCGCCTCCACGACCCGGGGGACGATGCGACCCGACTTGAGGGCGGTGACCATGCAGGGGGAGAGAGGCTCCAGCGAGCTCGATCGCGCCGCGGCGCCCGCGCCGCGAAGATCTTTTTTCGCGTAGGGAAAAAAGCGCGGAGGTGCTTCGAAGAGACACAACTCTTAGACGACCCCCGAGCCCCCACCCCCCGCCTCCTATCTACTTACCTAACTGTCCACTTTCTACTGATCCCATGCCCATCTCTCTGATCATCGACCCCCCACCCGCTGCCGGGGTGGCGCCGTTTCGCTTTGAGGCGGAGGGGGATGAGGTCTCCATCGGCCGCGGTCCGGACAATGATCTGGTGATCGCGGACCGGACGCGCTCTCTCTCCACCCACCACGCGCGCATCGAGTTTCGCGGCAACCAGTACTGGGTCACCGACCTCGGCTCGACCAACGGCTCGTCGCTCAATGGCCACCCCCTCGTCGCCCAGGAGGCGGAGGTGGTGGTCCCGGGGGATCGGATCGGCCTCGCCACCTACACTGTGCGCCTGGCGGTGGAGGGGGAGGTCCCCGCGTCGGAGCCGGAGGAGGGGGGGACACGGATCGTCATGGCCGGCGAGGTGGAGCTGCCGCCCCTCCCCGAGGCGCCGGTGGTGGAGGACCCGGCGGCGATCTTGCGCCGGCGGGTGCGGCACATCGCCGCAGCCCTCGGTGAGCTTGCCCCCCTCGACGGCGAGGCACGCAAGACGGCGGTGGCGCGCACCGTGGCCGAGGCGCTGGAGCCGCTCCTGCCGGAGGAGCGGGCGGCGACCGTCGCCGCCCTGCGCGAGGTCTTTCCCGATCGCACCCACACCCCGCCCGAGCCGGTGGTGGAAGAGGCGGTGGTGGAGGTGGTCCCCGAGGGGATCGGCGATCTGCGTGGTGTCCTGGCGGCGCTGCTGGGTCGTGACGATCTCCCCGACGATCCGGCCTGGCAGGCGGCGGCGGGGGAGCGCCTGGCGCGGGTGGTGCCGCTGCTCCTCGATGGTCTCGGCGCGTTGCTGGCCGGGCGGCGTGAGTTCGAGGTGGCCTACGACGCCTCCGCCACCCGCTACCACGGCCTCGGCGCCAACCGGGTGAAGCTGCGCGCCACAGGTCAGGAGGAGGGCTCGGTCGCCGCCTACCTGCTGGACCCGGAGAGTTGCCCCACCCACGAGGAGGCGGAGGAGGCCGTGCGCGAGTCCACCGAGGACTGCCTGCGCCACCAGCTCGGTCTGCTCCACGGCCTGAAGCGGTGTGTGCGCGAGGCCCTGGAGGAGATCGACCCGCGGCGGGTGGAGGCGGAGGTGCAGGGCAAGGAGGTGAAGGTGGGCCCCCTGTCGATCCCGTTGAAGTCGATCCCGGGGAGGCAGTCGGCGTGGCGCCACTATGTAGAGAAGTACGCCCGCCTGGCGGAGATGGACGAGGCGACCTTCAATCGGCTCCTGCGGCCGGTCCTGGCGCGCGGCTGGCTGGAGATGCAGCAGCGCGGTGGTGACGAATCAGGGTGAATGGGGCATCTTCGCCATCGAGTCGCCGCTCAGGAGGGCGGTGAGAGGAGAGAGTCATGAAGGGTGTTGCGCTACGACGGTTGATCCTGGCGGTGGGCCTCGTGGGCCTCGTCGCCTGTAGCCACAAGCCACCGGTCCTCGGCCTGCACCTGCGTGGTGACGCACAGCTCAACCCGGACTCCGCCGGGGCGTCTCTGCCGGTGGTGGTCTACGTCTACCAGCTCAAGCGGCCCGATCGCTTCAACCAGGCGGACTTTCACGCCCTGTGGAAGTCGCCGGGCGACGCCCTCGCCGGCGACCTGGTGGAGCGCCAGGAGCTCACCCTGCGCCCCGGCGAGGAGCGCGACGTGGAGGTGAAGCGTAACCTCGACTCGCGCTACCTCGGCGTGGTCGCCCTCTTCCGGACCCCGAAGGGTGATCGGTGGCGGCGCCTGCTGCCGCTCACGGAGAAGCGCAAGCAGGGCTTCCGCCTGTCGTTGCGTGACAGCCAGGTGGAGCTCGACGCGGAGGAGAGCGGCCTCTTCGGGGGTCCGCTGTTCAAGAAGAAGGGGGAGAGGTAATGGCGGAGGTGGCGCCCGTCCTCTGGGCGGAGGGGATGCTCCTCACCCCGCACTGCTTCCAGCAGGCGGACCGCGCCCACCAAGAGGCGCACCGCCGCCTGGCGGCAGCCCTCGTCCCCCACGGCTGGGGGCTGACCGGGGTGGAGGTGGCGGAGGAGGCGTTGGCCAACGGCGTCTTCCGTCTGGAGCGGTGCGCGGGGCTGCTGCCCGGCGGCCTCGCCTTCGACCTGCCGGGTGAGGCGCCGCTCCCGGAGGGGCGCGGCGTCGGTGACCTCTTCGCCCCCACCGCCACCACCCTCACCGTCTACCTCGCCCTGCCGCGTGCCGAGGCGGGCCGTGCCGGCGCCCACCTCCTGAGCGCTACCACTGAGCCGGCGATGCCGGTGCGCTGGGAGGAGGAGCGGGTGGAGGTGGTGGACGTGAACAGCGGCAGCGAGACCCGCCAGGTGGGGGTGGCGCGCGCCCGCTGGTCGATCCTCTTCGAGGGCGAGGAGCGCGACGGCTTCGACGCCGTGCCGGTCGCCCGCCTTGCTCGCTCCGCCGCCGGCACCCTCACCCTCGACCCCACCTACGCCCCGCCGGCCCTGCACCTCGCCGCGGCCGCCCCGGTGACGGCGCACCTGCGCGCCCTGCTGGAGCAGCTCGCCGCCAAGGCGCAGGCGCTCGGTGAGCAGCGCCGCCACCGCTCCCGCGACCTGGTGGACTTCGGCACCGCCGACACCGCGACCTACTGGCTCCTGCACACGGTGAACACGGCGCTGCCGGAGGTGGCGGACCTGGTCCGTACCCCGGCGCACCACCCGCACACCGCCTACCTGGCGGTGGCGCGCCTGGCCGGGTCGCTGGCCACCTTCTCCACCGAGGTCAACGCCGCCGACGTGCCGCCCTATGCGCACGACGACCTTGGCGGGACCTTCGCTGGTCTGCAGAAGCTCCTCGGCCGCCTCATGGGGACGGTGACCCCGACCCGCTGGGTGAACGTGGCCCTGACCCGGGCACGGGAGTTCATGTACCAGGGGCGCGCCGACGACGCGGCGCTGTTCGCCGAGGCGGATCTCTTCCTCGCGGTGCGCGCGGAGGTGGCGGAGAGCGAGCTGATCACCGAGGTCCAGCACAAGGGCAAGGTCGCCTCGCCGGACCAGATCGACGCCCTCATCGCCGCGGCCCTCCCCGGCATCCGTCTGGTCCACGCGCCCCGCCCGCCCGCGGCCCTGCCGGTGCGCACCGGCACCGTCTATTTCCGCCTGGAGCCGGGCGCCTCGGCGTGGGACGGGGTGCGCGGGAGCGGCGCCATCGCGCTGTATCTGCCGATCGCCGCGCCGGATCTGGCGTGTGAGCTCCTCGCCCTCAAGGAGTGACCTCCTCTTCCCCCACGCGGCGCGTGCGCCGCGGACACCTTTTTTTACGCGGCGAAAATAGCACTAGACACCGCCTGGGACGCCACTCTTTTCAGAACACCTCAGACTCCCATGGATGCCTCCAAGCCCCGCCTCGCCGACCTCGCCACCGACCTCCTCGGTCTGGCGGTGCAGATCCACGCCGGCGGTGACCCCGGCGACGGCGAGGAGGTGCGCCGGCGGGTCGATCGGGCGCTGTATCGCCTGGAGCTCGACGCCCGCGAGGCGGGGACCCCGGAGAGAGAGGTGGAGGCGGCGAAGTACGCCCTGTGCGCCTTCCTCGACGAGACGATCCTCGTCTCCACCCTGCCGATGCGCGAGCAGTGGTCGGCGCGCACCCTGCAGCTCGACCTCTTCGGTGAGCACCTCGCCGGCGAGGGGTTCTTTCAGCGGCTGGCGGAGATGGGCAAGGGGTTGGCGGAGCACGCGGAGGCGGCGGAGGTCTACTACCTCTGCCTCGCCCTCGGCTTCGAGGGGAAGTATCGACTGGAGGGGGTGGAGGGGCTCAGGCGGCTCACCGGTGAACTGCGCGCCGACCTCGACCGGCTGCACAAGGGTGACGACGCCCTCTCCCCGCCGCTCCCCGGCGCCGGCGGAGGGATCGGCGGAGAGGTGCGGCGGTCGCTGCCGCCGTGGGTCGCCCTGGCGGTGAGCGGCGCCCTGCTGGTGATGCTCTACTCCGGCTACGCCGTCTGGCTCCACCGCGACGCCGGCCGCCTCGCCTTCCCGCCGCCGCCCGCGGCGGAGACCGGGGAGGTGGCGTCGTGAAGCTGCTCCTGACCCTCCTGCGCGATCGCCGCCTGGTGGCGGCGATCGGCGTCCTGGCGCTGCTCGCCCTGGTCTGGTTCGGCGGCGGCCTGTTGAAGCTGTCGGTGACCGTGCGCCTGGCCAGCTTCGCGGTGGTCTTCGTGGGGGCGGCGATCGCCTACATCGTCACCCGCATCGTCGAGGCAAAGCGGGCCACCAAGCTGGAGTCGGCCCTGTGGGCCCAGGCGGACGACCAGGCGGCCGACGCCCGGCCGGAGCGCAAGGAGGAGATCCAGGCGCTCAAGCAGCAGCTCAAGGAGGCGGTCACCTCGCTGAAGGGGTCGAAGCTGGGGCGCGGTGTCGGGCGCGGCTCCGCCCTCTACGCCCTGCCGTGGTACATGATCATCGGCCCCCCCGCCTCGGGGAAGTCGACGGCGCTCCTCCACTCGGGGCTCAACTTCCCGTTCACCGGCAGCGGCGGCCACGGGGTCCAGGGGGTCGGCGGGACGCGCAACTGCGACTGGTGGTTCACCGACCAGGCGGTGCTGCTCGACACCGCCGGCCGCTACACCACCAGCGACGAGGACCGCGACGAGTGGATCGCCTTCCTCGACATGCTCAAGCGGTACCGGCCGAAGAAGCCGATCAACGGCGTGTTGGTCGGGGTGTCGGTGGCCGACCTCTTGGAGGGGAGCGACGGCGAGGTGGCGGCGCACGCGAAGCGGATCCGCGAGCGCATCGACGAGCTGATCAACCACCTCGGGGTCCAGTTCCCGGTCTACGTCCTGTTCACCAAGTGCGACCTGATCCCCGGCTTTGTCGAGTCCTTCGGCGACCTCGATCCCCAGCGTCGCGGCCAGGTGTGGGGGGTGACCCTGCCCCTCGCGGGAGACTCGGTCTCCGGCGAGACCCTGGCGGAGCGCTTCCGCGAGCTCGTCCGTCGCCTCGGCCGCCGCCGCCTGGCGCGCCTCGGTGAGGTGCACGTGCCACGCGAGCAGCTCCTCGTCTACGCCTTCCCGGAGCAGGTCGCCGCCTCGGCGCCCACCCTGCGCGCCTTCATGGAGGCCCTCTTCGCCGCCAACCCGTACCAGGAGAACCCGCTCTTCCGCGGCTTCTACCTCACCAGCGGCACCCAGGAGGGGTCGCCCATCGACCGCCTCATCGCCTCCATGGGTGAGGCATTCCAGATCAGCGGTGTCGGCGATGTGGTGGCCCAGGAGCGGGAGAAGAAGAGCTACTTCCTGCGTGACCTCTTCACCACCGTGGTCTTCCCCGACCGCGACGTCGCCGGCCCGACGCGCAGCGCCGGCAAGCGCGCCTCGTGGCTGCGCGCGGGCAGCCTCGCCCTGGCGCTCCTCCTGTTTGTCGGCGGCGGCGCGGCGATCACGTTTTCTTGGGCGGCGAACCGGACCCTGTTGCGCCAGGTGGACCGGGCGGTCGCGCGGGTCGGTCAGGCGCCGCCCACGAGCCCCGATCGGTGGGTGGCCCTGGATCGCCTCACCACCCTCGCCGAACGCCTCGACCGTTACGAGGCGGAGGGGCCGCCCCTGGCCCTGCGCGGCGGCCTCTATAGCGGCGACCTGGTGGCGGCGCGCCTGCGTAGTCTCTACCTCGCCCACCTGCGCGAGAGCTTCCTGGCGCCGGCGGTGGCGCGCCTCGGCGACGACCTGAGCTCGGCGGTGGCGCGCGGCGACGGTGAGTCCGCCTACCCGCTCTTGAAGGCGTATCTGATGGTGGGCGAGCGCCACCATGCCGACGCCGACCTCCTGCGCAAGACCCTGGAGCCGCGCTGGGCGCTCTCCCGGCCCCTGCCCGACGACCAGGTCTCGGCAGAGGAGCTCGACGCCATCGCCGGCCGCACCTTCGATGCGTACCTCGCCCAGGTGGGGCGTGACGACTGCCCGGTGGTGGCGCCGGAGGCCGCGGTGATCACCGCGGCGCGCGCGGCGCTGAACGCCATCCCGGCGGGCGAGCGCCTCTACGCCATCCTCCGCGGCGAGCTCCTCCACCAGCTCCCCCCGGTCACCCTCACTACCGCCACCCGCTGGCGGCGTGAGGCCCTCCTCGTTGATCCGAAGGAGGTCCCGGGGATGTTCACCCGCCAGGGGTACAAGGAGCGGGTAGCGAAGCGGATGGAGGCGCTCGCCCAGGGGTCGGTGGCGGACGCCTGGGTCCTGGCGTCGGGGGAGGCGGAGCAGAAGGCGGACGCCAAGGCCCTGCGCGCCACCATGGAGCGGCTCTACGCCCGCGACTACCAGGCGGCGTGGACCACCTTCCTCACCTCCCTCTCCGTGGTCTCCTTCCGCGACACCGAGGACGCGGTGGGCAAGCTCGACCTCCTCGCCGGCCCCGACTCACCGCTCCCCGCCCTCTTCAAGACGGTGGCGGAGAACACCGACTTCGAAGAGGCCACGGGCGCCAAGGTGAGCCGCTCTACCCTCTCAAGGGTGACCGGGGCGGTGGGGCGCAAGCTCGGGATCGGCGCCACCGGCCAGGACCTCGCGCGGGAGAAGGCGAAGAAGATGAGCGAACGTGAGGGGTCGCGAGGCCCCATGGCGGCGGTGAGCGACACCTTCGCGCCGGTGCGCACCCTGCTGATCCAGGGGGACAGGAAGGACCCCTCCCTGTCGCTCGACGAGTACCGCGCCCGCCTCGCCTCCCTGCGCGACCGCCTCGCCTCCCTGCGCAGCTCCGACGACCCGGACCAGGCGGTGGCCGCCTTCGCCCTCGGGGCGCTCACCAACGCCTCGGGCAACGAGGTACGCGCCCTCATCACCTTCTCGACCCGGATGGCGGACCGCTTCGGCCCCGACCTGCGGGCCGCGGTGCGCCCCTTCTTCACCGAGGTGGCGGCGCGCGCCTATCGCGGGGTGCTCGCCGAGACCCAGGCGGCCCTGGCGCGCGGCTGGGCCGAGGAGGTGGTGCGGCCGTACCGCGAGCGCCTCGCCGGCCGCTACCCGTTCGCCACGGACGGCCGCGAGGAGGCCCCCCTGGGTGAGGTGACCGACTACCTTCAGCCGGGGCAGGGTGCCTTCTGGCGCTACTTCGACAAGCGCCTCGCCCCCTTCCTGCGCAAGGGGCGTGACGGCTGGACCCCAAGGGTGTGGATGGACGCCGGGGTGGTGGTCGGGCCGGAGGCACGCAGGGCGATCGCGGTGGCCGCGGGAGTCACCAAGGCCCTCTTCCCGCGCGGCGCCCAGGAGCCCAAGGCCACCTTTCAGATCCGCATCCACCCGACCCCGGGGCTGGAGGAGATCGACCTGGTGGTGGACGACCACCGCGAGCGGTATCGGATGACCCCGGAGGAGTGGGTGCCCCTGGCGTGGCCCGGCGCCTTCGGCTCGGGCAAGGCGGCGGTCGAGGCGGTGCCGATCGGCGGCGGGCCGCGGCGTACCCTGCGCTACCAGGGGGCGTGGGCCCTCTTCCGGCTGCTGGATGCGGCGAAGATCGAGCCCCAGAGCCGTACCCGCTTCATCGCCCGGTGGAAGATCGGCGCCCGCGGGACGCGCAAGACGCGGGTCTCCGTCGACGTGAAGGCGAGCGCCTATGCCAACCCCTTCCGGCCGCCGCGCGCCGCCGACTTCCGGCCGCCGGGGAGGCTCGACTCGTGAGCGCCTGGTTACGTGGTCGCGGCCGCACGGTGGCGCCGGCGGTGGGGTGCTTCGGCAAGCTGCCGCTGGATCGCGAGTTCCTGCGGGTCAACGCCCACCATCCGGAGGTGGAGGGGCTCGACCGGTGGATCCAAGAGGGGCTCGCGAGCGCCCACGAGCGGTTCGCCGGCGACCCGGCGGGGGAGGGGAGGGGGCTCTACGGCGGCTGGCCCGGCAGCCACTTCCTCCTGCCGCCGGCGGAGCGGGGGCAGCGCTACTGCCTCGGTCACCTGGCGCCGAGCCAGGACGCCGCTGGCCGCCGCTACCCGTGTGCCTGTTTTCTGCTCGTCGATGGGCGCGATGCCGGCCCCCCGGCGCTCTTGCCGCTCCGCTACCGCGGCTACCTGGCGGCGGCGGCGAAGGTGGTGGCGGCGGGGCAAGTGGCGGGGGACCGTGGTGCGTGGATGGAGCGGGTGCGCACCCTGGAGTCGGTGGCCGCGCCGGGCGACGGGGCGGCGGTGTCTGACGGGGCGGCCGTCGGCGAGCTCCTCGGCCACCTCTCGCCACATGGCGCCGATCCCGTTGGTTACCTCCAGATCATGGTGGAGGCGGCCCGGCGGCCACGCGGCGGCTGGTGGCTCGCCCTGCCCGCGCCGGCGGCTGAAGAGAGCGTTGCCGCCTGGCTGCACCTGGCGAACCTGCTGCGGTCCGGCGAGAGCGGGCTGGCCGCTTTCTGGGGCGGAGACCGTGTGTGGCTCGCCGCGCCGCCCCTTTCGCCGCGCGGCCTCCTCTACCTCCTCGGCCACGCGGGCGAGGACGACCGCCTGGTGGACACCACCGACTCGGCCACGGTGGCCGCCGCCGCCGGCCGCGCGGGCGCTCCGGTGGCGGACGCGGTGGCGCGTGCCACGGTGGCGGAGCTTGGCCGTTGGAGGTGGTCGTGATGGGCGCCCTCGCGGAACGGGCCGCCACCCTCGGCCGCACCCCCTTTGAGGGGGAGGCGACCGGCGAGGAGGTGCGCTATGAGCCGGAGTTCGAGGAGCTCGGCGGCGAGATCGCCAAACTCGGCTCCCTCACCGGCGAGGTTGTGGACTGGGCGCGGGTGGTGGAGCTCGCCACCGGGATCCTGGAGTCCCGGTCGAAGGACGTGGCCGCCGCCACCTACCTCACCAGCGGCCTCTTCGAGCTGGAGGGGTACGCGGGGCTCGCCGCCGGCCTCACCGTGCTCGCCGACCTCCACGACACCTTCGGCGACGCCCTCTTCCCCCGGCGGCCGCGTGGCCGGGCGAACGCCCTCACCTGGCTCGCCGAGCGTCTGGAGGCGGCCCTGGAGCGGAAGGCCGCTTTGGGCGGCGATGCGGAGGCGGCGGCGACCTGTCTGGAGCAGCTTCACCGCCTCGATGGCCTGGCGGGCGATCTCTACGGCGACAACGCCCCGGCCCTGGGTCCGGCGCGCCGCGCCCTGGAGGGGATGGTCCGTTCCCTGGAGGCGGACGCCAAGCGCAAGGAGAAGCCGAAGGCGGCGGCCGCGTCATCTGCCGCCACGGCCGCGGCGCCGTCGTCCATGTCGACCCCGGCGGAGGTCCTCAAGGCCCTCGCGGCGGCCGCACCGATGCTCAAGGCGGCGGACGCCACCGACCCCCTCGCCCACCTCCTGCCGCGCCTGGCGGCGTGGGGGGGGCTGGCGCAGGTGCCGCCCAACGAGGCGGGAAAGACGCGGGTACCGGCGCCCCAGGGGGCGACGCGCCAGGCCCTCACCGGACTCTTGGAGCAGGGCGACTGGCCAGGGCTGGTGGCGGCGTGCGAGCAGCGCCTGGCGGTGGAGCCCCTGTGGCTCGACCCCCAGCGGTGGGCGGTCCAGGCGCTGCGCCGCCTCGGCGACGGCTATGCGGCGGCGGCGGCGGCGGTGGTGGCAGGGGTGCGTATCCTGCTGACCCGCCTCCCCGGCTTCCACCTCCTCACCTTCGCCGACGGGACACCGTTTGCCGACGGCGAGACCCGCATGTGGATCGACACCGAGGTCCTCGCCGCCGGTGGCCCGGCCGCCGGTGGCGGCGAAGGAGGGGGGGATGCGTCGCCTTGGGAGGAGGCGGAGCAGGAGGCGCGGGCGACGGCGGCGGGCGGCGACCTGAAGGGAGGCCTCGCGCTCTTGCAAGACGGCGAGCGCGCCGCCGCCAGCGACCACGACCGCTTCCACTGGCGCCTCGCCACCGCTCGCCTGTGTAATGCTGCTGGTCGCACCGATCTTGCCATCCCGCTCCTGGAGGCGCTGGACGAGGAGGTGCAGGCGCGCGACCTGGCGGCGTGGGCCCCGGAGTTGGCGCGCGCCGTCCTCGCCACCCTGGTGGAGGCGCGCAAGGGGGCGGAGAAGCGGCGGCCCACCCCGGAGGAGGTGCAGCGGCTTGAGATCCTCCAGGCGCGCCTCTGTCGTCTTGATGTCGTCGCCGCTCTTGACCTGGAGGGCGGGAGGGTGCGAGGTAGGTGAGTCGATGAGAGAACAAAGATGAGTGTAGATTCGCGTCGTGGTAGGTCATGCCGCCGCGGGCTTCCTGGTTTCGCGACCACGCTACGCTTGTCGTAGCTTGCTGCTATCAACCCAATCCCAACCACGCCGAGAGCGAGAGGAGAGCACCATGGCAAAGGAAGGTTCCGTCGCACCGAAGGAGCGGGTGAACATCACCTACAGGCCGGCCACCGGTGGCGCCCAGGAGGAGGTGGAGCTGCCCCTCAAGTTCATGATGATCGGTGACTACACCCTGCGCGCCGATTCCACCCCCCTGGAGGAGCGCAAGGCGATCAAGGTCGACAAGGACAACTTCGACGAAGTCATGCGCAGCCAGAATCTGGCGCTGGACGCCAACGTCGACGACCGCCTCTCCGGTGAGGAGGGGGCGCAGATGTCGGTGAGCCTGAAGTTCGACACCCTGAAGGACTTCGAGCCCGAGTCGATCGTCAAGCAGGTGCCGGAGCTCAACAAGCTCCTGGAGCTGCGCGACGCCCTCACCGCCCTCAAGGGGCCGCTCGGCAACCTCCCCGCCTTCCGCAAGAAGATCCAGGCGATGCTCGAGGATGAGGGGCAGCGCGCCCAGCTCATCAAGGAGCTTGGGATCGGCGGCGAGGGCGAGGGGTGATCTGACCCCCTCCCCCGGCCAGCGGCGGAGGCGCCGCACCACGACGACCCACGATGACTCACGAGGAGAGAGACGATGGCGGAAGAGCAGCAGACCCAGGCAGAGGCGGCGGCAGAGACCACCGCGGCGGAGGGCAACCTCCTCGACCAGATCCTTCAGGAGACCAAGATCGCCCCGACGGATGAGGGGTACACGGTGGCCAAGCAGGGGGTGAGCCGGTTCATCGCCGAGCTCGTCACCCCGGCGCATGCGGGGGAGAAGGTTCACCATAAGCTGGTGAACGAGATGATCGCGGAGATCGATCAGCAGCTCTCCTCCCAGGTGGATGCGATCCTCCACCACCCGGACGTGCAGCGGCTGGAGAGTGCGTGGCGTGGCCTGAAGTTCGCCATCGACCGCACCAACTTCCGCGAGAACATCAAGATGGAGCTCCTCTCTGTCTCCAAGGAGGAGCTCTTGGAGGACTTCGAGGACGCCCCGGACATCACCAAATCGGGCCTCTACAAGCAGGTCTACACCGCCGAGTACGGTCAGTTCGGCGGCGAGCCCGTGGGGGCGATGGTCGCCAACTACGAGCTCTCTCCGAGCGCCCCGGATATCGCCCTCATGCAGTCGATGTCCAGCGTCGGCGCGATGGCGCACGCCCCGTGCATCGCCTCCGCCGGTCCGAAGTTCTTCGGTGAGGACGACTTCCTCAAGCTGCCGAATCTGAAAGACCTGCACTCCATCTTCGAGGGGCCGCAGTACGCGAAGTGGAACTCCTTTCGTGAGTCGGAGGATTCGCGCTACATGGCCCTCACCCTGCCGCGCTTCCTCCTCCGGTTGCCGTACGACGAGGAGAACAACCCGGTCAAGGCGTTCAACTACAACGAGCAGGTCACCGGCGACCACCACAGCTACCTGTGGGGCAACGCCTCTTTCGCCTTCGCCACCCGGCTCTCCGACAGCTTCGCCAAGTTCCGCTGGTGCCCGAACATCATCGGCCCCCAGTCCGGCGGCACGGTGGACGACCTGCCCCTGCACCAGTTCGAGGCAATGGGCGAGATCCAGACGAAGATCCCCACCGAGGTCCTGATCTCCGAGCGGCGTGAGTTCGAGCTCGCCGAGGAGGGGTTCATCGCCCTGGCGATGCGCAAGGGGAGCGACAACGCCTGCTTCTTCTCCGCCAACTCCTGCCAGAAGCCGAAGTACTTCGGCACCAGCAAGGAGGGCAAGGAGGCGGAGGCGAACTACAAGCTCGGCACCCAGCTCCCGTACACGATGATCATCAACCGGCTCGCCCACTACATCAAAGTGCTCCAGCGGGAGCAGCTCGGCTCGTGGAAGGAGCGGGTCGACCTGGAGCGCGAGCTCAATAACTGGATCCGTCAGTACGTCTCCGACCAAGATGTGGTCGATCCGGGGGTGCGCGGCCGGCGCCCCCTGCGCCAGGCGCAGATCACCGTCTCCGACGTGGAGGGGGATCCGGGCTGGTACAAGGTCGACCTCCAGGTGCGCCCCCACTTCAAGTACATGGGTGCCTTCTTCACCCTCTCTTTGGTCGGCAAGCTCGACAAGCAGTAGCTCCGGAAGCCGGACGGCCGCGCTTCCGAAAGCCGGAGGAAGGGAGGGCGCTTCCCTCCTCCCGTTCGGGCTGCCCACGGAAAGAGCGCACTATCGACAAACACTTGGACGCTTACCCCTAGTGGGGCACCCGCTGGCACGGTGGATGCTATAGCGAGGGTAGAACGTCAACCGCCGCCCCGTAGGCGGCCCTTCATGAGGAGGACACACCATGCCAATGCCAGCACACATGACCCTCACCGGCGAGAACCAGGGTGAGATCGAAGGTTCCGTCACCATGGCCGGACGCGAGGGGTCGATCCTCGTCGAGGCCTTCAACCACGAGGTGGTCATCCCGCGTGACCCGCAGACCGGGCTGTCCAGCGGCAAGCGGCGCCACGAGCCGCTCTCGGTGGTGAAGTTCTACGACAAGTCGAGCCCGCTCCTCTACCAGGCCCTGTGCACCGGCGAGCACATGCAGAACGTGACCCTCAAGTGGTACCGCATCGCCCCCACCGGCCAGGAGGAGCACTACTTCACCACCATCCTGGAGGACGCGATTATCGTCTCCATGCGCCCCTTCATGCCCAACGCCCTCGACGCGGCGACGGAGCAGTACGGTCACATGGAGGAGGTCTCCTTCACCTACCGTCGGATCACCTGGACCTACGAGGACGGCGGCATCACCGCCATGGACGACTGGGAGGCTCCCCGCTAGGGGCTGGCGCTCCGGGCGGCGCGTGAGCGCCGCCCGGAGCGCCGCTCCTTTCTGTCATGGCCCGGGAGCGAAGCCTCCTCGACCGCATCGACGACCCGCGTCCCGATGCCCCCCGGCGGGTGGAGGAGGACACGGAGGCCCTCGCCGACTCGGTCCTCACCCACCTCCAGCGGATGCTCAACACCCGCCAGGGGAACTGTCTCACGGTGCCGGACTACGGCATCCCCGACTTCACCGACATGGTGCACAACTTCCCCGAGGCGGTGGGGCAGATGCAGCGGGCGATCCGGCGCTCCGTCGAGCGGTACGAGCCACGCCTGCGCAAGGTCCGGGTGACCCCGGCGAACCCGGAGGACGACTTCTTGCAGCTCCGCTTCGAGATCACCGCCGAACTGGTGACCGCGGATGAAGACGCGTCGGTCTGGTTCGAGACGACGATCGGCGCCGACGGCCATGTGCGGGTGCGGGGTTAGGTCCCCTTATTTTTTCGTGAAACGAAAAAAATGTTCAATAAGTACTACCAAGAGGAGCTCGCCTTTCTCCGTGACATGGGGGAGGAGTTTGCCGCCGCCCATCCGGAGGTGGCGCACATGCTCTCCGGCGCCGGCAGTGACCCCGACGTGGAGCGGCTGCTTGAAGGGTTTGCCTTCCTCACCGGCCGGATCCGCCAGAGGCTCGACGACGATCTCCCGGAGCTCACCCACACCCTCATCCGGCTCCTCTGGCCCCACTACCTGCGGCCGATTCCGGCCCTCTCGATCCTCCAGTTGACCCCGCGCCCGGGCGCCCTGCGCGGCGGTGAGGTGGTGAAGCGGGGGACCGAGATCGACTCGATCCCGGTGGAGGGGACCCCGTGCCACTTTCGCACCACCCGCGAGGTGGAGGTGTGGCCCATCGAGCTCGCCGAGGCGCGCGTCGACGAGCCGGCCGGCGCCGCCCCCCGCCTTACCCTGCGCATCCGTCCCCTGGATGGGGCCGCCCTGGCGGCCCTCGGTCTCGACCGGCTGCACCTCTTTCTCCACGGCGAGCCGGCGGAGGTGTACGCCCTCTACGACCTCCTCACCCGCCGCGCCACCGGGGTGGCGATGGAGGCGCGCACTGGCGGCCGTGCCACGACGCGCCGGGAGCTCGACGCCACCACCATCGTGGCGGCGGGCTTCGCCGAGGAAGAGCCCCTCTTTCCCTATCCCTCCAACGCCTTCCCCGGCTTTCGGCTGCTGCAGGAGTACTTCGCCCTGCCGGCGAAGTTCCTCGCGGTGGAGCTCACTGGTTTGGCCACGGAGAGGCTCGGGGAGGCGGAGGAGTGGGTGGTGGAGATCCCCTTCCGCCGTGGCGCCGAGGAGGCGGTGCGGGTGGATGCGGACAACCTGCGCCTCTTCTGTACCCCGGTGGCGAACCTCTTCGCCCACCGCGCCGACCCGATCCGCATCGACCAGGAGCGCGCCAGCTACCGCGTCCGCCCCGAGGGGGATGACCCACGCCACTACGAGGTCTACTCGGTGGACCGGGTGGTGGGGTGGGAGCAGGGGAGCGGGCGGGAGCGGGTGTACGAGCCCTTCTACTCATTCTCCCGGCGGATGGCCGCGGCGGACGGCGAGGCCGCCTACTACGACCTGCACCTGGTGGAGTCGGTGGCGAGCCGCGGCGCCGAGACCTACCTGTCGTTGGTAACCCCCGGTGGGATGGCGCCGGCGGAGACGGTGGCGGTGGAGCTCACCTGCACCAACCGGCGGCTGCCCAGCCGTCTCGGGGTGGGGGAGATCCACGTCCCCACCGCCACCTCACCCGAGTTCGCCACCTTCGCCAACCTCACTCGCGTCACCCCCTCGGTCCCGCCGCCCCTCGGCGACGGGCTCCACTGGCGTCTCATCTCCCACCTCACCCTGAACCACCTGCCAATGGCGAGCGCCGACGCCCTGCGCGGGGTGCTGGAGCTGTACAACGCCCAGGCACGCGTCGATCGCCAGGCGGCCGCCGCCCACCGCCTGCGCCTGGAGTCGATCCGCGAGGTGCGTTCCAGCTCGGCCGACCACCTCTTCAAGGGGGTGGTGGTGCGCGGCAGCGAGGTGGAGGTGACCCTCGACGAGGATGGGTTCGCCGGCGACGGTGACGTCGCCCTCTTCGGCCGCCTCCTCTCCGAGCTCTTCGCCCTCCTCTCCACCCTCAACGCCTTCACGCGCCTCACCGTCCGCGGCGCGCGACACGGGGAGATCTACCAGTGGCCGGCTCGCCTGGGACAGCAGACCCTCCTGTGATCCGCCGCCTGGAGGAGGTTGCGCATCGCTTCTCCTTCTTCGAGGCGGTGCGCCTCTTGGAGGCGGCACACGCGGGCGGCGCCCGGATCGGCACCGCGGGACCTGCGCGCGACGAGACCCTCCGCCTGCGCCCCCACGCAGGCTTCGACTTTCCCGCCAGCGACCTGGTGGCGATCCGCGAGGTGAAGAGGGGTGGCCGGCGGCGCACCGAGCTCACCACCGCCTTCTTCGGCCTCTACGGCGCCGACTCGCCGCTCCCGGCCTACTTCACTGAGGTGATCTTGTGGGACGACGAGAGCGGCCGGCGGCGTGACTTCCTCGACATCTTCCACCATCGCCTCCTCTCCCTCCTCTACCGGGCGTGGCTCAAGCCGCGCTACCCGCTCCAGTTTCGTCCCGGCGGCGGTGACCGGCTCTCCCGGCTGTTGCTCGGCCTCGTGGGGCTCGCCACCCCTGGCAGCGGCGCGGCGGCGGGGGTGGCGCCGATCCACCTCCTCCACTTCGCCGGCCTCATCGGCCGCCACCCGCACTCGGCGACCGACCTCGCCCACCTCCTCAGCGACGAGCTCGGCGGCCTGGCAGTCCGGGTTGAGGAGTGCTGCCTGCGCTGGGTGTCGATCCCCCCACCGCAGCAGTGTCGCCTGGGCAGGGGCACCGCGCGTCTCGGCGAGGCGGTGGCCGGCAGCCGCGTCCCGGACCGTGGGGGCATGTTTCTGGTGGTGGTCGGCCCGGTGGGGTACGCAGACTTCGAGGCGTTGCTACCCGGCGGCGAGCGGCTCGCCGCCTGCCTCGCTCTCATCCACCTCTTCCTCACCGACCCCCTCGCCTTTGAGATCGAGCTGCGCCTACACCGTGACGAGCTCCCCGAGCTCCGCCTCGGCGCCACCGACCCCGCCCCCCGCCTCGGCTGGACCACCTGGCTCGGGCGGCCTATGGAGGATGGCGTGGTGTGTGTCGGAGGGTACGGGGGATGAGCTCCTTTCGCTGCACGAAAAAAGAAGTTGGAATTGCCAGAGTCACCCAATACACCTACTCCCCGCGGCGCTGGTGCCGCAGACATCTTTTTTCGCGCAGCGAAAAAAGGAGGGCCGTACCATGATCAGTGTTGAGCTCAAGCCGCTCTTGCAGCGCCTCAACCCGCGTATGACTCAGGCGATGGAGGGGGCCGCCGGGGTGTGCGTGGCCCGCGGCCACTACGAGGTGACCGTGGAGCACCTCCTCCTGAAGATGTGCGACGACGCCGACGGCGACGTGGTGCAGATCCTCTCCCATTTCGGGGTCGACGCGGTCGCCTTTCTGCGCGCCGTGGAGGAGACGGTGGAGTCACTCAAGGGGGGCAACACCGGCCGGCCGGTCTTCTCGCCCACCCTCATGGAGTGGATCCAGGAGGGGTGGCTGCTGGCCTCGGTGGAGCTCGCCCTGCCCCACGTGCGCTCGGGGGTCCTCTTCTCTTGCCTCTGCTCCCACCCGCAGCGGTTCGGCAGCGGTCCCTACCTGGAGCTCCTGGAGAAGGTCGGTCCGGACGAGCTGCGGCGCCAGCTCCTCACCATCGTCTCCGGTTCGGCCGAGGACGTGGCCGCGGCCACCAGCGGGGCGACCGCCCCCGAGGCGGGGCCGCGCGGCGAGTCGGCCCTGGGCCGCTTCACCGTGGATTTTACCGCCGAGGCACGCGCCGGCCGCATCGACCCGATCTTCGGTCGCGACCGGGAGATCCGCCAGATGGTCGACATCCTCGGCCGGCGGCGGAAGAACAACCCGATCGTCGTCGGCGAGGCGGGGGTGGGGAAGACCGCCCTGGTGGAGGGGCTCGCCCTGCGCATCGTCCACGACGACGTGCCGGAGATCTTGCTGGGCGTCGACCTCCTCGGCCTCGACATGGGGCTGTTGCAGGCGGGCGCCTCGGTGAAGGGGGAGTTCGAGAACCGCCTCAAGGGGGTGATCGACGAGGTGAAGGCGTCGCCCAAGCCGATCGTCCTGTTTATCGACGAGGCCCACACCTTGATCGGTGCCGGCGGCGCGGCGGGCGGCGGCGATGCCGCTAACCTGCTCAAACCGGCCCTGGCGCGCGGCGAGCTCAGGACCGTCGCCGCCACCACCTGGTCGGAGTACAAGAAATACTTCGAGAAGGATCCCGCCCTGGCGCGGCGCTTCCAGCCGGTGAAGGTGGAAGAGCCGGACGCGGACGGGGCGACCGGGATGTTGCGCGGCCTGCGCGAGCGCTACGAGCAGGCCCACGGGGTGCACATCGCCGACTCGGCGGTGGCCGCCTGTGCCTCCCTCGGCAGTCGCTACATCAGCGGCCGCCAGCACCCGGACAAGGGGGTCGACCTGCTGGACACGGCGGCGGCGCGGGTGAAGATCGCCATCAGCGCCAAGCCCGGCAGCCTGGAGGACCTGGAGCGGCGGGTCGAGACCCTGGAGCGCGAGCAGGCTGCCTTGCAGCGTGACGCCGAGCGCGGCTTTGAGGTCGACCGGGAGCGGCTGGACGAGCTGGACGGTCTGCTCACCGAGGCGCGGGAGCGGTACGACACCTTGCGTGAGCGGTGGCTCGCGGAGAGAGAGGCGGTCGCCAAGCTGCTCGACCTACGCAAGCGGGTGAGCCTGGCGGAAGCCGGGGAGACGCCGCCGCCGGCGGCCGACGCGGACGCCGAGAGCGGGGAAGCGGCCGAGGCCGAGACGGAGACGGAGGCCAAGGCCAAGGCCGAGGACGTTGCCATGTCCCTGGAAGAGCTGCGCGCCGAGCTGGAGGCGGCCGTGGCGGCGCTCAAGGAGATTCAGGGCGAGGCGCCGTTGATCCCCACGGAGGTGACCGGCGAGACCGTCGCCCAGGTGGTCGCCGACTGGACCGGGGTGCCGGTGGGCAACATGGTGAAGGATGAGGCGACGGCGGTCCTCGACTTCGACCGGCGCCTGAAGGAGCGCATCAAGGGGCAGGACCAGGCGGTGGCGGCGGTGGCGCAGGGGATCAAGGCGGCCAAGGCGGGGGTGCAGGACCCCAGCAAGCCGATGGGCATCTTCCTCTTTGTCGGGACCTCGGGGGTGGGTAAGACCGAGTGCGCCACCGGGGTGGCGGATCTGCTCTTCGGCGGCGAGCAGTTCATGACCACCATCGCCATGAGCGAGTTTCAGGAGAAGCACACGGTGAGCAAGCTGATCGGCTCGCCTCCGGGCTACGTCGGCTACGGCGAGGGCGGGGTGCTCACCGAGGCGGTGCGCCAGCGTCCCTACTCGGTGGTCCTCCTGGACGAGGTGGAGAAGGCGGACCCGGAGGTGTTGAACCTCTTCTATCAGGTCTTCGACAAGGGGGTGCTCAGCGATGGGGAGGGGCGCCAGATCGATTTCAAGAACACCTGCATCTTCCTCACCTCCAACCTCGCCACGGACGAGATCATGGCCCTGTGCGAGGGCGGCGAGCGGCCCAGCGCCGACGAGCTGGCGAGCGCCATCCGCCCGATCCTCTCCGCCCACTTCAAGCCGGCGCTCCTCGGGCGGATGGAGATCGTCCCGTTCTATCCCCTGGGTCCCGACGTCCTCGGCGACATCGCGCGGCTGAAGATGAAGAAGGTGGTGCGCCGGCTGTATGAGAGCCACCGCATCGCCTTCCACTACTCGGACGCGGTGGTGGCGCAGATCGCCGCGCGCTGCACCGAGGTAGAGAGCGGCGCGCGCAACATCGACCACATCCTCCAGGGGACCCTGCTGCCGCAGATCTCCACGGAGCTCCTCCAGCGGATGAGCAGCGGGCCGCTCCCCGGCCGCCTCGATCTGGAGGTGGGCGAGGCGGGGGAGTTCGTCCTCACCTTCGGCGAGGGGGCGTAGGGATGGGCGCGGTCCGCTGCGCGCCCCGCCCCGGATCCGGATGGGGTCTCCGGAATGCGGAGGCCACCACCGGGCTCCGATCGGGTGGCTCCTTTGTAACTCGTTGGCAGATCACGGTCGCGTTGCACGCGGTCGGTGGGTCGGGGGTGGCACGGCGGTTGCTGGGATTCGACCATCGAAGCCGCCGGTTGCGGCGAGCGAGGAGCCCGATGGTTACCCACACCCTCTCCCCTACCACCATCCGCCAGGTGGTCGATGTCGCCCATGATCTCTACCGCCGCCTCGGCAGTGGCTGGTCGCCCACCATCTACCGCGATGGGCTGACGTTCCTCCTGCGCGACGCGGGGGTCGCCACCTGCTCGGGCCGCGAGATCGGCGCGGCGCCGTGTCTGGCGCGCGACCTGGTGGCCGCCGGCGGCCTGGTGATCCGGGTCGCGGGGGTGGGCCGGCCGCGCCACACCCTCGCCGAGTGCCTGGCCGCCACCGGCCTCGCCTCGGGTCTCCTCCTGCACTTCGACGAGGCCGGGGTCGAGGTCCAGGCGGTTACGCCGCCGCCGACGTCCGGCCCGTCCCCCACGCCTTGCATGTCGCACGCCGCCGTGATCACCGTCTGAGTCGCCATGGCCGTCATCCGTAACCGCGCCGCCGCGGCGGACCTGATCTTTCGCGTGGGCAAGCTCGCCTCGGACCTCCTGCGGGTGGTGCGCTTCCACGGCCGGGAGGAGATCTCGCAGCTCTTCCACTTCACCCTGGAGCTGGCGAGCAAGGAGAGCGAGCTCGACTTCGCCACGGTCCTCGGCCAGCCGGCGGTGCTCACCATCAAGGGGGAGCCGGAGGCGCGTTACGTCAACGGCATCGTCTCGCGCATCGAGCAGGCGGGGCGCGGCACCGAGTACACCTACTACCGGGCGGAGCTGGTGCCGGCGGTCTGGCTCCTGACCCAGCGGCAGAGCTGCCGCATCTTCCAGGAGAGGTCGGTCCCGGAGATCGTCAAGCAGGTCCTCGACGACGCCGGGCTGCCGAGCGACGCCTACAAGCTCGCCCTGCGTGGCAGCTACCCGAAGCGCGAGTATTGCGTTCAGTACCGCGAGTCGGACATGGACTTCATCGCCCGCCTCATGGAGGAGGAGGGGATCTTTTTCTTCTTCGAGCACACCGAGACGGCCCACCTCCTCACCCTCGGTGACGGAGCCGACGTCCATCCGGCGATCGCCAAGCCCACCAAGGTCTCCCTGCGCGACGCCGCCTTCGGCTCCACCTCCGAGGAGTTCTTCTCCACCTTCCGCATGACCCAGGAGATCCGCCCCGGCGCGGTGGTCCTGCGCGACTTCAACCCCATCAAGCCCTCCGTGGATCTGACCGCGGAGCAGAGGGGGAGGGAGCACCCGGAGCTGGAGCTCTACGACTACCCGGGGGGCTTCGGTGAGGCGGGCCGCGGCAAGGGGGTGGCGAAGGTGCGCCTGGAGGAGGAGCAGGCGACGCGGGAGCAGGCCACCGCCCACAGCGACTGCCGTCGCCTCATCAGCGGCTACACCTTCACCCTCGACGGTCACGACCGCACCGCCTTCAACCAGGACTACGTGGTCACCGCGGTGCAGCACTACGGCTCGCAGCCCGAGGGGGTGGGGGCGGAGGCCACCGCGAGTGGCGCCGGCGACCAGGCGGTCTACGAGAACGACGTGGTGTGCATCCCCAAGAAGAGCCCCTTCCGGCCGCCGCGCACCACGCCGCACCCCACCATCTCCGGCGGTCAGACCGCCATCGTCGTCGGCCCCTCGGGCGAGGAGATCCACACCGACAAGTACGGCCGGGTGAAGGTCCAGTTCCACTGGGACCGCACCGGCGGGTACGACGAGAAGGCGTCGTGCTGGGTGCGGGTGAGCCAGGGGTGGGCCGGCGGTGGCTACGGGATGGTGTTCCTGCCGCGCATCGGCCAGGAGGTCATCGTCGACTTCCTGGAGGGCGACCCGGACCGGCCGATCATCACCGGCCGCGTCTACAACGCCGACCAGATGCCGCCGTACGAGCTGCCCAAGGAGAAGACCCGCTCCACCATCAAGAGCAGCAGCTCCAAGGGGGGCGGCGGCTCCAACGAGATCTCCTTCGAGGACAAGAAGGGCGACGAGCAGCTCCTCTTCCACGCCGAGAAGGACCTCGACTTCCGGGTGAAGAACGACCGCCGCGAGCACGTGGGCAATGACCGCCACCTGGTGGTGGCGCGCGACAAGGTGCAGAAGGTCGAGCGCGACGACCACTCCCTGGTGGACCGCGATCAGATCACCGAGATCACCCGTGACCACTCGTTGAAGGTCGGGAAGAACCAGGCCATTGAGGTGGGCGGCGACCGCTCGATCACCGTCTCCGGCGACGTCATCGAGAAGTACAGCACCAACCACGGCCAGGAGGTGGGCGGTGACCTCTACCTGAAGGCGATGGGGGTGGTGATCGAGGGGATGAAGGAGCTCACCCTCAAGGTGGGCGGCTCGTTCGTGAAGATTGATCCCAGCGGCGTCACCATCAAGGGGCCGATGATCAAGCTCAACTCCGGTGGCTCGGCGGGCAAGGGCAAGATGGGCAAGGCGCAGCCGGCCGCCAAACCGCTGGAGGCGGCAATCGCCGCCTCCGTCGGCGCCGGCAAGGAGATCACCGCCAGCCGCAAGCAGACGCAGATGGACCCCCTGGTGGTGAAGGCCCTCTCTGCCCCGACCCACAAGGACCCGAAGGAGGACGAGGAGGAAAAATCGTGGCTGGAGGTGGAGCTCATCGACGAGGCGGACGAGCCGGTACCGGGTGAGAAGGTGATGGTCACCCTCCCCGACGGCAAGGTCTACACCGGCCGCACCAACAAGGAGGGCGTGCTCAGGGTGACCGGCGTGGAGAAGGGCGCCGAGTGCAAGATCACCTTCCCGGACCTGGACAAGGACGCATGGGAGAAGGCGTGATGGCGACCGAGCATCAGGTCAAACAGGGCGAGTGCATCTCCAGCATCGCCGCCAAGTACGGGCTCTTCCCGGAGACGATCTGGGATGACTCCGCCAATGCGGATCTGAAGAAGAGGCGGGGAGAGCCCAACTTGCTGCTGCCCGGCGACACTGTCGTCGTTCCGGACAAATGCGCCAAAGAGGAGTCAGCCGCCGCAGGGCAGCGCTACCGCTTTCGGAAAAAGGGGGTTCCCGCGAAGTTTCGGTTGCGGGTCGTCGAGCCTTCGGAGGAGGACGAGGAGCCCGAGGCCGTACCGCCACAGACGGACGGCAAGGATTCCGACACGGAAGATCCGGTGATCGAATCGGATGGGGGGGAGGAGCGGCCGCGTGGCGATGTTCCGTACGTCTTGAAGATCGATGGGCAGCTCATCGAGGGGCGCACCGATGCGGACGGCTTCGTGGAGTGCGACATCCCTCCAGATGCCAAGAAGGGGAAGTTGATCCTGGAACCCGGGACACCGGATGAGCTTGAGCTCCCCGTACGCCTCGGCCATCTGGACCCGATCACCGAGGTCAGCGGCGTCAAGGAGCGGCTGGCCAACCTCGGCTTCGAGTGTGGGGATCCAGACGACAGCCTCTCTCCCGAGCTGGTGGCAGCGGTAAAAACCTTCCAGGAGGATCACGGGCTTACAGTCACCGGGGAGATCGACGGCGAGACGCGCGACAAGCTGGAGGAGGTACATGGGGCATGAGAGTCGTATCTAGTTCTATTCTCGCGGTGTCACTAGCCGCCCACGGAGGAGACGGTGATGCCGGCGGATGAGCGGATCAAGGTGACCTTCCATCGGGTCTATGTGAAGAACGACGCGGATACCTTCGGCTCGGGAGAGTTTTATTTCCAAGCCAGCGTAGATGGCATCTCCGTTGGAAATCCTAACGCCATCTACAATGCGGTCGAGCACCACTGGATCGATCTGCCGGATCGCGACTGGTCAAGCATCGTCAATGTGCGCCGGGAGAGCGAGGTCGCGGTGCGTTTTCAGGGCAAGGACGAGGACGTCACCTTCGATGACGACCTGGGAACCATCACCCACCAGCTGCGTCCACCATGGCGCCAGCGGCGTTACCGCCACGCCACGCGATACTACGTCCTTGAGTGGAGCGTAGAGTTGGCTGTCGACGGGCGGTTCGGTCGTCATTCCCCCAACACCGTCTTTGCATGTCGTGCCCGCCGTGGTGCCGGGGTGTGTACCACGGTGTCGGGGGCGCGGGTGGTCAGCCGCCTGGAGATCCACCCAGTGCGTCCAAGCCCCACCACGGGGTTACCTGCCCGTCCGCGCTTCCCCAGGGGAACGGGGCCAGCCGTTACCAATGGTGGCAATACCAATGTTCGACCCGCGGATCCCATCAATATTGTGCCCAATCCTGCTGTTATTCCGGTCCTTACGGTGGCGCAGGCGAACAACCAGACCGCGGCTCGTATCGAGTTTACGTACTACCGTCCCAACACCCTCGCCTTTACCAACAATGACCGGCGGCTCGTGTGGTCTGCGGTGTCCGTCGCCGGCGGGGGAGCGGTGCGCTTTGTCGGTCAGCCGCGCGGGCTGAAGGTACTAGTCTACGGTACCCACGCAGGTGAGGTGCGCTTGGAGGTCCGTTTTCGGGGAGCGGTGCTCGCGACCTATCGGGCCCTTGTGCTGCCGGTGAAGCAGATCCCTTGCCGCTTCAACATTCTTAATGGCCCGCACCGTAGCTCCACCCCGAGGAGTACGCCGGCGGACATCGTCAACCACCTGGCCATCGCTAACCGGTTCCTCAGGCAAGCGGGCATAGAGCTTATCCTGGATACCGACCTGTCGCGCCATAATCATGCTCGCGCTACGGGCATCCCCGGCATCTTTCGGATCCGTGTCCCTGCAGGGCGTACGCGTAACATCGGGACCACCGGTTTCGCGAGGGCGACACGGCTCAACTATCGCCACAACGTGATGAATTTCGCCTACATCCATTCGGATCGTAGCGGTAACCTCGGCGCCGCGACCGACTATCCGGCGAGCGGTGCTGGGGCCTCGATCACCGACAGTGGAACCCCCTCCGTCTCCTGGATCTCCCCGACCGGCGTTCCCCCCGATGCGGCAGCCGGGACGGTCACCATGAACCTCCTGTTGGCACGTCAGCGGCCGCACCACCCGCACCTTTTTTCCATGTACGTCACCAACGCCAATGGGAATCCATCGGTGCTGGCGGCGCAGCAGACCTATGCTGGGACCATTGCCCACGAGTTCGGCCACATCTTGAATCTCCCGCACCGGGTGGATACTGGTGGTTCACCCTTTAACGATGGGCTCAACTACCCCCGGAATGAGAATCTCATGCACTGGAACAACCCCACTACCCTGGCGCAGGATCTGGACATCATCCAGGCCCGGGCCATCCACCAGAGCCCTCTATTGCCGCCATGACCTATCCACGTGTAGTGGGCTCGATGCTGGTGATCGTCGCCCTCCTCCAACTTGGGTGTCCGCCGGTCCAAAGCTCAGATCGACACACGAAGGAGACTGCCGTGGCCGAGACAGCGCTACAGACACTTCAATCGTCGCGCGATAGCAAGAAGTTGGTGCAGGCAGCCCTGTCGCTGGCCAACAGCCGTGACGCGACGGATCAGCACGCCCTCCTGGATGTCCTTCGCTCCGAGGATTTTCTCGCGCGTCTGGACAGTGAGGAGGCGTATCGTGGACGGGCGAAGCGACTGCGTCTCTGGAGAATCCTGGAGGCGCTGAGCAAGAATCCGGCTCCGGGAAGCCAGGCAACCCTCATCGCCCTGACCCAGACCCCATCCTTTATCAAAGATGCGACACGGGTGGATTTATTGATCTACGCCTCTGCCGTATTGCGTCCACCTCCACCGGAGGTCGTCCGGTTTTGGGATGTTCACAGCCAGCCCGAGGACGGTTTCACGCCGATCACCATCGACGCCATGGTCAAGAATGGTAGTGAACCGGCGCTTGCGCTGTTTGAAAAGAAGCTGGCGGGTCCGGCGCACGAGGACGAGGACAAGACCGACTGGCTGTTATCGAGCGTCCTGGTTCACCGAAACGACGTGGCGCTCTTGCAAAGCTGTGAACGGCTGCTGGCTGCCGGATTGCCCGAGGCCCTCCGCCTCACCCTGGTCTCCGTCCTTTTCGATTACCGGCCTCAGGAGTGGTACACGCCCGCGTCTCTCTTTACACCGCCGGATCGGCACCAGGCGAGCCAGGCAGCCCTCACGGTGCTGCACAGGATCGGTGAGTATGCCCTCGCGAAGGTGCCGCTGACACCTGACTTACGAAAGGTTGTGAAAAAGGTGTTGGTCGACGTGGAAGAGATTCAGCGCCCATGATTCGAGTCTCCACCGAGGTGCGAAGCCGTGCTCGGACCGGCCCTCCTCGCGGTATCCGGGTGATGCACCGGAAAGGATTGGTGGCGTGGAGACCACCGTTGCAGCGTTGTGGCGAGGTTGATCGTGCGTAGGCTCCTCTCCCGCGGTATCCAGACCGTCGAGCTCTTGCAAGGTGGAGAGCGCGTCGAGGGTAGCGCCTTACGGGCGGATCGTTTGGGCGCTTGCGCCCTCCTGCGGGGTTTCGCCCGCGACCCGATGAACAGGGCGACCCTGCGTGCCACCCTGGCGGAGGAGGTGGGGCGCGGCCGGGTGGGGCGGATGCGCGACGCGGAGGTGGTGGCGCAGGTGGAGGCGCGGGTGGCACGCGGGCGGCTGCGGCTGGTGCCGCTGGCCGCCGCCGGTGCGGTGGTGCCGCCGCCGCCGGTGGACGGCCTGGCGCGGGTCTCCAGCGGCGCCGTGAAGGAGGCGGAGCCGGTGGTCCTGAAGTCCACCGGTGGACCCGCCACAGCCATAAAGAGCGAGACCGAGACCTGGTTCAAGCTGGAGGTGGTGGACGACGCCACGGGCGGGCCGGTGGCGGGGGTGAGCTTCACCCTCAAGCTCCCGGATGGCAGCCGCAGGTCGGTGACCACCGACGCGAGCGGTCGCGTTGAGCTCACCGGCCTGGTGTCGGGGACCTGCGACATCGAGGAGATGGTGGATGAGGTGGGGTGGGAGGTGGTGCAGGCAACGTAGGTGTCGCCTGGTGTCGCGTGCGTAAGGATGGGGGTCGATGGGCTTTGAGCGACGATCGATGGCGACGAAGTACCGGCCGCAGGATGGCGACACCCTGGAGAAGATCGCCGAGCGTGAGGCGGCGGCGGGCAACGCGGTCAGCGCCGCGGAGATCGCCCGCTTCAACTGGGGCGCCGATGACCCGGAGACCATCGACGAGCACCTGCGCGACGAGCTCGGCTGCTACAAGCGGGGGGAGGACAAGCGCTTCGTCATCTCCGCCGACGGCGAGGCGCGCAGTGACCTCCTCATCCCGAGCCGCTTCAAGCGGGTCGGCATGGCCACCAACCGGGCGCACACCCTCCGGGTGCGCAAACAGCCGGAGCCGGCGGAGCAGTTTCAGGGGTGCGCGAAGATCTCCGGAGTCACCTTCGAGTTTGACAAGTCCTTCGTGCGCCCGTCGGTGGTGGACGACTTGGCGGAGCTGGAGAGCGCCCTCGCCGCCCACCCCGAGGCGAAGGTGATGATCTTCGGCCACACGGACAAGGTGGGCTCGGATGGCTACAACAAGGGGCTCAGCGAGCGGCGGGCGCGCAGCGTCTACGCCTTCATCACCAACCAGCCGGCGATCTGGGAGGAGCTCTACAAGAAGGAGAGCTGGGGGACCTACGCCGTCCAGGCGATCCTCAAGGACATGGGCGGCCCCTATGACCCCGGCCCGGTGGACGGCATCAACGGTGCGAAGACCAAGGCGGCGGTGAAGAAGTTCCAGGGAGACTACGGCCTCACGGTCGACGGGATCGCCGGCCCGAAGAGCCGCAACACGCTGTTCACCGCCTATATGGCGGGCAAGCACGACATCGAGATCGACGATGGCCGCTTCATGGACCCGAAGCACATGGGGTGCGGTGAGCTCAACCCGGTGGTCGAGACCGACGGTCCGTGTGAGGAGAACCGCCGGGTCACCTTCTACCTGTTCAACGAGAAGCGCCTGCCCAACCTGCCGTGCAAGGCGGGCGATCTCACGCCGTGCAAGAAGCAGAGCGCGGCGCCGCTGCCGCGCCACAAGGAGGAGCTCCACTGCAGCTTCTACGACTCCATCGCCCGCGACTGCCCTTGCGAGAAGGGCGGGGGCGGTGGAACGGTCGTTAAACCGTGCAAGGTTGGGTTCCTGTTCCCGGTCGCGCCGTTCGATGACAAGAATCGCCACAAGCAGTACGTCAACGTGGCGAATCAGCCGGGGACCGACCAGGGGAGCCTGATCCGCCTCAAAGTCGGGACCCAAAAAGATACTGGGCCGACCCAGAGGGCGGTACCCTTCCACGTCCAGGTGACCTTCTCCAAGAAGAACGCCGAGGGGGACGACCGCTGCCAGCGCAACACCCCGAGGTGCGCCCTCAAGACCACGGTGGGTGGAGCGGATGTCCTGCCCGACGCGGCGGGGGTGGCGAAGGGGCAGGTGTCGTTCGCCGTGGGCGGCGGTGACGCCGAGTTTGAGATCGAGCTGGGACAGGCGGGTGGCGATGAGTGCGAGGTGAAGATCGGTATGACGCCTGCGTGCGACGAGGCGACCCTCAAGATCGTCAACTGGCGCAAGCTGCACTATCAGGTGACCGTGCCCAAGGGCACGCCGGCACCGAACATGGCGCGCCAGACCGGCACGCTCAATGCGGTGTGGGTCGAGTACCAGAAGTACAAGGACGTGGAGCTGCCGGTGGACTCCGGGCCCCCCGGCTCTTGGTTCCCGGGCGACTGGATCGATGAGCCCGGCAAGAGACTCATCAATATCGGCGACCACAACAAGGCGACCTTCCATGCGAAGTTCGAAGACACCCACACACCACTCGGCGTCCACGTGCTGTGTTGCCACACCCAGTACGACTGCGCGGCGCCATCTTGCTTCACCAACAAGGTCACCACCAAGATCAAGGCGAGCGACACGATTACCTGGTTGGACGGGTCGACGGTGATCGGCAAGACCCTGAGTAGCGTCAAGGAGGGACTGTTCCCGAAGTCCATGAAGGACGGTGGCGACTCGTTCAAGAACTGCAAGTGGAAGGCCACCACCGATGCCGGTCAGAAGGGCGCGATCCCCCTCGCGGATCTGCGGGTCCACAATGTTGGCGGGTCGCGCCAGCGACGGCTCTCCATCCGGCTCACCGGCGATGCGGAGAAGTGGGTCAAGAAGGCGGCAGGCAACGAGGTGGAGGTAGATATTACCTACTTCGCCGGCAAGGGGCCGTTCCTCGGCGAGTCGGACGGCGCGAAGGGCTTCCTCCAGCTCATCGTCATCAAGATGCCGGACTCCTCGATCAACGACGTCATGTCCCACGAGCTCGGCCACACCATCAACCAGGTGATCAAGTCAAAACCCCCGGGCCTGGAGGGCACGACTCATGGGCGCAAGTACACGGGCAAGGGCCACCAGGGACCGCACTGTGCCGACGGGATGAGCGACGACAATTTCAAGAATCTCGCGTCGTTCAAGGGCCACGCGGAGTGCAAGTGCATCATGTACGGAGAGAACTCGTCTCAGGGGTCGAAGTCCAACGGTAAGTTCTGCGCTCGATGTACGCCCTTCATCCGCGGTGAGGCGATGACCACGCTCCACTAGGAGTCTGTCGGACTTATGCACGATCTACTGCTTGATTCGCGGATCTCGGCCCGGATCGCGCCCCGTTCTTCGTTACATAGGCCCGCGTGGCGCTCGAACGGGTCGCAATCCGGACTCGAGCCCGCTTTCCCTCGCAACGATCGCATAAGTCCGACAGACTCCTAGGAGGCAAACATGGCCAATGGCGAGCTGGGTCTGCGCGACGACGAGTTCTGGGGCGATTACACGCGCACCACAGACGAGGTGCTGGAGCGTCTCGGCGAGCAGGATTTTCTCGGGCTAATAATCGACGCACCAACCCGGGTGGCGATCGACACCCACACCAGCGCCCCGGTGGTGGGTTGGTGGATTCGCACCTTTCGTGAAGACCGCCTCCTCGACGTGGCGAGTCAGACGCTGATCTGCGCCGTCGATCTGGCGACCCATGAGCTGCGCGCGGGGCTGGCCCTCGATACCGGCAAGATGCCCGCCGAGCCGCCGCCGCCGCCGGAGGATGACCCGGGTGAGGGCAAGTTGATGGAGATGATCGAGCTGGACGTCCGCCGTCAGATCGGCCTGCCGTGGCAACCGGGTCGCCATGCCGTCACCTTGCTGCTGCGGGACAGGGTGTCGAACACGGTGACGTTGCAACTCGCCGAGTCGAGGGGCGAGCCAGTGGTCGCGTCACCGTCCACGATTGTGCCGGCGCCGCGCGTGTCGCCGCCGACGAGCGATGCCCCCTGGCCATGCTACGAGCCGACCGCGGAGTCGCCGCCGCTTCCCGAAGCGGTCGGGATTAACCTCGCCTGCTCCGAGGTCACGGTGATCGGAGGCGGCGAGCCGTGCCTCCTGCGGGGTAGCTTCCGACTGCCGGTCTTGGCCCACGAGCGCAACCACCCGCCGGAGCCCGGAGAGGGGGCCTCGCCGGCGGGCTACGACCCGGCCGCCACCGCGGTGGTCGGTATCACGATCGTGCTTACCGGTAGCGACGCGGTGGGGCCCTTCATCGTGCCGGTTCGCGTCCCCACCTACACGCCATACGACCCTGACCAGAGCGACACGACGGTGACCGGGTGTTTCACGATTGATCTCTTGCAGATGCCGGCCATGCCGAGGAGTGCGATGAGCTACTTTGCGTACGCCTTCAGCGGGGAGACGGTCGCCGGGCCGGTCCCCGTGACCCTCGTCGCGACGGGTTCCGCACCACCGACGGGAGCGTGACGGCGTGAAGTCATTCCTGCGCGCGACGGCCGTGATGGCGTTCGTGCTGTGCGCCTCCTCGTGCGTCGCGGGAGATCGATCCCCGGACAGCATGCCGCGCGTCGAGACCGGCAGCCCGCCGTCGGCGTCCGCCGCGGGCGGCGCGGCGAACCATCCCTTGGGGCTCGCCGACGCGGATTTCTGGGGCGACTACACCCGCACCCAGGAGGCCACCCTTGCGCGCTTCGCTGGGGGAGGGTTCCGCGGCCTCCTCATCGACCTCCCGCGCACCGTGGTGCTGGAGCAGCACGAGACCTTGCCGCTCGTCGGGTGGTATGTGCGTACCCTCCGCCAAGATGGGCGACGCGATTTGGAGGGCCAGGCCGTGGTCGCGGTCGTCGATCTGCATACCGGTGGGCTGCGCGCGGCGCGGGCCCTGGACGCAGGGAAACACCGGCCTCCACCCCCGCCGCCCAGCGGACTGGATCCCGGCGAGGGGGTCAGGTCCGAGATGTTCGAGACCGATCTGCGCCGGATGCTCGATCTACCGTGGCGAGCGGGACGCTACGCCGCCGCCGTGATCCTGCAGGACTGGGTCTCGAACGTCGTGACCACCGAGCTTGTCGATGGTGTGCCCGTGGGCGACACGCGCGCGGCTGAGCCGCCGGCGGTCTGGCCGCCCGCCGGCGGCGCCGATCTCCCCGAGTATCGCCGCCGGCCGGACTCCCCGGCGGTGCCCGACGGTGTCGGGATCGCGCTCGCCGCGGCTCCGGAGGTACGTGTTGGCGGACCGCTCGTTGTCCGTGGGAGCTTCCGGCTTCCCCTGTCTGCGCGCGATTGGGTTGTCAAGGGGAGCCTGGCGGGTGGCTCCAAGACTCGGGCCGTGCTCTCGATAGCGTTGCTCGCCACCGGCAGTGACGATCCGGGCCCTTTCCCGGTCCAGTTGCGAGTTCCGGTCTACACGGTGGATGGCGAACAGGCGATCGGCCACTTCGCCGTCGATCTCGTCACCCTCGCCCGCCTGCCGCGTGCCCCGACGGTGTACTTCGTGCATGCCCTCAGTCGAGATGTCGTAGCAGCACCGGTGCGCGTCGCCGTGGTCCCCGCGGATCGGAGATGAAGGGAGTGAAGAGCTTTGCGAACCGGCTTTCCATCGCTAAGGGGAGAGGCGGTTTCCGTTATCGCCGGTTGCCCGGCGATATCCGCTGACCCAGCCCTACGCCATCAACGTGATCCAGGAGGGGAGCACGATCTCCGTCGAGCTGCCCACGGTGCGCTGTGCCGGGCGTGACGCTTGGTGTGGTGCGGATTTGAAGTTGTTACACCAAGCTGAGGACGTACACCTCGCCGTCACTGTCCGGGTGGGCGCCGAACAAGATGCGCTCCGGGGTGCCGTCGATCTTCACGTAGTAAGAGGTCGATTCGTCGATCCGGTTGTTCGCCGCACAGGCGGTGTAGCTCCGGCCCCCGGCGGTGAGCTCGATCCCGTTCATCGGGTACTCGAGCACCGTCTTCGACGGCAGCTCCTCCTTCGGCCCCACCGCCTGCTGGGTGAGGGTGGCGCCGCCGCCGCTCACCCCGAACATGGCGCCGGCCCACTCGCCGACCCGCGGCCCCACCTCCAACCACAGGCCGATGTGCGGCTCGGCGGTGACCGCGAAGCGGTACTCGGGGGCGGCTGCGCCGGCGAACCGCTTCAGCCCCGGCCCGATCTTGATCCCCCACGCGGGCCTGCTGCCGTCGAGACAGACGGCACCAGCCAGGGGGGTGGGGAGGGTCTCGGCATCGGGCAGAAAATCGAGCCCCACAGCGACAATGGGAAAGCGGTGGCCGCGGATCCCCTGGGCCATGGCCGCGGCGAGCGCCAGGCCGGTGCGCACCGAGGGTCGCTCCCAGTCTGCCTTACGGCCGGCGATGAGCCACACGTCGGCGGCCTCTGTATCCAGCAGGGTGAGGCCGGTGGAGGTCCACGCCATCTGTTCGAGCTTGTCGATCCACGGTGCGCCGCCGGTGGCGTGGCCGTACTTCTGTAGCGCCACCACCACCTCTTGGGGCGCCGGCGCCCCCTCCTCTTCCGGCGGCAGCCAGGTGATCCAGATCCGCTTCTTCGCCATCTCCCGCCCCCTCTCTCCGGCGACCCCCACCGTGGACGCCAATTCTAACAGGAACCCTCCCCCCTCGCCCCCCTTGAAAAAGGGGACAGGACCCTTTTTTTTCCTGCAAAAGAAAAGGGTCCTGTCCCCTTTTTTGGGGTGACTCTTTGGCGTCCGGGGTGGTTGTCGTAGGATGGTTGTGATGCCACGGATGGCACGAAATGTACGGGGAGGCTTGGTTTACCACGTGTTGAATCGCGGGGTGGGGCGGCGGTCGCTTTTCGAGAAGCCAGGCGACTATGCCGCATTCTTGCGGGTGATGGTCGAAGCCCAGGCGCGACATCCGATCCGCCTTCTGGCGTTTTGCCTCATGCCGAACCATTGGCACCTCCTCCTCTGGCCGAGGGATGACCGCGAGCTTTCCACCCATCTTCACTGGCTCACGCTGACCCACACCCAGCGTCTTCATGCACATCATCACACAGAGGGCACGGGCCACATCTACCAGGGGCGTTTCAAGTCATTCCCTGTGGCCGAGGATGATCACTTCTTGAGGGTTGCCCGCTACGTGGAGGGCAATGCGTGGCGTGCCAACCTCGTCACGGCCGCCTCCGACTGGCGATGGGGGAGCCTCTGGCAGCGTCGCCATGGCGATGAGGAGGCCCGTTCCATGCTGAGCCCATGGCCCGTGCCCATGCCACGGCGTTGGGAGCATCTGCTCGCGACTCCACAGGACGAGGCGGAGCTTGCGGTGGTGCGGCGCTCGGTTGTGCGGGGTGCCCCCTTCGGCGCTGAGGAGTGGCGGGTAAGGGTTGCAGAGGAGCTCGGTATCACCTCGACCCTGCGGCCAAAAGGCCGCCCCCGGCATGCCCCGTGAGAGCAGCTTCGGCGAAAAGGGGACAGGACCCTTTTCTCAATTAAGAAAAAGGGTCCTGTCCCCTTTTCTCGGTCCGGTTCTTGGAGGGGGGCTCCGGAAGACGGCCGGCGGGGGTGGGGTGGGCGAACCCAAGTGGCCTTGGTAGCGTGGTCGGAGGTGGTACGGTTCCTGCAACGGCTGGATTGTCGCGGGACGGCACGGCGCCCGCGTTTCACCCTGTTGGATGGAGGAGTCGAGGATGCCCGGACAAGGGAGGCTCGGTGATAAGTCGCTCGCACCCGCGGATGCGCATGGCTGTCCGCTCTGCCCGCACCCGGCGGTCACCGGGCCGGCGATCTCCGCGTCGCCCGACGTCCTGGTGAATAACCGGCCGGCCCTGCGCAAGGGCGATAAGGGGATCCACACGGCGTGCTGCGGCCCCAACACCTGGGAGGCGGTGGGCGGTTCGGCCACGGTGCTGATCAACAACAAGCCGGCCCACCGTATGGGCGATCAGGACAAGCACTGCGGTGGTCCCGGCATGCTGGTCCAGGGGAGCACCGACGTGATCGTCGGCGGCTAGAGACGATGCCCGCGCCGCAAAAATCTCAGCTCGCCGAGATGGCGAAGCTCAACTTCAAGGCGAAGGCGATCGGCCTGCCGGTGAAGTGGAAGACGCCCACGGGCGAGCAGTACGCCAAGGCGTTTGCCATGAGCGAGCTGGTGAACCCGCCGGACGCCGCGTCGGTCTTCCTCGCCAAGAGCCCGAACAAGTACCACGTCGAGACGCAGAAGGAGATCGGCAAGGGGTTTGCCGATTTCATCGAAAAAATTTGTGGCGCCCTCTGCGACGCGATCGATAAGTGGATGAAGCTCACCTCCATCGCCGGCATGGTCATCACCGGGCCGGTGGGGGTGGTGGCGCCGGGCAATGTGGTGGGACCGCCCTTGATGCCCTTCATCCTCGCCTCGGCGCCGGTGAACACGCCGCAGCTCATGAAGTATTCGAAGGCGATCGCGCAGGTGGTCTCCACCGCCTGGCAGCAGTGGCAGATGGGGCTTGCCGGTCAGCTCATGTATCCCGCCTTCGCCGCCTTTCCCGGTCCCATGGCGCCGCCGATGCCGTGCGTCCCCATGCCGCTCATCGCCTTCTCCTCGCCGGGTGAGGCGATGCTCTCCCCCGCCACCCTCAAGGCGCAGATGATCGCCAACCTCGGCGACGCCGAGGCGCTGCACCACAAGGAGCTCTTCGATGCCGTGGCGCAGGCGTTCAACACCACCTTTACCCTCTTCAAGGCGACGACCATGGTGCAGAACGTCCTCGGCACCGGCCCCATCCCGACCTTCGCCCCGCCGTTTGTCCCGGTGGGGCCGGTGGTGGGCGGCACCTCGGTGCCGACACCCGGGGTGCTGACCTGATCCGGTTCTATCTCCTTGTCACCTCTCGGGAAGCCCGATGAACATCGAAAATGACACCCCCTTCGAGGTCGCCGTGGTGCCCGGCGTCGGGCCGGAGATGCGACCAGTGGCGACGGTGGTGGTGAAGGCGACCTACGAGATTGGTGACGGCGAGGTTGCGCCGGCGGCGACGCAGGAGCCGGTCGCCTACGCCGACGAGCCCCTGGGCGAGACCGGGGTGGCGCGCTGGGAGGCGGACACCGCCCCCTTTAAGCCGCGTGCCGACGTGATTATCGCCGGCTCGGTCCACGCGCCGGGCGGGGCGCCCGCCCCGTACGTGGAGGCGGGGGTGCGGGTGGGGGAGCGGCGCTGCGGCGTGCGGGTCTTCGGCGACCGGGTGTGGGAGAAGGCGTCACGGTCGAGCAAGCCGACCCCCTTCGCCGAGATGGAGCTCGGCGCCCACCTCGCCTTCGGCGGGGTCTCCCCCACCGGGGGTGTCTGTGACGAAAACCCCATCGGTAAGGGGTTCGCGGTGGTGGGCAAGAGGCAGGATGCGAAGGGGGCGCCGCTGGCGAACATCGAGTCCCTGGAGCGGCCGGTGCAGAGTTGGAACGACCACCCGGAGCCGGTGGGCTTCGGCGTCGTACCGCGCTCCGCCGCCTCGCGCATCGCCGCCCTCGGCACCTTCGACGAGACGTGGCGCACCGAGCGCTCGCCCCTGCCGCCGGAGGACTTCCGCTTCGATTACCACAACAGCGCCTACCCGTGGCTCCAGTTCGACGGGTACCTCGCCGGCGACGAGGAGATCGAGCTCCTCCGCCTCACCGCCGACGGCCGCCTCTCCTTCCGCCTCCCCGGCGTCGCCCCGCAGGCGGTCGTTCACCGCTTCGCCTCGGAGACCCCGGGGGTGGCGGGGAGTGACGGCCAGCCGCCCGCCGCCGGTCCGGGCGAGGAGGCGGTCGAGATGCACCTCGACACCTGCGTCGTACGCCCGGACGACCGCATCGTTTGTCTCACCTGGCGCGGGGTGGTGAGCGTCGCGGATCTGGAGGTGCCGGAGATCGACGGGGTCACGGTCCGCCTGGGCGGTTGAGCGGCATCTGTTCGCGACGGCTATCTATATGGAGACGCCATGAAGTCCCTTCGTCCTCCCTCTTTGCGGATCGTGGTCGTCGCCCCCTTTGCCCCGGAGGCGGAGGGCGGGGTGGTGGCGGTGGACCGCATGGGGCTCGACGAGGCGATGGCGCGCCTCGCCGGAACCCTCCATTTGCAGGTGGAGGATCGTCTCGGTGGCGGGGACGCATGGCTTCCGGTGGAGCTGCCCCTGACCGGCCTCCGTTCCCTTCGGCCCGAGGCGGTGGCGGCGGCCGTTCCGGGGCTCGGCGAGGTGGTGGCACTGCGCCGCCACGCGGGTGAGCTTGCGGCGGGGCGCCTCACGGTGGAGCAGTTCCGCGATCGGGCCGGCGCGGCGGCCGCGGCCGAGGTGGCGCCGCCCCTGTCGCCGGCTGCACCGGCGCCGGTGGCGGTGAGTGGAGTCGACTCGATCCTCGACATGGTGGACCTCCCCGAGGGGGTCGCCGTGGGAGAACGGCGGTCCACGGCGCCGACGCCCCTGGGCACGCTCATCGGAAACCTTCTCGGGCCTCGCGGCCACGTTGGGGATGCCGGGGCGGTGGAGCGCCTGTGTGCGGACCTCGACCGCCGCATCTCCGGCCAGCTCGATGCGGTCTTCTCGGACCCGACCTTGCGTGCGGTGGAGGCGGCATGGCGCGGCCTCGCCCTCCTCCTCGGCCATGTCTCTGCGGACGCACGGGTGCGCGTGGCCGTGGTTTCCGCCTCCCACGACGAGGCGGCGGAGCGCATGGCGTCTGATGTGGTGGCGCCGTGGCTCGCGGGGACCGGCGAGGAGGTTGGCCTAGCAGTGGTGGGCCACGAGTTCGGATGCATCGACCGCGAGGTGGCGATACTCGCCGCCCTCGCGGAGGCGGGGGAGGCGCTCCAGGCGCCGGTGGTGGTCGGGGTGGCTCCAGCCTTTTTCGGGTGCGGCGATTGGGCCGAGGTGGCCGCCATCCCCTCTCTCGACCTTCATCTCAGCTCCAACGCCTACGGCAAGTGGCGCGCCCTTCGGGAGCGCGAGGCGAGCCGCTGGCTGGTGGCCGCGTGCAACCCGCCCCTGTTGCGTGGGGCCTACGGCGCGGAGGCGCCGGGGGGCCGCAACCTCGCCTACGACGAGAACACCTCGCCCCTGTGGGGCGCGTCTCCCTGGTGGGTCGCGACCGCCGCGTGCGAGAGCTTTGGGGCCCACGGGTGGGCGGGCCGTCTGGAGGGCTCGTTGACGGCCCCGGCCCTGGTAGCCGGGGCGGCGCGTCCGCGCGCCACCGCCCTTGCCGTGGATGCCGAGGCCGCCATGGTCCTCACCAGCCACGGCCTCCTGCCGCTGCTGCCGGAGGCGGGACGCGACCGGGTGGTCATCGGACCGACGCCGACCGTCGTGCGTCCGCCTCATTATGCCGGCTCCGCGGCGTGCCGCGAGGCAGCGGCCCGCGCCACCCTGGGTTACCAGCTCGTGGTGGGGCAACTCGCCCGCGCCTTGCAAGAGATCGTCGCCACCCTGCCGCTTGGTGCCACCGACGCGGAGGTCGGCGCCGAGGTGGCCACGCCCCTGGCGGCGTTGCTCGGGCTTGAGGTGGAGTCGGTGGCGGCGGAGGTCGGGCCGCACCCGGATCGGCCGGACCGCCGCATTCTCACCCTTCGGACTCGGATCCCTGAGCCGCTTCTCCCCGGCCGTCTGGAGGTGGAGATGGCGGTGGCGATCCCTCGCTGATCTTCATCACCCGCGCCATCGCCCCCAAGAGGTCGCGCATCAGCGTCGCCGGGTCCCAGGCGAGGCGGTCGAGCTCCGGGTGGTCGGCGCACCACGACGGGGCGAGCGACAGGGGGACGAGGAGGGGTTGAGGCAAGCGGTAGAGGTGGGCGTGGGCCTGGGCGAGGAGTGACGAGAGGCGCAGGGGCGCGGGGATGGCGACGGTCGTGGCGGCAGCCGGGGTGGCGCACCACGCCGGGTCGGAGGCGACGTTGAACTCACGGCAGGCGGCAGGGCGGAAGCGGTGGATGGCGCAGCTCTCCGCCTCCAGGAAGGGACATGGGAGGCCGAGGTCGAAGTAGGCGAGGGCGGTGGCGTTCACCGCCGCGTCCGACGTCTCGACCGTGAAGATGCGGCGCGCGAGGTCCGGGTAGCGCGCCAGGGTGGCGCCGATGGCGGTGAAGCGCGGCCGTAGCCGCTGGCGCTGCTCGCCCGACAGGTGGCGCATGGTCGCGGTGAGGGCGAAGGCCTCGGGGGCGGAGAGGGGGACGAGCTGGCGGCAGCAGGTTCCGCACCCGGGGCCACAGGTGCATGGGGTGTGGCCGGCGGCGGCATGGCGCACCGCCTGGTCCACCAGGGCGGAGTCGAGGGTCAGCAGGGGCACCACCACCTCCGACAGGCGCACCGCCTGCGGTGGCAGGGGTAGGTCGCCGCGAACCGTCCCGTGGGGGGTGGGTAGCTCGAAGGGGAGGTGGCCGTCGCTCGCCTCGTCCGTCGGTGCTCCGGCGTTACGCTCGACCACCGTCGCTCCCCAGCTCCGGGTACCGCTTCAGCTTCTCGTACAGGGTGGAGGTGGCGATCCCCAGCGACGCGGCGGCGGCGCGGCGCTGCCCCTGGTGGGCGGCGAGGTGGGCGGCGATGGTCATCCGCTCGACCTCCCGGAGGGTGAGGTGGCCGAGGTCGAGCCCCGGCGCCGTGGGTGGGGCCTCGTCGAGGAAGGCAAACGCATCGGCGTCGAGGCGCGGCGAGTCGCTCATCAGACGGGCGCGGGCGAGGACGTTGCGTAGCTCGCGGATGTTCCCCGGCCACGGGTGGCGCTGCAGCCGCTCCATGGCCTAGGGGGTCACCTCCGCCGGCGGGGTGGTCGCCGGCCCATCGCAGCGTAGGAGGTGATCGACGAGGGCGGGCAGGTCGCCCAGGCGCTCGTTCAGGGGCGGCAGGGTGACCGGCGCAACGTAGAGGCGGAAGAAGAGGTCCTGGCGGAAGCGGCCGTCGCGCACCTCGGCGGCGAGGTCGCGGTTGGTGGCGGCGATGACCCGAAAGTCGGAGGTGAGCTCGCGGTTACCGCCGACGCGCTTGAAGGTGTGCTCCTCCAGAACCCGCAGGAGGGTCGCCTGGACCGACAGGGGGAGCTCGCCCACCTCGTCGAGGAAGAGGGTGGAGCCGTCCGCCTGGGCGAAGGCGCCGTCGCGCTGCGCCACCGCGTGGGTGAAGGCGCCCTTCTCGTGGCCGAAGAGCTCGCTCTCGATGAGCTCCTCGGGGATGGCGCCGCAGTTCACCACCACCAGGGGCCGGCGGCGGCGGCCGCTCGCCTCGTGGACGGCGCGGGCGGCGAGCTCCTTGCCGGTACCGGTCTCCCCGGAGATGAGGACCGGCGCGTCGGTCGCGGCGATCCGCTCCAGCAGCCGATAGAGGCCGCGCATCCGCGGGGTGGTGCCGACCATCCCGTGGAAGCGGTCCGGTCCCGGCGTCGCCACCGGCCGCTCGCGCTCCACCAGGTGGAGGCAGGTGTTGCCGACGTGGAGCTGTCCCCCGGGACGCACCATCGCCTCCAGCACCGCCACCTCGTCGACCCGGGTACCGTTGGTGGAGCCGAGGTCGCGGACGAAGAGGAGCGCGCCATTGGGCTCCAGGCGGCAGTGGTGGCGCGACACGGTGGCGTCGTTGACCACCACGTCGCAGTCGTCGGCGGTCCCCACGATGAGGGGGCGGTGGCCGACCGGCCACCGTTTTCCCGCGTACTCCAGGTAGAGGCTGGCGGCGGCGCCCCCCGCCTGTGCCGCCACCTCGTGGGCCTGGGCGAGGCGGGTCGGGGCGGCGAGGCTCTGGGCGGTTCCGCTGTCGCGGGGGGCATCGCCGCGGACCACCAGCCGGTGGTCGCCGAGGGGGACCGACTCGTCTTCGTGGAGGGGGAGGGCGTCGCGTCGCGCCGCCGTCGTGCGGCCGCCGATCCGCAGCCGCCACCGCCCCTCGGCGGTGGGTTCTACCACCGCCGGGGTGGTGCCGAGGGTGTCGTCGGTGAGGGGGATGTCGACCTCCTCACCCGCCCCCAGGGTGACGGCGCGTCCCCGCAGGCGGACCCGCGTCACCACCGTATGGCCGCGGTAGATCTCCAATGTGGGTGGCATGGCGGGATGCTCCTCCTGCGCAGGGGGTCGGCGGGTTCGTGATTCTCTTTCTCTTGCGGTGCCACGGACAGTGTGCACCCTTGTAGGTGAGGTTACTCAATCGCCACTTGTGAGGTGGACCGGCGCAGGCGGGCCGGCGCCGAAGGAGGGAGTGTCATGGAGTGGGGTCACCGCATCTTCTCGGTATCGATGTTCACAGCGGCGGCGGCGCGCCGCGGATGGGGGGCGGCGGTCCCCCTCATCGCTCTGTTATTGGCGTCACCGGTCACGGCCCAGACGACCGGCAACGTCCTCCTCGACTTCCGGTTCCCGCCCGAGCTGTCGCAGGAAAACCTGCCGGCGAACGTCGATTCGGGCGCCCAGCAGGAGATCCTCTACCAGGGCGACTACGTCACCACCCAGTCCACCACCCTCGGCTCCCGGGAGGCGTGGGAGGGGCCCGAGGCGGAGGGCGGCGCAACTTCGTCGGCGGGGGGATTTGAGCTCGGCTTCGACGCCACCTTTACCTCCGGTCTGAACCTCTACACCTTCCCCATGGCGTACCGTCCGCGGCCGGACATTGCGCTGATGGCCGCCATCCCCCTCGTGCGGCGGGTGGGAAAGGAGGGCGAGGTCGAGGACCTCGGCGACATCACCACCTCGGTGTCGTGGCGCTGGGGCAGCCCCCTGAGCCTCCTGGGGATTACCACCGCCATCGTCAAGGCGCCCACCGGCGAGCCCAACAGCCGCGACGAGGGGGAGTTCCTCCCCACCGGCACCGGCTCCTGGGACTACGCCCTCTACCAGACCTTCGTGCGTCGCCTCGGCCGCTGGCGGGTCGACCTCACCGCCGGCTACCGCCTCAACACCCGCGCCGACTTCGACGCCGACGTGGTCGACGGCGGCGGCAGCGAACGGATCGAGCTCAGAAACGGCAACGTCCTCAACCTCATCCTAGGCGCCGACCGCGACGTACCCGGCGTGGCAGGGCTGGTGGCGGGGCTGAAGGTGGACGCACGGACCATCGCCTCCACCACCCTGCGGGTGGACGGCGCGGGACAGTCGACCCCGGGCGCCTTCACCGCCGTCGACCTGATCCCACGTCTCCAGTGGTTCGTGGTACCGGGTACCCCCCTGCGCCTCGGCCTGCGCATCCCGGTGAACCACACCGACAATCGCGACATCGCCCTCGATCTCGGCCTCACCCACGCCTTTTGACGCGGCCGGTGCCGTCTCAAAACGAGACAAGCGCTGGGTTGCGGCTCGGGTTACGGTCCTGGAACTCTCGTAAAGCCGTGAAAATAAATGATTCCAAGCGCTCCTCTGTGCATGGAACCGCTCTTGCAGGAGAGCGGGAAATACCCCCCCTTTGATCTCTTCCTCGCCGCGGTCGTGTCGCCGCGGCGCGTGCTGGAGGCTTCACCATGTTGCGTCGCATCGGCCTCATCCTCCCCCTCTCCCTCCTCCTCACCGCGTGCAGCGGTGGCGGGGGCGGCTCCGCGACCGGCGGGGCTGCCACCCAGCCGGCGGCGGACGCACCCGTCGCCCTCTCGGTCCAGTGGCCCGCCTCCCTGACCGGCGGTGCGGTGCGGAGCTCGTCGATCGGCCTCCCGAGCCGTGTCCTGTCGCTCACCATGGAGGTCCAGGTCCTCGCCCCCGACTTTGCCGGTCAGCGCCACACGGTGGCGGTGACCCGTGAGGGCGGTAGCGAGGTGACCCGGGTGGACGGTGTGGTCCAGCCGCCGGAGGTGAACGGCCTCGACTTGCAGGTCCCGGTGGGCACCCCGCGCCGCTTCTTCGTTACCGCCACCGCCGAGGTGGTGGACGCCGCGGGGGCGGCCGAGACCCTCCACTTTACCGGCTTCCTCGACCTCACGGTCACCGGCGACGGCGACGGCGGGGTGGTCGTCCTCCACGACGGCGACGGGGCCGCCGACGGCGTGCCGCAGATCACCCGGGTGGACCTCGTTGACGGTGCGCCCCCCGCCCTGCGCGTCGACTCGGCCGCGGTCGACCTCAACGTCACCGCGACCTTCAGCGACGGCTTCGGCGCCTTCGAGCCGCCGGCGGCGTGGTCCAGTGATGACCCCGGCGTCGCCCAGGTGGACGACACCGGCCTGCTCAGCCCCGCCGGCAAGGGGAGCGCCACCCTCACGGTCACCGTGGGCGGCGTCCCCCTGCACCTCCCGGTGACGGTGGAGAACACCCCGCCCATGGACCTCACCACCCAAGACAAGCTCCCGCCCGCGGGGGAGGGCGGCGCGGCCGGGATCGGTGACCAGACCGTGGCCGAGGACGGGACCCTCCTCCTCGACCTCGCCGCCGACGACCCGGACGGCGACCCCCTCAGCTTTGCCGCCGCCAGCGACGCGCCGCAGGTGGCCGCGGCGATCGCGGGGAGCCAGCTCACCCTCGCCCCCGCCGCAAACTTCCACGGCACCGCCGCGATAACCGTCACCGCCGACGACGGCGACGGCGGCACCGCGACGGACACCTTCACCCTCACGGTGACCCCGGTGAACGATGCGCCGGTGCTCGCGGCGATCGCGGATCAGGTAAACGGCGACTCGACCGCGGTGAACCTCGCCACCGTCGCCACCGACGTGGACGGTGACCCCCTCACCTACGGTGCCGCGGGGCTGCCCGCGGGGCTGGCGATCAATCCCAATTCCGGGTTGATCTCCGGGACCATCGCACCGGCGGCGCCGGTGGGGAGCCCGTACGCCGTCACGGTTACGGTCAGTGACTCCACGGCGACCGCGAGCCGCGCCTTTTCCTGGCAGGTGAATGACGTGACCCCGCCGGTGGTGAACGCGCCCGCCGACCTCCCGGGTGTGGAGCAGGCTGGCCCCGCCGGGACTTCAGCCACGGATCCGTCGATCCAGGCATTCCTCTCCGCGGCGAGCGCCACGGACAACGTCGCCGTCGCCTCGTTAATCAATAACGCCCCCCCAACCTTCCCTGCGGGTCCGACCACAGTGACCTTCACCGCCACCGATACCTCGGGTCACACGACCCAGGGCAGCGCCACGGTGACCGTGCAGGACACGACGCCGCCGGAGGTGACGCTGCTCTTCCCGATGGGGGGGATCGTCGACGCGACGACGACGGTGAGCATCATAGCCACGGATGTCGCCACCGATGTCGCCTCGGTGACCGTGACCGGGCCGTTGAACCCTGGGGCGCCGGTGGACCTCGCGCGGCAGATGGACCCGGCCAACTGGCGTGCCGAAGCGCTTGATGTGGGCGGTCTCGGCACACCCCTCACGGTGACCACCACGGATGGTGCCGGGAATACCGCTTCGCTCAATATCAATCTTCAGGTGGGTGCCGCGGCGGCGGTGGGGGGCGGGGCGGTCGGGTTGTTGAACGCTGTCGACCTCGCCACCGAGCCCGATGGGCGTCTCGTCCTTCCTGATCCAACCCTCAGCTCGGTCTTTCGTGTAGATCCGCGTACCGGCTCCCGATTCGTGGTCACGGATTCTCGGGATGGTCAGCCCAACCCCTTCGGCAGTCCTGCCGCAGTCACCGTGCGCGACAATGCGGGCCAGGAGGAAATTATCCTGACGGCGACCAACGTGGCTACCAAGGCACAGGCACTCTTCGCTGTCGACCCTGCCTCCGGCACACGTGCTTTGATCACCGACGAGACCATTCCACCCTCCTTGGGGACCTGGCTCGACGTCGCGCTCGGACTCCGCGGTGACCTCCTCGTCCTCGACCAGTCCGAGTGCTCCCAGGTTCTCGGGGTGGACGCGGCCACCGGCGTGCAGAACGCGGTTGCCGGGCCGAATCCGCCGTGTTTCCCGGTGGCGGTGGCGGAGGATGCCTCGTCGATCCTTCTCGTGGAGGACACCATTGCCGCGGTCTACCGAGTGGATGCGAGGGGGAACGCCTTTGTCTTCTCCGGGTCTGATTTTTCTACCTCGGGTCCGGTAGGCGGCGGGCCGGAGCTTGTCGCACCCAATGACCTGGCGATGGCGGCGGAAGGTGGGATTTGGGTTGCGGATACGGGCTTGCCGGCCGTCTTCCAGGTGGATCCCTCTACGGGAGATCGCACCCTGGTCTCCGGCGTCGATGTTGTAGGGAAGGTGGTTCGCGGGACCGGGCCGGAGTTCCTGTCGGTGACGGCGGTGGCGGTCGATTCACTCGGCCGGATCTATATCCTCGGTGATGACGGCACCTACGTCGGCATCTGGCAGATCGACCCGATCACCGGCGACCGTGCCCTGATCTCGGCGAGCCGGCTGCCGCTCGGGTAACATCCCCCGCCTGGGGTGGCGGCGTTTGCCGCCACCCCGCGCCTCTGCTATCAAGCTGCGCCGCGCACGGTGGCGAAAGAGGGCGCGCGGGGGAGCTACTTTGGTGGAGACGGACGACGGCGGCACGGTGATCGCGGGTGGTGAGGATCCCCTCCTCGGGCGGGTTCTGGGGGGCGATTTCCGCATCGACGGTTTTATCGGCGCCGGCGCCATGGGGCGGGTCTATACCGCCACCCAGCTCTCCGTGGAGCGGCCGGTGGCGATCAAGGTGCTGCCCGACAACCTGGCGGCGAACAAGGGGTTTGTCGCCCGCTTCCTGCAGGAGGCGCGCCTCGCGGCCCGGGTGGAGCACCCGGCGGTGGTGCGCATCTACGCCGCCGGCGAGGACCAGGGGGTTTACTACATCGCCATGGAGTTTCTTCGCGGCGAGTCCCTCGGGGATCGCCTGCGCGGCGGCGGGGCGATGGCGGTAGCCGATGCGGTGCGCGTCGCCCGCACCGTGGCCGGGGGGCTGGCCGAGGCCCACGCGGTGGGGATCGTCCACCGCGACGTGAAGCCGGACAACATCATGATCACCGAGTCGGGGCAGGTGAAGCTCACCGACTTCGGGATCGCCAAGCCGAGCGAGTCGGCGGACGCCACCCGCGCCGCCTGGGCGACCCGGGTGGGCGAGCCGGTGGGCTCGCCCCACTACCTCTCTCCCGAGCAGGCGCGCGGCGAGCTCGACAAGATCGACGGCCGCTCCGACCTCTACTCCCTCGGAGTGTGCATCTACGAGATGGTTACCGGCCGCGTCCCCTTTCAGGCGGAGACGGGGATCGGCGTCTGTTTGCAGCAGATCGAGAAGGCACCTGAGCCGCCGTCGGCCCTGCGCGACGACCTGCCGCCGGAGATCGAGCAGATTATCTTGCGGCTGATGGAGAAGGAGCCCGAGGCCCGTTTTCAGCGGGCCGAGGAGCTCATCGATGCCCTGGAGCAGGCGGTGGCCCCGCCGGTCGCCGCCACCGCGCCCCCTGCCCGTCGTAGCCCGTGGCCCACGGTGGCGGCGACGGTGGCGGTGGTGGCGGTGCTGGTGGCCGCGGCGGTGTGGTGGCTCTCGCGGCCGGCGCCCCAGGTGGCCACGCCGCAGACCCCGCCCGCGCCCGTGGTGGGGCACGTGGTGGTGGAGACGGTGCCGCCCGGGGCCACCGTGGAGGTGGACGGGGCGGTGCGCGGCACCACGCCGGTCACCCTCTCCCTGGAGCCGGGGGACTACCGCCTGGCGGTGCGCCTGGCCGGCTATCGGCCGGTGGAGGAGGGGGTGACGGTGGCGGCCGGAGCGGAGGTGCAACGGAGCTACACCCTGGAGGTGGCCCCGGCGACCCTCTCGATCGCCTCCGAGCCGACGGGCGCGGCGGTCACCCTCGACGGCGCGGCGGTGGGCAAGACGCCGGTCACCCTGGAGTCGGTGGTAGCGGGGAGCCACCGGATCGTCCTCACCCGCAAGGGGTACTACCCGTACGAGTCGGCGATCGATCTCGCCGCCGGCCAGAGCCTCGACCTCCATCCGCTCTTGAGGCAGGACCGGCGGGTCCGTTTTCGTGGTGTCCTCATGGAGCCCAAGGAGCGTGACACCATTCTCGCCCGCGAGAAAAAGGAGGTGGAGCAGATCTACCAACAGGGGGTGGCGAGCTTCGACAAGGGGCAGTACGACCTGTGCATCGCCCGCATGGAGGACGTCTTGCGCCGTGACCCGAAGCACAAGGGGGCGAAGCAGTACAAGGCGAAGGCGGTGGCGAAGAAGGAGGCAATCCGCAAGAGCTGGGGCGAGGTGATCGAAAAGCAGACGCCGGTGATCAAGCGCAAGCGGCGGACGGTGAAGTGACCCCCCGGCGGCGGTATAGCGGTGAGCCACCCCGGCGGTACACTCGATGACAGATGGCGGTGGGGCGATGGACCATCGCCTCAGGGATCGACAACCGAGGTGCCCGCGCCGCGTCCGCGGCGGGGAGAGAGGAGGCGGCGATGATTGTTCGTTTGGCGCAGTGGCAGGGGTGGGGGGCGTGGCTCCTGATCCCCTTCTTGGTGGTCACCCTCGGGTGTGCCCACACCCAGGGCGGTGAGTTGGACAAGAAGAAGGTGGGCGCCGGGATCGGCGCGGCGGTGGGGGCGGTGGTCGGTGCGATGACCGGCCATGACCTCAAGTCCGCGGCCGCCGGCGCGGTGGCGGGCGCCGCCCTCGGCTACGCCGCCGGCTGGCTGGCAGAGAAGTACGAGGCGCGCAAGGTGCGGGACGCGGAGCAGGTGAAGGAGGCGTACGGCGCGGTGCCGGTGAGCGGCCCGCCGCGGGTCCACGCCTACAAGACGTGGATCGACCCGAACGCCATCCGTCGCGGTGCCGAGGCGGGGTGGGTGAGCAGCTTCGACGTCCAGATTCCCCCCGGTGAGCAGGCGAAGGTGGAGGAGGAGCGCATCTTCCTCGACCCCGACGGCAACACCATCAGCAGCCGCACCTACGACTACTCGAAGGACGTCACCGGCACCGGCGGCTACGAGTTCGAGCTCACCATCCCGATCCCGGAGAACGCCCCCGAGGGCAAGTACAGCTACCAGACGAAGCTGATGGTGGACGGCGAGAAGCAGAGCGGCCTTGACGGGAGCTTCCAGATCGCCGCCGGCGGCGAGGTGCGCAACGTGACCGTGGCCCTCGTCACGCCGTGATCTTTTTGTCACGCAAATCAATCAGGTAGGAGGGGGTTGAACCCCCGATCCGCGCCGATGGCGCGGCCGGCCCTTTGGGCCGGGGTCGGGGGTTCAACCCCCTCCTACCGGGCCGCGGGGGAGGGGCGGGGGAGGAGATCTGTCGAGCTCTCGGCCTGCCCGCCGGCGGTGTGCGGGTCAGGGGCCGGCGATCAGGTTGGTGGCTTCGGGGTCGTCGTCCGGCGGGGCGGGGGCGGCGGGTGGCGGTTCGCTTGTTGTCTCCGCCGTCTCCGCCGCGACGACCACGACCGAGACGTTGTCGCGGGTGCCGCGCCGGTTGGCGAGGGCCACCAGGGCGGCGGCCGCGGTCTCCGGGTCGGCGTCGCGGGCGGTGGCGCCGATGTCCCCATCGGCCACCACCTCGATGAGGCCGTCGCAGCACAGCACGAGGCGGTCGCCCGCCTCCAGGGGCAGCGGCGGGTCGAGCTCCGGCTCCGCCTCCTGCCCGAAGCCGAGGCAGCGGGTGATGACCCCGCGCTGCGGGTGGCGGAGGATCTCCTCCTGGGCGATGGCGCCGTGGCGGAGGAGCTCCCAAACGTAGGAGTGGTCGTGGGTCACCTGGCCGCAGACGCCGTGGTGGATCCGGTAGAGGCGGCTGTCGCCCACGTGGGCGACGAGGGCCTCGGCGCCGCGGATCAGGCAGGCCACCACCGTCGTCCCCATGTTGCCGGCGGCGCCCATCTCGCGCGCCAGGGCGACCACCTGGCGGTGCGCCTCGCGGACCATCGCCACCAGGGCGCCGCCGCCGGCCGGGGCGGCGCGCCGCGCTTCGGTGAGGAGCCACTGCACCGCCCGCCGGCTCGCCGCCGCCCCCCCGGCGTGGCCGCCGGCGCCGTCGGCGAGGAGGACCAGGTGGCTCTCCTCCACTGCACCCGGCGGCGAGAGGTCGATCCAGCCGATGGCGTCCTGGTTGTCGCCGCGGAAGCGACCCGGGTCGCTGACGCCGGCGACGCGCAGGTGGAGGGGG
>JAJRSX010000100.1 GCA_024278555.1 bacterium | reverse complement strand
GGGCAGCCAGGGGGTGGGTCGATCGGGCTGGGGATCTCGCCGGTCAGGGGCACGACGGTGGTCCGTCGGCTCGGGTCGGGGAGCGGCTCGGCGGCCAGGAGCGCCCGGGTGTAGGGGTGGGCGGGGGTCGCGAAGAGGTCCCCGGTGGGCGCCTCCTCCACGAGGCGGCCGAGGTACATCACCGCCACCCGGTCGCTGATGTGGCGCACCACCGAGAGGTTGTGGGAGATGAAGAGGTAGGTGAGGGAGAAGCGCCGCTTGAGGTCCGCGAGGAGGTTGAGGACCTGCGCCTGCACCGATACATCGAGCGCCGAGACCGGCTCGTCGGCGATGATTAGCCGCGGCTCCACGGCGAGCGCCCGGGCGATGCCGATGCGCTGGCGCTGGCCGCCGGAGAACTCGTGCGGGTAGCGGTCGAGGGCGTCGGCCCCGAGGCCGACCACGTCGAGGAGCTCAGTGACCCGGTTGCGGACCTCCCCCTTCGGGCGCAACCGATGGACGCGGATCGCCTCGCCCACGAGCTCCACGACCCGCATGCGCGGGTTGAGCGACGAGTAGGGGTCCTGAAAGACGTACTGGAGGTGGCGGCGGAAGCGGCGCAGGGCGGAGCCGCGCAGGGCGCGCAGGTCGACGCCGTCGAAGTGGACGGTGCCGGCGGTGGGCTCGATGAGGCGCAGGCAGCAGCGGCCAGCGGTCGATTTGCCGCAACCGGATTCACCCACCAACCCGAAGGTCTCGCCGGCGGCGAGGTCGAGGTCGAGGCGGTCGACCGCCAGCAGGGTGCGGCGGCTGCCCCGGACCGGGAACGCCTTGGTGAGGCCGCGTACCACCAGCAGCGGCGGCGGGGCTGCCGTGGCGCTCACCGACGGTTGTGTGGCCTCACACGCCTCCATGGCTTCTAGGGGGGCAGGCGGCCGACCTACTTCCCCTTGAGCTTCGCCAGCTCCCTCTGCGCCACCTTTGCCTCGGCGGAGTCGGGGTAGTCGTGGACGACCTGCTGGAGGGCCATGCGGGCGTCGTCGAAGGTGGCGTCACTCTTCCCGTCGCGGGCGAGGGCGAGGAAGGAGAGCCCCTCCTTGAGGAGCGCGCCGGGCGCCTTGTCGGACTTGGGGAAGCCGATGAAGAGGGTGTCGAAGTTGAAGATCGCGCGCTTGTACTTCCCTGCCGTGTAGTACCCCTGACCGATCCAGAAGTAGGCGTTGTCGGTGAGGGAGGTGTGTGGGTTTGCCTTGGCGAAGGCCTCCATGGCGGCGATCCCCTTGTCGCGGTCGCCGCTGCGGATCTCCTTCAAGGCGGCGTCGTAGGCCGCCTGGACAGCGGCGCTCACCCCGGTGGTCTTCGCCTTGCCAGTACCGGCCTTCGCGGAGCTCTTGCCGCTGCTCTTGGAGGGCTTGGCCTTCTTGCTGCTCGTCTTCTTCGCGATGCTCTTCTTCTTCTTTTTCTTCTTCGCGGGCGGCGGGGTGGCCTTGCGGGTGAGGAGGGCGGTGACCTGCTTGGCCAGGGCGTCGACCTCCGCCTCTACCGCGGCGAGGTGGCTCTCCAGCGGCGCCAGGTGGCTCTGCTGCTCACCGGCACGGCGGCTGGTCTCGCGCATGGCGGACTCGGCGGCGGCGAGGCGGGCGGTGAGTGCGGCGTTTTCCCGGCGTGCCTCGTCGGTGGCGTGGGTCGCCTCCTCGGTGGTCGCTTGCAGCCGCTCCATCTGCCGGCTCACCTCTCCGAGGCGTCCCTCGATCTCCACCATCCGGTCGGAGATGGCCTGTTGGCTGCGTCGCTGGCGTGCCTCCAGGGACTTCACCTGGGCGGTGAGCTCCGGCCGTCGGACCTCGGCGCGCAGGGTGCGCACCTGCTCCTGAAGCCCCTTGATGTCCTGGCGCATCCAGGTCAGCTCCTGGGGCGGGCCGGGGATACACCCGACCGCCCCGAAGAGGAGGGCGGTCAACGCGGCCGTGGCGGGGCCGCGGAGAGCGCGGCGACGCGGCTGTTGGCGAGGAGACCTCACACGCTCACACGGGCACTGGGCCCACACGGGTTACTGGCTGACGAAGTGGCCGCGGCGGTTCTGCGACCAGGCACTCTCGTCGTGGCCCTCCGCGAAGGGGCGCTCTTCACCGTAGGAGAGGGTGGAGAGGGCGGCCGGATCGACGCCGAGGGAGACGAGGTAGTCGCGCACCGCCCGCGCCCGCCGGTCACCGAGGGCGAGGTTGTACTCGGCGGAGCCGCGCTCATCGCAGTGGCCTTCGATCAGGTAGTGGCCGCCGACGCGGCCGATGATCGCCGCGTCCTTGGCGAGGGTGGCGCGGCCCTCGGCGGTGAGGTCGGCGGAGTCGAACGCGAAGAAGACGTCCTCGATCCCCTGGGTCTCCAGCGACGGGATGGGCGGTGTCTCGACCCCGTTGCCGCCGCCGGCGGCACCCCCGGCGAGCCCCTCTTCGCCGGCGCCACCGCCGAGGAGGCTCCCCTCGTCGCTGCCGCTCGGGGTGACCGCGAAGAGCTCACCCTCGTCCTGGTTCGCCGCCACCTCGGTGGGGGTGACGGGGGTGTCGCGGATGTTCTTCTTGGCGCAGGCGCCAAGGGAGACCACGGTGAGGGAGGTGATGATGAGGAGCAGAAGGCGGTTCATGCGAAACTCCTGAGATGTGTACACCGCTGCGAAAGGCGAGATTTGTCAGTGAATAAGAGGAGAGGGAAGCTAGCGGGGGTAGGGTGTGACTTCAAGACCCAATTTCTGTCTTTGCGCGTTCGGCGAGGCCGCGGGCGAGGCGCGGGAGGAGGCCGTCGAAGCCGCCCGAGGACATGACCACCACCACGTCGTCTTGCCGCAGCTCGGATTCCAGGTGGGCGATGAGCCCGTCGAGGTCGGCGCAGGCGGTGGCCGAGGTACCGCTGTTGGTGATGGCGTGTGCCACCGTTTGCGGGTCGAGGAGGGCCTCGGGCCGCAGCCGGTGGGGGCGCAGGATCGGCGGCAGGGCGACGCGGTCGGCGTGGGCCAGCGCCTTCGCGTAGTCGGCCTCGAAGCGGCGGCGGATCGCCGAGTTGGAGCGGAACTCGAAGACCGCCCACAGACGGCGGCTGGGATAGCGGCGGGCGAGGGCGTCGAGGGTGGCGGCCACCGCCGTCGGGTGGTGGGCGAAGTCGTCGATCAGGGTCACCCCCGCCACCTCCGCCACCACCTCCTGGCGGCGGCGGACGCCGGCGAAGCGGGCCAGCGCCGCCGCCAGGGCAGAGGGCTCGGCGCCGGCGTGGTGGGCGGCGATGAGCGCCGCGGTGGCGTTGGCGACGTTGTGGTCGCCGGCCATGGGGAGGTGGAAGGTGAGGGGGTCGCCGGCGAGGGCGAGGCGAAAGCTCCGCGACTCGCCGCTCTGGGCCACCGCCTGGGCCTGCACATCGACCCCCGGTCCAAGCCCGTACCACACCACCGGACACGCCGGCGGCGTGGCCGCGACCACCCGCCGGACGCCGGGGTCGTCGCCGCACGCCACCAGCAGGCCGTCGGCGGGGAGCAGCGCCAGGAGGTCGCCGAAGGCACGGTCGACCGCCGCCTGGTCGGCGAAGATGTCGAGGTGGTCGAGCTCTATCGAAGTGAGGATGCAGATCCGCGGCCGGTAGTGGAGGAACTTCGGCCCCTTGTCGAAGTAGGCGGTGTCGTACTCGTCGCCCTCGACCACGAAGGGGGCGCCGGTGCCGAGGTGGGCGGGGCCGGGGAGGCCTTGCGGCAGGCCGCCGATGAGCCACCCCGGGTCGAGGCCGGCCTCACGCAGGAGGTGGGCGGTGAGGGTGGTGGTGGTGGTCTTGCCGTGGGTGCCGGCGGCGACGATGGAGAGGCGGTCCGGCAGGACCCATTGCTCCAGGGCGGCGGCAAAGGAGGTGGTGGGGAGGTCCAGGTCGCGCGCCGCCGTCGCCTCCGGGTTGTCGCGCGAGAGGGCGTTGCCGATCACCACCCAGTCGGGCCGGTCGGCGAGGTGGGCGGCGTCGTAGCCGTGGCGGATCTCCACGCCGCGCGCCGCCAGGTAGTCGCTCATCGGCGGGTAGACGTGGTCGTCGGAGCCGCGCACCGCCGCCCCGGCCTCGGAGAGGAGGCAGGCCAGGGCGCCGGTACCGGTGCCGCAGATCCCACTGATGTGGACGCGGGTGCCGGCGGCGAGGGGGGGGGCGAGGGGGGAGGGCAAGGCGGAGGGAAGAGCCGAAGAGGAGGGGTATGGAGAATCGCCCGTGGCGTCGGTTTCGGCAAACGGTGGAGGCGTTTTTTCCGTTGCAGAACGGCGATGATGTTGTAAGGATTTGTCCGGGAGCCTCTCCCGCCCCCCTCCTTGCCGGCGTCCGTCGGCGCGTCGTCTTCCCCCCCTCCGTCATGTCCGGTCTCCGAGGAGCCTGTCGGGCTCGAGCCCGAGCCATTGCGTGGCGAAAGTTTGTGGCTGTATCTCTGTGCTTCCTCATGCTTCTCTGGGCAGCGCCGGAGCCGGCGGCGGCGTTGGGGATCATCGACTACCAACACCATCTGCCGCACCGTTTTCGCAAGGTGAAGCGGCGTGACACCCGCTTTATTATCGTCCACTGCACCGAGTCGGGGCTGTCGTCGGCGCTTCGGACCCTGTCGCGTCGCGGCCTGGCGAACTATCTGGTGGCGCGTGACGGTCGCGTCTATCGGATTCTCTCCCACCGGTATCGTGCGAACCACGCGGGGCGCTCCATGTGGGGCGGCATTACCCACCTCTCCAACCACTCGGTGGGGATCGAGCTGGTCGGCTACTACACCCGCCCCTTTACCAACGCCCAGTACCGCTCCCTAAAGGCGCTCCTGGAGGAGCTTCAGAAGATCTACCGCATTCCGGACCGGCGGGTGCTGGAGCACTACCGCGTCGCCTACGGCCGGCCGAACATCTGGATCCGCCGGCCGCATCGCGGGCGCAAGCGCGACCCCGGGGTGAACAACTTTTCGCGGGTCCTCGCCGGCCTTACCAACCCGGAGCCGCAGGTGGATCCGGACGTGGCCGCCGGGCGGCTCCTCGCCGACCCCGAGGTACGTCTGGCCCAGCTCGCCTGGAAAAAGAGGGGGGCGCCGGTGCGGGTGGCGGACCGCCGGGTCCTCGCCATCGGTCCGAACCAGAGCGCCTGGGAGGTGGCGGGTGGCGCCTACAACCGGTCGACGACGATCTATACCTTCCCCGGGGGGCGGCGGCTGCGTGGCGATCAGATCCGCAACTGGTCGAGGATCCCCAAGGGGACCCGGGTGAGCCTCGGGCCGCGGCAGACGGTGACGGCGGAGACGGTCACCGAGCGGCGCACCCCGTGGCAGATCGCCCGTGGCGACTACGACAGCCCGACCACCCGCTACACCTTCCCCAACGGTCGCACCGTGCGTGGTGACCAGGTGCGCGACTGGCGCCGGATCCCGCCGGGGACCCGGGTGGAGGTGGCTCGCCCGACGTCGTAGGAGCGTTTTCCGCCTTTCGCGCCCCACTGGATCTCGGCTGTCGGCGGTGTTGTCACCCGGCAGAGATGACCATCGTCACCGTGTAGGCGGCAAGCAGGCAGGCGGCCTCCCACCGTTGCAGGGTGCGGCCGGTGCGCAGTACCACCCACAGGACGACGGTGAGGCCGACGAGGATGGGGAGCTGGAGGTGGAGGAGGCGGCTGTTCACCGGGATCGGGGTGATCAGCGCGGTCGGCCCGGCCACCGCCAGGAGGTTGAAGAGGTTGGAGCCGACGACGTTGCCCACCGCGATGTCGACCTCGTCGCGCAGGACCGCAACCACCGCGGTGGCCAGCTCCGGCAGGGAGGTGCCGACCGCCACCAGGGTGAGGCCGATGAGCAGCTCGGAGACGCCGAGGGAGCGGGCAATGGCGGTGGCGGCGTTGACCAGGAGATTGCCGCCGACAGCCAGCGCCACCAGCCCCACCGCCACCCACACGGCGTCACGGAGGACGCCGTCATGCTCCCCGAAGGCGGTATCGAACTCCTCCACCACCTCCGGCTCTTCACGCCGCGCACCACGCAGGTTCATCAGGATGAGGAGGACAACACCCAGGGTAAGGAGGGCGCCGTTGGCCCGCCCGAGGGTGTGGTCGAGGGAGACGGCGACGAACACGAGGGTGGCGGCGACCAGGGCCGGCATCTCCATCCGCAGGAGGCGCAGGGCCACCGGCAGGGGGCGCAGGAGGCCGCTGATCCCGAGGATGAGGCCGATGTTCGCCAGGTTGGAGCCGACCACGTTGCCCATCGCCAGGTCGGGACGGCCGCGCGCCGCGGCGTTGAGGCTGACCACCAGCTCCGGCGCCGAGGTGCCGATCGCCACTACCGTCAGGCCGATCACCACCGGCGAGATGCCGAGGTGGCGCGCGAGGCGGGCGCCGCCCCGCACCAGGGCCTCCGCACCGCCTACGAGGAGGATGAAGCCGACGACGGCGAGGGCGATCTGCAGGAGGTTCATGGAGGGTGCGGCCGGCGAATCGAGAGGCGGGAGGTTGGCGGCCCCTTCTGGCCGGTGCAAGGGGATGTTGTGTGGCGCGCCATGCACCGATACCGTGAGCTAGGGGGCCGGCAGGAACGGGGTCGGTGGGTGGTGAGGGGTTGTCCAATATGGAAGAAGGATGCATTCTTGGGTTCGTAGGGTCGTCGGTCGCCTTGGTTGCCGCGATGGGGTGAGGGGCCGGTGGCACAGTCGGGGAAGGGGATCCGCAATGGAGAGCCCTTTTTCGATAGGCGCTCGGGCGCTCCACAATCGGGTAACAACGATGGATCCGTTGTGGTGTCGTGTGGGATGCGACGCGGAGGCAAGGCGCAGGTCGATTTGATCTATTGCATTTGGGCTTCACGACCGGGGGGGGTTCTGCCCTTTCTCCCGGCTGTGACTCCCACCCCTCACCCGGCCGTGAAAGGGCCGGTCGTGGCTGTCAGCTCCGACAACCACGGATGATCAGGAGGAAGTAGTTTTGGCTACCGAAAACGAGGAAACACGCGACCAGCAAGAGACTCCGCGACCCGACAGCCGTAGCGACAAGGTCGGGTCCGGGGTGCTGGAGCTCACCCGCAAGGGCCGTGGCGTCCTGCGGCCGGCGACCGTTGGATTCAAGCGGTCGCCCCAGGATCCGGCGGTCTCTCACGGGGCGATCAGCCGCTTCAACCTGCGGCCCGGCAACTGGATCGAGGGGATTATTGATCGCGGCAAGGGTGGCCAGTGGCAGGTGAAGAAGATCCTCAAGGTGAACGGTTTGGTGCCGGAGAAGTGGATGGAGGTCGAGGAGTACAGCGATCGCGACGCCCTCACCCCGGACGAGCAGTACGTTCTGGAGAGCGGTCCCGATGACCTCTCCATGCGGGTGATCGACCTCATCTCACCGATCGGTAAGGGGACGCGCGGCCTCATCGTCGCCACCCCACGGTCGGGCAAGACGGTGTTGCTGCAACAGATGGCCAAGTCGATCGGGAAGAACTACCCGGATACCCGGGTGATCGCCCTGCTGGTGGACGAGCGGCCGGAGGAGGTCACCGATTTCCGGCGCAAGTTGGAGGGGGTGGCGGAGGTCTATGCGTCGTCCAACGACGGCGACATCGGCGACCACACCCGCGTCTCCCAGCTCGCCATGGCGTACGCCCACCGGTGGTTGGAGGTGGGTGAGGACGTGGTGGTCCTGCTCGACTCCCTCACCCGCCTCGGGCGCGCCTTCAACGTCGGTACCAAGGGGTCGGGGCGCACCATGAGCGGCGGCATGGACGCCCGCGGCATGGAGATCCCGCGCAAGATCTTCGGCTCGGCGCGCAAGCTGGAGCCGAACGGCTCGCTCACCATCATGGCCACCTGCCTCATCGAGACCGGCTCGCGCATGGACGACGTGATCTTTCACGAGTTCCGCGGCACCGGGAACATGGAGCTGGTCCTCGACCGCAAGCTCTCCGATCTGCGCATCTACCCGGCAATCAACATCGGCGCCTCGGGGACCCGCAACGAGGAGCGCCTCTTCCCCGAGGAGATGCTCAAGGCGCACCACGCGATTCGCCGCCACCTCACCCGGATGCAGCCGATTGAGGCGATGGAGTCGCTCCTCAAGGCGCTCGGCGAGCACAAGAGTAACAAGGAGCTCCTCAACAAGATGCTCCTGGTGGCCAACTCCGGGTCGTAAGAGGCTGCGCCGCTTGCGATGCGGGATTTCCCGCGGCCTCCGGCCGCGGCCGGTCCGAAGGGCCTGATCGCCGGTGGGAGCCGGCTTCTACCTCGGGACCGAGGGGATGGCGCCGGGCTGTGGCTACCGCCGCTGGCGCAGGACCAGGCGGATCGGGGTCAGCTTCATGTCCAGGCCGTCGCGCAGCCGCCGTTCGAGGTAGCGGCGGTAGGAGGCGGAGAGGTCGTTGGGCCGGTTCATGAACAGGACCACCGTCGGCGGCGAGACGCGGGTCTGGCTGGCGTAGTAGACGCGCGGCCGCTTGCCGCGAACCCGCGGCGGCGGCTGTGCCGCGATCGCCTTTTCCACCACCGTGTTGACCCGCGCGGTGGGGACCCGGCTGCGGTACTGCTCGGCCACCGCGCTGGTGGTCTCCAGCAACCGTTGGACCCGCTGGCGTTCGGTCACCGAGATCGTCACCACCGGGGCGTACTCCAGAAAGGGGAGGCGGCTCCTTATCTCGGCCACCCATTCGTCGTGGGTCTCGGTGCGCTTCTTCACCTGGTCCCACTTGTTGACCGCGATGACGCAGGCGCGATTGTGTTCGGCGAGGTAGGCGGCGATCTTCTGCTCCTGGTCATGGCAACCGACAGTGGCATCGATCAACAGGAGGGTGACCTCCGCCTCCAGGATGGCGCCGAAGGCGCGGAGGACCGAATACCGCTCGATGCCCTCGCGGGTGACGTTCTTCTTGCGCAGGCCGGCGGTGTCGATGATCCGGATCCGCTTGCCCCGCCAGGCGAAGGTGGTGTCGATGGCGTCGCGGGTGGTGCCTGGGATGTCGCTTACCACCACCCGCCTCTCTCCCGCCAGGAGGTTGACCAGGCTCGATTTGCCGGCGTTGGGTCGACCGACCACCGCCAGGGAGAGGTCCGCCCGCGCCGTCGTCCCGCCGGCGGGGAGCAGCGCCGCGAGGCGCTCGGCGAGCTTGCCGGTGGAGATCCCGTGGAGGGCGGAGATTGGCAGGAGCTCGTCGGCCCCGAGGGGGGCGAAGTCGGCAATGATCTGGCCGTCGTCGACGCCGTCGCACTTGTTGGCCACGGTGACCACCGGGGCGCCGGCGCGCCGCAGGAGGCGGGCGATCTCCTCATCTCCCGGCTGTAGCCCTGCCTGGGCGTCGAGGAGGTGGACGATGAGGTGGGCGGCGCCCACTGCGACCTCGGCCTGGTGGGCGATGTCATCTTCCAGGGGGTCGTCGATGCCGCCGAGACCGCCGGTATCCGCGAGCAGGGCGGTGCGCTCGCCGAGCCGTGCCTGGGCGATGAGGCGGTCGCGGGTCACCCCCGGGGTGTCCTCGACGATGGCGTGGCGTCGGCCGAGGAGGCGGTTGAAGAGGGTCGACTTGCCCACGTTCGGGCGGCCGACGATGGCGATGAGGGGGACGGCCATGGGCGCTCCCACCGGGGTGGGGGGCGGAGGATAGGGAGGGTTGCGGTCGGGGGCAACGTGGCGGGGCGATGGTGGGCGCGTGTGGGCAAGTGGGCAGGTGGTGGGGTAGCTTGGGCGATGACCGCCCTCCTTTGCCGATCGGGACGACTTGCCGGCGTCGCGACCCTCGTGGCCGCCGTCGCGGTGCTCTGCGCCTGCCATCGTGGCGGCGCGCGCCTGGAGGAGCACACAGCGGCGGGGTGGAAGGGGCGAACGGTGGTGGAGGTGGCGGCGTCGGGCCATCGCAACGGCTACCGCACCGAGGCGACCTTTCGGGTGGTGCGGCCGGACGCGCGGCCGATCACCCTCACCCTGACCATCGTTGTCGATCCCACCGCCCATCTCATCGGTGGCCGGTGGGAGGAGCCGGGGCTCGGTGGCGGCAAGGTCACCCCTGCGCGCCTCGAGTTTCTCGGCGGTCAGGGGGAGGGGGCGAGCGTCGGCGGTCGCTACCTCCTGGAGGGTGAGGGTGGGCCGCGCTACCGGGTAACCCTCCCCACTACCCTCCTGCGTGAGGGGTGGGGGCCTAGGAGTCTGTCGGATTTTGGCCCGATCTACTGCGGGAAAGCGGATCTCGGCCCGGATCGCGCCCCGTTCTTCGTCGCATAGGCCCACTATGCTCCTCGAACGGGTCACAATCCGGACTCGAGCCCGCTTCCCCTCGCGACGATCGCCAAAGTCCGACAGACTCCTAGAGGCTGACCCGCGAGGGACGGCGGTGAACCGATCGGCGTCGGGCGGGCTCCTGCAATAGACAACCGTATTTCTTGTCTATTCCCCATCCCCTCCGGAGCACGCCATGACCGTCAACCGCGTTGTCCGAATCATCGCCGGCCTCTTCATCCTCTTCAGCCTCACCATGGCGGCGCGCAGTGGCCAGGTGGCCTTCGGCAGCGCGCCGTGGCTCTGGTTCACCGCCTTCGTCGGCGCCAACCTCTTTCAGAGCGGCTTCACCAACTTTTGCCCGATGGACATCTTCCTGAAGAAGCTCGGGGTGCGCGAGGCGTAACCTCCGGCGGTCGACCCTCCCCGGGGCGCCACTCCGGGGAGGGTCGACCGTCCCGGTCCTACGGCGCCGGCGGCAGGGACGGCGCCTTCACTAACGGCATGTCGCCGTCCAGCGACTTGAGGAAGGCGAGGAGGTCCGCCTTCTCTTTGTCGGTGAGGTCGAGAGGCTTCATCTTCGGGTCGAGCCACGGGTTGTCCTCGCCGCCCACCAGGTAGAGGTCGATCACCTCCTCCAGGGTCTCTACGGAGCCGTCGTGCATGTACGGCGCGGTCTTGGTGAGGTCACGGAGGATCGGGGTCTTGAAGGCGCCCTTGTCCTTCTCCTTATGGGTGACGGTGTAGCGGCCAAGGTCCGGATCCTTCTTGTCCATCCCCACCCCGAGGTTGTGGAAGACGCGGTCGGAGAGGTCGAACCCCACGTGGCACTGGGTACAGCGCGCCTTGCCCTCGAAGAGGGCGAGGCCGCGGCGTGCCGCGGGCGTGAGGGCGTTCTTGTCTTTGTCCTGGGTGTAGCGGTCGTAGGGGGAGTTCCCCGAGTAGACGGTGCGTTCGAAGCAGGCGATCGCCTTGGCCAGACGGTCGGCGGTGGCCGGGCCGCCGAAGACCGCCTGGAACTGGCTGCGGTAACCGGGGACCGTGTTGAGCCATGCCACCACCTTCGGCAGGGTGTTGGCCATCTCCACCGGGTTCTCGATCGGGCCGAGGGCCTGGGCCTCCAGGGACGGCGCCCTGCCGTCCCAGAACTGCATGTAGTTGAAGGCGGAGTTGAGTACCGTGGGGGCGTTGCGGGTGCCGTGCTTGCCGCCGACGCCGGTGGAGACCGGGAGCTGGTCGGTCCACCCCTTGGCCGGGTCGTGGCAGGTGGCACAGCTCACCGTCCCGTCCGCGGAGAGGCGGGGGTCGAAGTAGAGCTGCTTGCCGAGCGCCACCTTGGCGGCGCTCATCGGGTTGTCCTCCGGGATCTCCAGGGCCTCCCCGTCCACCCCCTTGGGGAAGTGGATCGTGTACCCCTTCTCCGCGGCGTGGGCGATGGGAAGGGCGGTGAGGGCGACGAGCAGGGCGGTGACGAGCTGGGACATGGTGGCCTCCTCCAAGGGTGTGGGTGAGGAGGGAGCCTACCAAAGCTGCGTCATTGAGCAGCCCTTCGCTACCCCCCGATCTTGTTGATCGCCAGGGGCGAGTCGATCACCTTCGGCCCCGTTTGTCCGTGGTGGAAGACGAACTCTACCCGCCGGTTTGCCGCCCGGTGTGCCGGGGTGTCATTGGGAAAGAGGGGGTGGGTGTCGGCGTAACCGGCCACCGCCATGCGTGAGGCCGGGATGTGACGCGTCTCTTGCAGGTAGCGCATCACCGAGATGGCGCGGCTGGTGGAGAGCTCCCAGTTGGAGGGGAACCGCTCGGTGTGGATCGGGATGTTGTCCGTGTGGCCCTCGACGGTGAGGTCGTACGGGTAGACATCGAGGATGGCGCCGATCTCGTCGAGGACCTTGGCGGACTCGTGGCGCAGATCGGCGCCGCCCCTTTGGAAGAAGAGGTGGCCCTTCACCCGGACCACCACGCCACGGGAGGTTGCCTCCGCCTCGGCGGCGTCGCCCATCCCCTCGGCGTCAATCATCTACTGCAGGGAGGCGAGGGTCTCCAGGTCCTGGCGACCCTGGGCCACGGTCTCGGTGTCGGGTCGCTCCTCCGCCTCCCCCTCGGGGGTGTAGCCGGGGGTGGTCTCCACCGGCGGGATCATCGCGTTGTTGGCCGTGTCGGAGAGCTGGAGCATGGTGGTGTTTGCCGCCTCACGCATGGTGGTGGGGCCGCCCACCAGGGCCGATTGAACCGAAGACATCGCCTCCTTGAACTTCTGCACGTCCATGTTGGCGAAGGAGAGCAGGAGGACGAAGAAGGTGAGGAGCAGGGACATCATGTCCCCGAAGGTCGCCATCCACGCCGGGGCCCCCGGTGGCGGGCAGTCGCACTCCTTGGCCACCTACTTGGCCTCCTCGAGGGCGGCGCGTTGCGGCGGCGGCAGGAAGGCGAGGAGCTTCTCCTTCACCAGCCGCGGGTGCTCCCCCTTGTTGAGGCAGTTCACCCCGAGGATGCACATCTCCATTCGGCTGACCTCCTCCGAGGTGCGCGATTTCAGCTTGTCGTTGATCGGTCCAAAGATGACGAAGGCGAGGATGGCGCCATAGAAGGTGGTGAGCAGCGCCACCGCCATGGCCGGGCCGATGGCGGCCGGGTCGGAGAGGTTCTGGAGCATGTTCACCAGGCCGATGAGCGTCCCGATCATTCCGAGAGCGGGGGCGTTGCCCTTCATGAACTCGAGGACCTCCTGCCCCTGGCCGTGGCGGCTCTTCAGGGAGTCGAGCTCCGCCCCGAGCACCTGGTTGATCTCGTCGAGCTCGGTACCGTCGACCGCCAGCCTGACCCCCTTGTTGAGAAACTCGTCGGGGATCTCGATCGACTCCAGGGCCAGGAGCCCCTCGCGCCTCGCCTTGTCCGCGAGCTCGACGATCTTTTCCACCAGATCGGTCTTGGCGGTGCCGCGATCAAAGAAGGACTGGATGACGACCTTCACCGTCGCCAGGACCACCGGCAGCTTCTGCATGATCAGCGTCGTAGTGATCACGCCGCCGACGACCACCAGGAGGCTGGGGGTGTCGACAAAGGCCATGAGTGAGCCGCCGAGGAGGATTGAGGCGACGATCAGCGCAAAGGTAAGGACGAGACCAATGAGGGTGGCGATATCCATGGGACCAGTTCCTCCGGAGGCCGAGTTGGATGGCTCTGGCCCCCCTCATCGACGGGGGGCGGGGCGTGGTTGAATGGGCCGCCCCACGGCCGCCCCGGTGGTATCCTGCGCCGCCCTCTCCCGCTCCCGCCCATGCTTCGCACCCTCCTTCGCACCGTTGCAGCGGTCGTCGCCGCCCTCGTCTTCCTGGTGGTCGTCGTCGCCGGAGGGGTGGCGGTGTGGGGGTACCGCCACTACATGCGCGACCTGCCGGACGTCGAACCGCTGCACCACTACACCCCGAGCCGGATGACCCGTGTCTTCGCCGCCGGCGGTGAAGAGATCGGCAGCTTCTATCTGGAGCGGCGGATCCCGGTCGACCTCGACCAGGTCCCGAAGCTGTTGCGTCAGGCCTTCATCGACACCGAGGACGCCCGCTTCTACTCCCACCACGGGGTCGACCCGCAGGCGATCGTCCGCGCCTTCGTCGCCAACGTCACCGAGGGCCACGTGGCCCAGGGGGGCTCCACCATCACCCAGCAGCTCGCCAAGGTGCTCCTCCTCACCCCGGAGCGGACCCTGGATCGGAAGATCAAGGAGGCGCTGCTGGCGGTGCGGATCGAGCGCCAGTTCTCCAAGGAGGAGATTCTGGAGATGTACCTCAACCAGATCTACTTCGGCTCCGGCGCCTACGGCATCGCCTCCGCCGCGCAGACCTATTTTGGCAAGCGCCCGGCCGAGCTCACCTTGGGGGAGATGGCGATCCTCGCCGGTCTGCCCAAGGCCCCGTCGGGGTTCAATCCGCGCCTCCACCCGAAGCGGGCGTGGCAACGGCGGGCGGTGGTCCTCGCCAGGATGTACGACGAGCACGACATCACCCTCACCGAGCGGCGGCTGGCGGAGGCGGAGCCGTTTCACCTCGCCGCCCCGGAGAGGCGCAATGGCGAGGTCGACTACTTCCTGGAGCTGGTTCGCCGGCGGCTCACCGAGTGGTATGGCCACCAGGCGGTCTACCGCCAGGGGCTCGATGTCTACACCACCCTCGACCTGTCGCTGCAGAGGGCGGCCTTTCACGCCCTGCGCGACGGCCTGATCGCCTACGACCGGCGGCACCACTACCGCGGCCCGGTCGCCCACCACACGGGGGAGGCAATCGACCTGTTCAAGCGCGACCACGCCGTGGACCGGCCCGATGGTTGGGGCCACCTGCCCGCCGTGGTCACCGGGGTCGACGCCAAGGGGGTTACCGTCTGGGTCGCCGGCGGTGAACAGCGCCTCCCCTTCACCTCCTTCCGGTGGGCGGGCAAACGGCTCGTCGACCCGGACCACCCGGATGAGATGCACTGGCAGCGCGCCCGCCAGCCGGCGGACGTCCTGGCGGTGGGCGACGAGATCCTCGTGCGTCGGCGGCCCGCTAAGGAGGGGGAGGTCTATGAGCTCTCCCAGCTCCCCGAGGTGGAGGGCGCCCTCGTCTCCCTCCGTCCGAGCGACGGCGCCATTGTGGCGCTGGTCGGCGGCAAGGACTTCGCCACCTCCGAGTTCAACCGCGCGGTGCAGGCGCGACGCCAGCCCGGCTCCGCCTTCAAGCCGTTCATTTATGGCGCCGCGATCGCCGCCGGACGATCCCCGGCGACCATCTACCTCGACTCGCCGATCATCTACGACGACGTGAAGCTCGCCCGGAAGTGGCGGCCGGCGAATTACGAGCAGCGGTTCTACGGCCCCACCCCCCTGCGCGAGGGGCTGATCCACTCGCGCAACGTGATCACCATCCGGCTGCTGCAAGACATCGGCATCCGCCGCGCCATCCGCTTTGCCCATGCCTGCGGGATTACCTCGCCCCTGGAGTCGAACCTGTCGCTGGCCCTTGGGGCCTCGGTCCTCTCCCCCCTGGAGCTCACCTCCGCCTACGCCACCTTCGCCACTGGCGGGCTCCACGTCGCCCCGTCGGCGATTGCGCGGGTGGTCGGCGGTGACGGCGACATCCTCTTCGAGGCGTTGCCCAAGCCCAAGCGGGTGGTCTCCGCCCCGGTCGCCTTCGTGGTCACCGACATGCTCCGCGACGTGGTACGGCGGGGCACCGGTCGACGGGTGGGGCGGGCGCTGCCCGAGCGGCCGGTGGCGGGCAAGACCGGCACCACCAACGACTACAACGACGCCTGGTTTCTCGGCTACACGCCGCAGATCGCCACCGGCGTCTGGGTCGGCTTCGACGAGCTCAAGACCCTCGGCAAGCGCGAGACCGGGGCGCGGGCCGCCGCCCCCATCTGGACCCAGTACATGCAGGCGGCCCTTGCCGACCAGCCCCGCATCCCCTTCACCGCCCCACCGGAGATCCGCTGGCGACGGGTGGACCAACGCACCGGCATGCTGCCGCGCCCGGGCGAAGAGGAGGGGGTCTACATCGAATGTTTCGCCCCCGGGAGTGAGCCCACCGAGGTCGCCCCGGTGGAGGAGGCCGCGGCGCCGGAAAAGGGCGCCACCGGCGTTGAGCGGCGGGTGCCGGTGCTGTAGGGGGCTCGCTGCGCGAGCCAGGGACCAGGGACCAGGGACCAGGGGTGGTGCCGGCCTGCGGCCGGCAATGTTTGTGCCGTGGTTGGCTTCATGTCGTCACCTCATTCGACCTGAAGGGTCGTCCTTCCCTAACCCTAGGGCCAGAGGCCCTCCCCTACTCTCCGCCCCGGAGTACCCTGGCCCCATGGCGCACGACGTGGACCTTCCCGGGTGGCTGCTGGCCCCCTTTACCGATGGGTGTACACCGCGGGCGGCGCGGCGGATCGGCATGGAGGTGGAGGTCCAGGGGGTCGATCCCCTCACCGGCCACCGTCTCCCCTTTGAGGGTGAGCGCGGCATCGAGGCGGTCCTCGACCACCTCGCCACCCACGGCGGGTGGGCGCGCTCCCACGAGGGGGGCCGCCTCACCGCCCTGACGCGCGGCCACGCCACCATCACCCTGGAGCCAGGCGGTCAGGTCGAGCTCTCCACCGCGCCGCGCGCGACGCTGGCGGAGCTGGAGGCCGACCACCACCGCTTTCTCGTGGAGCTCGACGGCGCGGCCCAGGCCCTGGGGGTCCAGTGGACCTGTCTCTCCGCCCACCCGCTCGACACGCCGGCGGAGGTGGCGTGGGTCCCCAAGGGGCGGTACGCCTACCTGTCGCGCCACCTCGCCGGTACCGGCGAGCTCGGCCACTGGATGATGAAGCTTACCTCCGGGGTCCAGGCCGCCTTCGACTACCGGGACGAGCGCGAGGCGATCGACCTCTTTCGCACCGCCCAGGCGGTGGCACCGGTGGTCGGGGCGCTGGCGGCCAACTCGCCGTTTTGTGCCGGCGGTCCGGCGCCGGTGGCCGACTGGCGACGCCACATCTGGCGCGAGACCGACCCGGCCCGTTGCGGGTTGCTCGCCGCTCCCCACGAGCGGCCGGACTACGGCTTCGCCGACTACGCCCGCCACCTCCTGACCCTGCCCATGCCCTTTCTCCAGCGGGACGGCGCCTGGCACGACGGCGGCGGCCGCCCCTTCCGCGCCCTCCTCGACGCGGGTGACGCGACCGCCGACGACTGGGAGCTCCACGCCACCTCGATCTTTACCGAGATCCGCCTGAAACACTTCATCGAGATCCGCGCCTGCGACCACCCGGGCGTCACCCTCGTCCTCCCCCTCATCGCCCTGTGGGTGGGGCTCCTCTACGACGAGGAGGCGCGGGCCGCTGCCTGGGCGCGCATGGGGTCGATCTCCTTTGGGGAGCTCGACGACCTCGACCTGCAGACCATTGCCAAAGGGCTCGCCACCCCCGTCCGCGGGACCACCGTGGCCGCCCTCGCCCGCGACCTCGTCGACCTCGCCGCCGCCGGGTTGGCTCGCCTCGGGGAGGCGACGACCTACCTCGACCCCCTGCGGACGGTGGCGGAGGCGGGCCGTGGCCCCGGCGACGCCGTCCGCGAGGCGTGCGCCGGCGACGATGGCCGCCTCGACGTGGCGGCGTGGCTCGCCTATGAGCGAGACCAGTGGCAGGAGTATGTCGCGCGCGGGGCCCGCCGCGCTCGCGGGGGTGGAGGGTGAGGGGTGGGGGATGAGGGGATGGACGGCCCTGCGGGCCGACTCGGGAGGTCGAGGAACGCAGGCAAGAAGAATCATTGCCGGCCGCAGGCCGGCACCATCCCCTCACCCCTCACCCCCCACCCCGCGAGCGTAGCGAGCCCATCCCCGGCGCCGAAGGCGCCTACCCCACCACCGCCAGGGGTCCGGCGCGCAGCACCACCTCGATGAGCAGCAGTGCCAGGGCCGCGGCCACCGGCCACGGGAAGAGCTCGCCGTAGCGGTGGTAGGCGCGCACCGCCACCTCGCTCTTCTCCAGCTTGTCGATGGTGGTGAAGATCTCTGCCAGGGCATCGGCGGCGTCGGCGCGGAAGTAGCGGCCGCCGGTGGTCTCGGCGATCCTCTTCAGGGCCTCCTCGTCGATGTGGCTCTCCAGCCGCTGGTAGCGCACCCCAAAGGGGGTCTGGACCGGCATCCGTACCATCCCCTCCTTGCCCACCCCGATGGTGTAGACCCGCACCCCACGACCGGCGGCGAGCTTCGCGGCGGTGATCGGGTCGATGGGGCCGGCGTTGTTCTCCCCGTCGGTGAGCAGAATGAGGATGCGCGACTTCGCCTTCGAGTCGGCGAGCCGGTTCACCCCGTTGGCGATCGCCGTGCCGATGGCGGTGCCGTCGGCGAGGATGCCGAAGTCGACCTGCGCCAGCAGGGTGTCGAGCATCGGGTAGTCGAGGGTCAGGGGGCACTGGGTGAAGCTCTCCCCGGCGAAGACCACCAGGCCGATGCGGTCCGTGTGGCGCTGGGCGATGAAGTCGCGGATCACCCGTTTGGCCACCGTGAGACGGTTGTCCGGCTGAAAGTCCTCGGCGCGCATGGAGCCTGAGGTGTCGAGCGCCAGGACGATGTCGATCCCGGAGCTCGCCACCCGCTCGGCGGTGGCCACCGATTGGGGGCGGGCCACCGCCGCCACCAGGGCCGCCAGGGCGAGGAGGCGCAGGAGGGGGAGGGCCGCCCGGGCGCGGGTGCGCCAGGTCGCGGGCAGGCCGCTCGCCACGAAGGCGAGCCCCGCCACCGGCACGCCGCGCCGGCGGTGGCGCGAGAACCACCAGCCGGCCACCACCGCGGCGACGGCGGGGAGGAGCAGGAGGAGGGCGAGAGGGTAGGCGAGGCGCATGGCGGCAAGCGGCCGTTACCCCTCGGCTTGGAGGAGCAGGCACTTCAGATACGCCGATTCCGGCAACACCGGCAAGACCGGGTGGTCCATGGCGGCGCCGGTGACCGCCAGCAGGCGCACCGGCCGACCGGCGCGGGAGGCGGCGCGGGCGACCACCTGGAGGAAGCTGGAAAGGTCGAGGTGGTGGGAGCACGACGAGGTCATCAGCAGCCCCCCCGGGGCGAGGCGGCGCAGGGCGAGGAGGTGGAGCTTTTCGTATCCGGCGACCCCCTCGCGGACCCGTTTGCGGCTCTTGATGAAGGCGGGGGGGTCGAGGTTGATCCGCGGCCACCGCTCGACGCTCTGCTCCAGGAAGGTGAATGCGTCGGCCCGCGCGAAACGACACCGGTCGGCGATGCCATTGGCCTCGGCGGATTCGGCGGCCAGGGTCAGGGCCGGCTCCGAGCGGTCCACCCCCACCACCTCGCTGGCGCCGCCCGCGGCCGCGGCGAGGGTGAAGCCGCCGGTGTGGCAGAAGAGGTCGAGGCACCGCTCGCCCGCGCACAGCCCCCGCCAGCGGGCGCGGTTGTCGCGCTGGTCGAGGAAGAGGCCGGTCTTCTGGCCGCCGATCGGGTCGAAGCGGTAGGCGAGACCTCCCTCATCGACGACCGGGGCTTCGGGGAGGTGGCCGTGGGCCACCTCCACCCGCGGCTCGATCCCCTCCAGGCCACGTGCCGGGCTGTCGCCACGCAGGACCACCCACGCCGGCGCGGCAATCTCCACCAAGAGCGGCAGGAGCTCCGGCCACAGGCGGTCGGTCCCGGCGGTGAGCGGCTGGACGACCAGGCCGTCGCCGTACCGGTCGACCACCAGCCCCGGCAGCCGGTCGCCCTCGCCGTGGACCCAGCGGTAGGTGTCGCCGAGGTGAAGCCGGTCGCGTACCGCCCGCGCCTGGCGCAGCCTCCTCTCCAGCAGGTGGCGATCCAGCGGTCGCCGGCCATGGGTGAAGAGGCGGACGCAGATGAGCGAGTGGGGGTTGGCGGTCCCCACCCCGACGGGGGCGGAGCGGTGGTCGACCACCTGCACCACCGCCCCCGGCGCGACTCCCTTGAGCCCGCTCTCCACCTCGTTGGAGAAGACCCACGGGTGGCCGAGCTTCAGGCGGCGCGCCTCGCCCCGGCGGAGGCGGATCTCGGGGAGGGGTGCGTCCATAGAGGGGTAGGAGGGGGCCACGCCCCCGATCCGGCCGTCAAGGGGAGCCCCTCTTCCACCGTCGTGCCGGGCCTCGGCGCAGAGGCGGAGATGGGATGAGGAGGCCGCTCTCCTCGCGGGCTCAGGTTCTCACCTGGCTCAATGCTAACCACGGGCTCGGAGCCCACAAGCAAAGGAGAGCGACCATGAAGCGGGCTACCACGCAGACGATCGGAGTGGACGTGAGCGACCGGAAGAGCCGGATTTGTGTCCTGCCGGTG
>JAJRSX010000099.1 GCA_024278555.1 bacterium | reverse complement strand
GCCTTGTGGCAGAGGGCACAGTCGGTGGAGAAGCCGGAGGTCTGGTGGTTCGGGTTGGCGGCCTGCTGGTAGTCGGTGTGGTGGCAACCGTCGCAGGTGTTCGCGGTCCCCTGGGCCTGGTGGTTCGGGTGGCAGGTGAGACATGTCTGCTGGCCGTGGAGCCCCTCAAGGGCGTAGGTAGCGGGCGGATCGGTGTGGCTCCATTGGACGTTCACCGCCCAGCCGAGGGTGGCGTGGCAATCACCGCACGGCTGGCCGATCTGAAGACCCCACACGTCGTCTTGGCTGCGGCTCGAGTGGCAGGTGAAGCAGTCGGTCGGGGTGGAGGCGTACTGGCCGTTCAGGTGGCAGGAGTCACACGTGGCCGCCAGGTGGAGACCGGTGAGGGGAAAGGCGGTGGCGCTGTGATCCACGACCCCTTGCCAGTCACCCGCCACCTGCCAGTCGATGCCCGCGGCGCGGTGGCACACCTCACAGTCGGTTGAGAAGCCGGAGGTCTGGTGGTCCGGGTTGGTCGTGGCGTCGTAGTTGGCTTGGTGGCAGCCGATACAGGTGGCGGCGGTGCCCTGGGCCTGGTGGTTCGGGTGGCAGGTGAGACATGTCTGCTGGCCGTGGCTGCCCACCAGGGGGGTATTCGCCGGCGGGTCGGTGTGGCGCCACTGGACGTTCGTCGCCCAGCCGGAGGTCGCGTGGCACTGGTCGCACTGGCTGCCGATCTGCAGCCGCCAGAGGTCGTCCCGGCTGCGGCTCCAGTGGCAGGTGTAGCAGTCGGTGGGGGTGCCGCCGTACTGGCCGTTCTGGTGGCAGAGGGCGCAGTCGACGGTCTGGTGGGCGCCGGTGAGGGGGAAGGCGGTGGCGGCGTGGTCGAAGCCGGTGCCGAAGCTTCCCGCCTGCCAGTTGGGGTCGGCGGCAAGGTGGCACGAGGTGCAGTTGGTGGAGAAGCTACTGGTTACATGGTTTGGGTTGGTCGCCTGCTCGTAGTCGGCCTGGTGGCAGGCGTAGCAGTCGGCGGTGATCCCCTGGGCCTGGTGGTTCGGGTGGCAGGTGAGGCACACCTGTTGGGCGTGGAGCCCCTCCAGGGCGTAGGCCGCGGGCGGATCGGTGTGGCTCCACTGGATGTTCGTCGGCCAGGCGGAGGTCGTGTGGCACTGGTCGCACCGGCTGCCGATCTGGAGTCGCCAGAGGTCGTCTTGTGAACGCTGCCAGTGGCAGGTGTAGCAGTCGGTGGGGGTGCCGGCGTACTGGCCGAGGTGGCACTGGGCGCAGTCGACGGTCTGGTGAGCCCCGGTAAGCGGGAACTGGGTCGTGCCGTGGTCGAAGTTGGTGTAGCGCCCCATCTGCCAGGTGCCGTCGCCCGCCTCGTGGCAGGCGGCACACGGCGCGCCGAAGTGGCCCGCGGGCTCATCTTGCGCGTGGCAGCTCTCACAGGCGTCTGTCGCACCGGCGGTCACGGAGCCGGTGTGGCAGGTGGCGCAGCGGTCCACCGCCGCGTGCGGCTCGTCGAGGTGGAAGTTGGCGGGCGGGTCGTCGTGGCGCCAGTCGATCGGTTGCCAGCCGGACTCCGAGTGGCACGTCTCACAGGTGGTGGGGAGGTTCAGGTGGGCGGCGTCGTGGAGGCTCGCCTGCCAGTCGGACCGGTGGCAGTCGACGCAGTCGGTGGCGGTGCGGACGTAGCCGTTTTGGTGGCAGGCGGTCTGGCAGTCGAGGGTGGCGTGGCGGCCGCGCAGGGAGAAGCCGGTGACGTCGTGGTCGAAGGCGCGGCCGTCGAAGCCGGTGGCGCGCCAGTCCGGTGCGGCTGCGTCGTGGCAGTCCTCGCAGTTGGTGGAGAGGCCGACCTGTGCGTGGTCGGTCTGGTTGTAGTCGCGCTGGTGGCACGACATGCAGGCGGCAGAGGTGTCGCGCGCCTGGTAGCTCCGGTGGCAGGTGAGGCACTCGACCGTGGCGTGCTTACCGACCAGCGGGTAGTGGGCAGGCTCGTCGTTGTGGTCCCAGCGTGCCTTTTGCCAGCCGGTGGGCCGGTGGCACCGGCCGCACTCGCGGCCGATCTGGAGCTTCCACGCGTCGTCGTGGGATCGGTCCCAGTGGCAACCGGCGCAGTCGGTGGGGAGGCCGGAAAACCGGGTGGTGGTGTGGCACTGCTCGCAGTCGAGGACGCGGTGGCCGCCTTCCAGGGGGAACTGGGTGGTGTCGTGGATGAAGGTCGAGTGCGACCAGTCGGCGTCCGCCGGGTCGTGGCATAGGGTGCAGTCGGTGGGGAAACCGGCCGCCTTGTGGTCGAGCTTCGCCTCGGCGAGGTGGGGAAGGAGGAGGCAGCAGGCGAGGAGGAGGGCGCAGCGGTTCATCGCAGATCTCCCTGGTGGCAGGTGAGGCAGTCACGACCGGTCCCACGGGCGCGGTATCCGGCGTGGCAGTCGAGGCACGCGGCGCGGGCGTGGGCCCCCTCCAGCGGAAAGTCGGCGGGCGCCTCGGTGTGGGCCCAGCGCGCCGGGGTCCAGCCGCTTGGGGTGTGGCAGTCGCCGCACTCGGTGCCGATCTGTAGCGCCCAGACGTCGTCTTGAGATCGCTGCCAGTGGCAGGTGTAGCAGCGGCCGTCGTTGCCGGTGAACCGGCCGTTGAGGTGGCAGTCGCCACACGCCACATGGGTGTGCGCCCCCTCCAGGGGGAAGCCGGTGGCGGCGTGGTCGAAGAAGACCTTGGAGCCGTCCGCGTCGCGCAGGCCGATCTCCGCCTGCCAGTCCTCCTGCGAGTGGCAGTCGGCGCACGACTGGCTGTCGCCGAAGCTGCCGCCGTGGCGGTCCTGGTGGCAGGCGGCACAGCTCGGGTCGAGGTGGCCGAAGCCGATGCCGTCGGTATGGCAGGCGTCGCAGGTGAGCTCCCGGTGGCGCCCCTCGAGCTTGAAATCGAGCTCCGCGTGGCGGTCGAGGTCGATCTCCCACGAGTCGATCTGGTGGCAGGCGCGGCAGTTGTCGCTCAGCCGTCCACCGTGGCCGTTGCGGTGGCAGGAGGTGCAGGTGAAGCGGTCGCGGGCGAACCGGCCGAGGGCGTGGCAGGAGAGGCAGGAGGGTTGTTTCTCGTGCTTGCGTACGTGGGCGCGCAGGGTGGCGGAGACCTGGTACCCCTCGCGCTGGTGGTCATAGGTGGCCGGCATCCACGCCTCGGTGGTGTGGCAGTCGAGACAGGCGGTTGCGGTCGGGTGGCTGCCCTTGCGGCGGGTGAACTGGCGGTCGTGGGGATCCCGGTGGCAGTCGCCGCACGCCACCTCCTCCCGGGAGAAGGTGGTCTGGCTGTGGCACTGGGTGCACGGGGTCTGCTTGTGGGCGCCGGTGAGCTTGAAGTCGGTCTTGTCGTGGTCGAACTTCGCCACCCGCCAGGTGGTGGTGGTGTGGCAGTCGAGGCAGCGCTCTTTGCCCGTCTCGTCGGTACCGGCGAGATGCAGCCGGTTGTCGTGCCAGGTGGCGTGGCAGGCGAGGCAGGCGGTGTCGCGGTCGTCGAAGCGGGTGTCGCGGTGGCACTTGGCGCACGCCGTCTCTTTGTGGGCGCCGGTGAGCTTGAAGTCGGACGTGTCGTGGTCGAACTTCGCCACCCGCCAGGTGGCGGTGGTGTGGCAGGCGAGACACGCAGCTCCCGGCTCCTTGCTCTTGGCGGTGGCGGTGATGCGCTGGTTGAACCGGTCGCCGTGGCGGTTGACGTGGCAGGCGGTGCAGGCGCGCGGATTGTTCTGGAAGGTGCCGTCGCGGTGGCACTGGAGGCAGGTCGCCTCTTTGTGGGCGCCCTCGACCTTGAAGCGGGTCTTGTCGTGGTCGAAGCGCAGGGCGTTCCAACGGGTTGTCTTGTGGCAGAGGCGACATGGGTTGGCCTCCGCGTTCGCCTTTTTCACCACCGGGTCGAACTGGGCGGCGTGGGGAGAGGTGTGGCAGGCGTCGCAGTTGCGCGGGTTGTCGTGCAGCCGTCCTCCCCGGTGACAGGCGACGCACGCCTGCCCCTTGTGGCCGCCGGCGATCTTGAAGCGGGTGGCGTCGTGGTCGAAGCGCAGCCTTCGCCAGCGATCGGCGGTGTGGCAGTTGGCGCACACACCGGTGGTGGTATCGGTGGCGGTGAGGTCGGCGAACTGGCCGGTGTGGGGATCCGCGTGGCAGGCGGCGCAGGCGCGCTTCAGCCCGAGGTAGGTGGGACGTCCCGAGGCGGTGTGGCGACTGCCATGGCAGGCGGTGCAGGGGGTGTCGCGGTGGCCGCCGTCAAGGCGATAGCCGGCCCTCTTTTCGTGGTCGAAATGGTCGGCTGTGAAGTCGGTGATCTGCTCTCCTCGCCCTTCGTGCTCGGTGTGGCAGGTGTGGCACCGCTTGTCGGTGCGGCCGTGGAGACCGCGCTTTTCTTTGAGCCCGGCGGCGATCGGCGGGTGGCAGGCGAGGCACTTGCCGTCCTGCACCCCGCCACCGAGGGTGTGGCAGTCGACGCAGTGGCTCAGGCCGTCGGCCGTGGCGTGGACCGCGGAGAGCTCACCCGGGTTGGCCAGCAGCCCGAGGACTCGGTTCGCCTTGTGGACCTTGCTCGACGTATCGCCGCCGCCTTCCACCTGCACGGTGACCACGGTGGCCGGCGGCGTCTCCACGATGCGCCGCGCCTCCGGTCGCGCCTCGTCCGTGGCCGCCGTGGCGATGGTGGCAACGAGCAGCACGGCGAGGAGGAGGGGGATGGCGGGCCACCGGACCACTCAGTTCTCCACCCGGAAGAGGACGGCCACCACCACATGGAGGACGGCGAAGAGGACCATGACGTTGGCCATCGGGTGGTGCAGCTTCGTCCACCCGGCGAGGAGCCGGCGGGTCTGGACCAGGTTGCGCGATCGCCGCAGGAGCAGCCGCCGTTCGTGGTACGCGGTGAGCAGGGCGCGGCGCCGGTCGCGGTCGAGGCGGTGAACGAGCTCAATGGCGAGGACCTGCTCGTGCCACCAGCCGCGAATGTCGGTGGTGACCAGGGCGGCCACGGTCCGCCACCAGCCCCCCTCAGCGAGCTCGACCTCCTGGAGCTTCAGCAGGGTGGCGACGGCGCGGCCGTCGATGGCGCCGGCGAGGTCACGGGAGAGGGCGGCGAGACGCCCCTCCACCTCTTCCCGTGCCAGCACGTGGCCGGCGAGGCCGCGCGGGATCTGCACGTAGATGTAGCGGCCCACCAGCCCCGAGATAAAGACCAGGGCCATCGCCCAGTAGGAGATCGCCACCAGGCCGCCGAGACGAAAGGCGGAGTGGAAGGTAATGAGGACCGGCCCGAGGACGCCGCAGAAGATGTGGAAGTCGAGCCACAGCTTGCGCGAGATGCGCGAGCGCATGAGGCGGTTTACCCACTCCTTGTTGTAGAGCAGGGCGATCCCCATGAGGGCGGAGCCGAGGTAGCCGAGCCACTCGCCGAGGCCACGGTCGGGCAGAAGGGGGTGAATGCGATCGGGGGAGGGGATGAGGCCGAGGAGACAGGAGAGGGAGAGGTGCGGCCACAGGTCGACGGCGAGGTACTCCCAGCTCAGCAGGAGGGTGATCGCCATCGCCAGGGAGAGGAGAAGGCCGATGAAGAGCCGGTTGATCAGCTCCTGTCGCCGGTCGAGGTCGCTGGTGGCCACCGACCCCACCCGGTACTGAGCAATCACCCGCCGGTAATAGCTCCCCAGCCCGCCGATGAAGACGAGAAACATCGCCGTCGCGGCGAGGATGGAGAGCTCGAGGGGCAGACGCATTGATCGCTCCGGTACCGCTTACGGGGCCAGGGGAGGCGTGAAGCCGCCGCCGTAGGCGCCGAGCTCGCCGCCGTCGGAGGCGAGGGTGAGGGCCGGGGAGGTCGCGCCGAGGGTGTAGCTGCCGTCCGCCGCCAGGAGCGGATCGCCATCGCCCGTCAGGTCGGCGGCGTCGCCGGTGACGTAGACGCCGTCCACCGCCACTCGCTCGCCGTTCACCTGGGTGTCGTCGACGTTGAGCTCGTTGTAGAAGAGGAGCAGGTCGCTCATCCATGGCCGGGCGTTGGAGATGGAGATGCCGGTGGCGCCGAGCAGGTTGACCGCGTTGAAGTTGAGGAAGTCGTTGGCGGCGAGGATCGAGTCGCTGACCTCTGCGTTCGACTGGTAGATGCGGATCCCCACCCCGACGTTGTCGGCGATGGTGGTGAAGCGGAGGGTGGCGCCGGAGGTGGTGATCTCCACTCCGTAGCCTGCGTTATCGGCGACCACGCACCCCTGCACCGTCGCCGCCGACGAGCGGATGTCGATACCGTTGCCGGAATTGCCGGTGATCCGGCAGTTCTCGATGAGGGCCGGGGCGGAGTAGAGGGCGATGCCGCTGTCGCTGTTGTCGCGCACCACGCAGTTACGCAGGGTGAAGTCGGGGGTGGAGGAGACATCGACGCCGGTGGAGCCCCCCTCGAAGGTGAACCCCTCAATGGTGATCCCGGGGGCGCGGGAGAAGTCGGGGGCGAGGACCGCGCCAGTGCCGGTGCCGTGGACGATGGTAGTGGCCGCACCCGCGCCCACCAGGTGGACCGCCTCTTTGACGGTCAGATCCTCGTCGTAGGTACCCGCGGCGACCTCCACGGTCATCCCGCTCTGGGCGGTGTCGAGGGCCGACTGGATCGTCGGGTAGGTGTCGGAGGGGACGTGGAGGCTGGCGGTCACCTCGACCGCGGCGGTGATGACCGTCGCGTGGCCGCTGGGGTCACTGGCGGTGACCCGGATCTCGTACATCCCCTCGGCGGTTGGCGCGTGCCAGGTGCAGCCGTCACCCGAGGCGTCCGCCTCGAAGGTGCCGGCCCCCGCGGCCTCGGACCAGGCGTAGGTCACCTCATCGCCGTCCGGGTCGGTCGCCCGGGTCGACAGGGCCACCGACCCCTCCGGTGCCACCACCGAGGCGGAGAGGGTGACGCCGGTGTCGATGAACTCGGGCGGGGCGTTGTTCGGGTCGCTGCCGGAGCCGGAGCCGACACAGCCGGTGAGGAGGGTGACGGCGGCGGAGACAAGGATGATGCGTAGGTGGACGGGGGGTGAAGACATGTCTGCAGCCTCAGATGGGTGCGGGAGGGGGGCGCACGGATGTGAGCGAACGGTAAGCAAGCCTCGTGCCACCGGCTGTTGCCTCTCTCGACCCATGCAGACGGTGATCCTGTCGGCAGATGGCCCCGATGGGTCGCCGCGGCCGTGTGGTCCTGGGGCACCAGTTGCAGGGAAATCCCGACGGCGGTGCAGCAGAATCACTTCGCCCTCCGCGGTCGCGGCGCCACGGTTGGGGTGGTGGTGTCGGAGGGTGGCCCGCGCCGAGACCGGGAGGGCGGCGTGGGGGTTGCCGATGGCGGTCTCACCGCAGTCGAGCCCTTGTCGCGCAACGGTCTGCCGCGCCCCCGAGGGAGCCGTGGCCACCGTCTCGCCCGGCCCGGCTGTGGCGGCCAGCCCTCCGCTCCCCGCGGCTCGACGCCGTCCGGAGGGAGATTGGCACGTCCATTGCTATAGCCCCCCCACGGAGCGCAACGGGCCCCGCATCCGCCAGCCACCCCTCATTCACCCGGGTCCACACGAGGCAGGAGAACCCCATGGCAACCGTAGCTGAGAGACACCCCCAGAACGCCACCGGCCGTTTCTACGTCGACTCCGAGTGCATCGACTGCGACAGCTGTCGCGAGGTCGCCGCCGATTTTTTCGGGCGCAACGACGAGGGGGAGCACTCGTACGTGCGCAAGCAGCCCACCACCAACGAAGAGATCGCCCTCTGCGTCGAGGCGATGGAAGAGTGCCCCGCCGAGGCCATTGGCGACGACGGGGAGTGAGCTCCCGTCTCTCGGTGTAGCACCGAGTGGCCGTGGCGGCGGAGCCCGCTACGGCCACTCACCCCTCCACTCTCGCACCACGCCGTGGTGCCGGGGGCGGGAATCGAACCCGCATGGCCGAACGGCCGAGGGATTTTAAGTCCCTTGCGTCTACCAGTTTCGCCACCCCGGCGGTGGAGTGCGCGACCGGCGGGATCGTACCCCAGCCGTGTGGCGCCGCCGACAGGGGCGCTGCCGCTCGCCACGGACGGCAGGCGAAGGGGTGTGGTCTGAGAGGCGAGCCGGTGCGACGATCCGCCCATGGAGCCGGACTACGAGGTGATCGTCGTGGGGGCCGGGCCGGCGGGGGCGTCGGTGGCGCTGCACCTGGCGGCCTGTGCGCCGGTGGTGGCGCGGCGGACCCTCGTGCTGGAGCGGGCGACCCTGCCGCGGCCGAAGCCGTGCGCCGGCGGGGTGACCGGCAAGGGGGTCGCGGTCTTGCGTCGCCTCGGCCTCTCCCTCGGGGTCCCGGCCCTGCCCATCCACCGGGTCGAGGTCGCCCTCGGTGCACGCCGTTGGGCCGCGGAGGCGAAGGGGCTGGCGGTGACCGTGGAGCGGGCCGCCTTCGACCACTGGCTCGCGCAGGAGGCGGCGGCCGCCGGCGCCACCCTCCACGAGGGCGAGGCTCTCACGGCAGTGGAGGTAGGGGAGGGGGGCGTGCGGGTGGCTACCGATGGCGCCACCTACACCGCCCGCTGCGTGGTCGCCGCGGACGGCGGCGGCTCCACCGTGCGCAAGCTCCTCGGCTGGCCGCCACCGAGCCACCGCGCCCGCCTCCTCTATGTGGAGACAGATGAGAGCCCCGAAAAATCAGGATGTTCCGACAACACGCTCTACCTCGACTTTACCCCGATGAAGGCGGGTGTTCACGGCTACCTGTGGGACTTTCCGAGCCCCCGGCCCACCGGCGTCGGGCTCCACCGCGGCCTCTACGACCGGGGTGACGCGGGCTCCCGGCGGGGCAACCTGAAGCCCCTCTTCCGCGACCACCTCGCCGCCCGCGGCGTCGACCTTGATGGTTGCCGCCTCGGCGGCTTCCACGAGCGCGAGCTCCCGCGCGGCCCGCTCGTGGCCCGGCCGCGGCTCCTCCTCGCCGGTGAGGCGGCGGGGATCGACCCGCTCTTCGGCGAGGGGATCGCCCAGGCCCTCGCCCACGGTGGTCTGGTGGCGGGAGAGATCGCCCGCGCCGCGACGAGCGGCGACTGGTCCTTCCGTGGCGCCGGCCGCCGCTTCGTCCGCTCGCGCCTCGGCCTGGAGCTGATGGGGGGGCGGCGCCTGGCCGATTGGATCTACCGCGACGGCGGCGCCGCCTGGGTCGCGCGCCTCTTCTCCGCCCCCGCCGTCCCGGCGCTGGCGGCGCGCCACCTCGCCGGCCGCCTCCACCCCGCCACCCTCGCGGTGGCCGCCCCACCCCTCCTCGCCCTCGGGGCGCTCGGCTGGCGGGGGGGCGGGCGCGTCGATTGAGGCCGCAAACCGCTCACCACGGGGGACACGGGGGGGGCGTGGGGGGGCAGGAGAGCGGTGGCGCCTCTCCGTGGCCGCCTCGCAAACGGGTGGAGACCGATTTGCCTGTCGGCGGTCGAGCCGCCGCCCCGTCGTGGTCACCACGGGTCGGGTTCAACCACGAAGAGGATCAGCGGAAATAGCCCCGAGCGTTCCGCCGTCCTTCACACCGCTGGAACACGAAACCACGAAAGGGGGGTGCATGGCTGGAAGGCGGATTTCGCGCACAGCCGCCAAGACGCAAAGGCTTGCTGGGCGCCCTTGGAGGCGAGGGGTGATGTTCCCGACCTCAGTCCGTGGCTGGCGGGGGATAGATGTGTCGCGAAAGGGAGACGCAGCTCTTTGCGCCTTGGCGTCTTTGCGTGGTTCCCCGGCCTTCAAGGTCCACGCCATCCCCCGGCCCACCACCATCGACCCCCCCCCGCCCAGTCTCCCCCTTTCTACTTTCTATTTTCTACTGCTGTTCCCCCCTTTGTGCCTTGGCGTTGAAGGCCCCACTCGGCACGAGCCCCCCGCTCACCACCGGCGACGCAGCCTCCCCCTCCCCACCTCCCCCCGTCTCCCCCGTGGTAAAAGAGGCCGCCCGTGGTGTAGCCGTCACCTTGGCACGGCGCGTATCCGTGGAGGACCATGGGCGCCCGACGCTCCCCCCGCCCGCCTGCGAGAACCCCATGGACGACGCCCTCCCGTGGCTCGATGCCCTCACCGACCCGGCCACCTATCCGCACCCCATCGACGCCATCCAGGTGGTCCACACCCACCTGTCGGTGGTCGCCCTCACCGGCGAGTACGCCTACAAGCTCAAGAAGCCGGTGAACTATGGCTTCGTCGACTTCACCACCCTGTCGAAGCGGCAGGCGGCGTGTGAGGCGGAGGTGCGGTTGAATCAGCGGGCGGCGGCGGAGCTCTACCTCGGCGTCGTCCCGGTGGTCCGCACCCCGGAGGGGTGGCGGATCGGCGGTGACGGGGAGGCGGTGGAGTGGGCGGTGCGGATGCGCCAGTTCGACCCGGAGGAGCAGCTCGATCGGGTGGTGGCGCGCGACGGCCGCCTCGACGACGGAGTCCTCGATGGGCTCGCGGACAACGTCGCCGCCCTGCATGCCAAGGCGGCGCCGGCCTCGCCGGAGATGGCCCGCTCCTACCCGGAGCGTCTCGCCGGGGCGATCAACGGCAATTTCGAGACCCTGCCCGCGGACCCGGCGGCCGATGTCCTGCGCGCCGCCTTCGACCGCCACCTCGCCGCCCAGGGGCCGCTCCTCGCCGAGCGCGCCGCCGCCGGCTGCGTGCGCGAGTGCCACGGCGACCTCCACCTGGCGAATATCTGCCTCTGGGAGGGGCGGCCCCTGCCGTTCGACTGCATCGAGTTCAACGACGACTTCCGCACCATCGACACCCTCGCCGATGTCGCCTTCCTGTTCATGGACCTCACCGACCGGGGGCTGGCCGGGGCGGCGTGGCGCTCCCTCAACCGCTACCTGGAGACCACCGGCGACTACGCCGGGCTGCCCGCCTTCCCCCTCTTCGTCGCCTACCGGGCCCATGTGCGGGCGAAGATCGCCCACCTCACCGCCGCCGCCCCCGGCGTCCCCGAGGGGGAGCAGGCGGGGCTGCTGGCGACCCGCGACCGCTACCTCGCCCTCGCCGCCGAGACCCTGGCGGAGCACACCGGTGGGATCGACCTTATGGTGGGGCTGCCCGGGAGCGGCAAGTCGACCGTCGCCCTGGCGCGGCTCCAGGCCGAGGGCGGGGTGCGCATCCGCTCCGACGTGGAGCGCAAGCGGCTCCACGCCGCCGACCCGGCGCTCGACCTCTACGGCGACGCCCTCGGCGCCCTCACCTACCAGACCCTCCTCGACCACGCCCGGGCGGTGGTGGCGGCGGGCTATACCGCGATCCTCGATGCCACCTACCTGCGGGTGGCGTACCGTGAGCCGGTGGCTACCCTCGCCGCGGAGCTCGGCGTCCCCCTGCGCATCCTCCACTGCGACGCCCCCCTGAAGACCCTGCGCGCTCGGGTCCGCGCCCGCGCCGCCGCAGGCACCGACGTCTCCGACGCGGACGAGCAGATCCTTCTCATGCTCGCCGCCACCTGGGAGGACTTCACCGACGGAGAGCTGCCCCTGGTGGAGCGGGTGGGGTAGGGGGCGGGGCGCCGAGGGGGAACCGCTGTGCCTCTGCGCGAGGCCAGCCCCTGCCTCGGACTCAGGCGGTGTCCTTCCACCGCCGGATGGCGGCGAAGACCTCGGTGGGCGTGTCGCCGGTGGCGCCGTGGGCGCGGGCGGCGTCGATGACCGTTGGCTCGTGCCAGCGGAGGAAGGGGTTGGTCGCCCGCTCCTCGGCCAGGGTGGAGGGGCAGGTCACAACGCCTGCGGTGCGTTGGCGGCGCACCCGCTCGTAGCGGCCACGAAGCGCCGGGTTGTCCGGCTCCACCCGGGCGGCGAAGCGGAGGTTGGCGGCGGTGTACTCGTGGGCGAACCAGACCTTGGTGTCGCCGGAGAGGGCGGCGAGGCGCGCCAGTGACGCCTGCATCTGTTCGGCGCTCCCCTCGAAGAGGCGGCCGCAGCCGCCGCCGAAGAGGGTGTCGCCGGTGAACAGCCACCCCTTTGCCGCGACGTGGAAGCAGACCGCACCCACCGTGTGGCCGGGGGTGTGCAGACAGGTGGCGCGGAGCCCGACCACCTCCACGTCCGCGCCGTCGTCGAGGGTCCGGGTGATGCCGGGGATGCGCGCCGCGTCGCTCTCCAGCCCCACGACATCCAGGCCGGGAAAGGCGGCAGCGAGGGCCTCATTGCCGCCGACGTGGTCCCAGTGGTGGTGGGTGCAGAGCAGCGCGGTGAGGCGCAGGGACCGTTCCGCCAGGGCCGCGAGGATCGGCTCCGCCTCGGGGGCGTCCACCACGGCTGTCTCACCGGCCGCCCGGTCCACGAGGAGGTAGGCGTAGTTGTCCTCGAAGCAGGGGATGGGGACGACCTCGACCATGGGGAGGTTGTGCCCTACCGGGCGCGGCCGGGCAACTCCGGCCGGCTCTTCGATGGTTGCCCCGCCTCCTGGTTGCACCGGAGGGTGGCGCCACAGGGAGACTTGGCAGCCCCCCACGGCATCCGAATCAACGCCCGGAGCGCCGTCTGTCCCACGTAGGCCCCCTCGGGGTGAAACGGGGCTGTGCTCGCCGGCCACCCATCGCGGCCGGCTACTGCCTGTCGCCCCCAGCCGTTACCATCTCCACCATGCCTCCCCCCTTCCGTTCCGGGTTCGTCGCCCTCGCCGGGCGCCCCAACGTGGGCAAGTCGACCCTCCTCAACCGTCTCGTGGGACAGAAGCTGGCGATCACCGCCAACCGACCACAGACGACCCGCAACCGGATCACCGGGGTCCTCCACGGCGAGGGCTTTCAGGTGGTCTTCCTCGACAACCCGGGGATCCACCGCCCGACCCACACCCTCAACCGGATCATGGTGAGGACGGCCCTGGAGGGGCTCGCCGAGATGGACCTCCTGCTCTTCATGGTGGAGCCCGACGACCACCCCGGTGGCGGAGACCAGTACATTGCCGAGGCGCTCCGTGGTCTCGGCCCGCCGGTGTGGCTGCTGATCAACAAGATCGACACGGTGGCGCGGCCGAAGGTGCTGGCGGTGATCGACGCCTTCAAGGGGCTCGCCCCGTTCGCGGAGATCTTCCCCCTGAGCGCCCAGACCGGTGAGATGGTGCCGGAGCTGGCCGAGGCGATCGGCGCGGCCCTGCCCGAGGGGCCGCCCTATTTTCCGGAGGGGATGATCACCGACCAGCCGGAACGGTTCATCGTCTCCGAGCTCATCCGCGAGCAGGTGATCCGCCGCCTGCGAGAGGAGCTGCCATACGGCGTCGCGGTGCGCCTCGACGCCCTCGAAGAGCGCGGCGAGGGACGCGCTGATCTATCGGGGGACGCCACGCGCCCCCCGCGCCCGGCACAGGTCCGGGCGGCTTCAACCCCCGCGGAGGTCGGGCTCTCGCCCAACCTCGCGCCACATGGAGCGTCCCGCTCCAGAGGGCTTACCTTCGTGGCCGCCACCATCCTCGTGGAGCGCGACGGCCACAAGGGGATGGTGATTGGCGCCGGTGGCAGACAGCTCAAGGCGATCGGCTCCTCCGCCCGCGCCGCCATCGAGCGGCTGCTGGGCACCCGCCTCTACCTCGACCTGCGGGTCACCACCGCCCCCAACTGGCGCAACGAGGTGGCCAAGCTACGGGCGCTCGGTTTCGAGGCGTGAGCCAACGTCTCCAGGGAGGTGGCCAACATGCGGGCTGTCTGCGCTGGCAGAAAGTAGGGGTAAATGGGGGCGGAGTGCAGCGGATCGGTGGGGTGGTACGCCAGGCCGCGCAGGGGAAAGAGGTGGGCGGCGAGCTCGGGAGCCATCTCGCGACGGGAGACAAGCTCCAGAAGGGGACCGTTGTTGATGGCCGTGTCCAGCCCGTCGCCGAGGGCGGCGAGGCGCCTCCGTTCGTCATCCGGGAGGGTGGTGAGGTGCATTGGCTCGGTGAAGACCTGCTCCAGGAGGCCTTGGGTGCAGTGACCGGCGGGGGTGAGACATCGGTTCCCGTGCGCCGCCATGGCGGTGATCACCTCCGCGAGGGGGACCGCCACACGCTCCCCCTCTTCCCACCGGATGCACCGTACGGCGAGGTGATGAGGGGTGAAGCCGTAGAGCCGATTCCAGTGCTGGATGGTCTGCGTCGGATGGCCGGTCGCCGATTCCTCCACGGAGACGCGTAGCAACTGGCCGTTGGCGAGGACCTTGTAGAGGGAGTAGGTGTTCCACCCCGTGCTCAGGCGGTACGACCGTTCCGACTCCACCTCCGGTGTGCGGTAACCGTGCTCGCGGCACAGGAGCCTCACCACCCGCAGGCCATCGCCGCGCTCCTCCGACCCAGCCCGAATCGCTACATGGTCGAAGTGGACATCCCATTCTCGTTCCGTGGCGATCTTGAAGAGGGCGCGGTGGGACGGCTGGGCGAGGAGGGACTCGACCGCCTTGACCGCCGTGTAGACGTCGAGGTGGGAGACCCAGCGGGCGATCTGCGCCGCCTCTTCGTCCGTGAGCGTGGTGATCGCACCGACGACGACGTTGGCAAGGAAGGTCGCGGCGTGGGCGGAGAGGAGATCTGGTTTGCCCCCTTCTCTTCGTCTACCTCGAAGTAGGTCGACTTGCGCGCCGCGAGGTAGGCGGAGATGAGGTGGCACATCTCCTTCACGTTGGCAAAGTGGACCGCTGCGGAGGGATAGGTGGCCTCACCCGTGACCGGGGTGAGGTCGAGGTTGACGGCTGGCCCGTCGACGGTGTTGATGACCAGCCGAACTGGGTCCGTAGGGTGGCGCTCGAGCTCCGCGGTCTGGACCACGAGGTCGTCTACCAGTGCGGCGGCGAGTGCTCGTTTTGCAGAGGTGTTCATCACTGTTCTTAGGAAAAACATGAAGTTGTGCGCAGCTTCCGCCTTCGTCCCGCCCCGTCGGCCGCGACGTCCACCTCCACGCGGTGGATGTGAAATAGATATAACCCAAAGTTGTTTTGTGTTCTTTTGTGCGCCGATTGGTTCCATGAGCCCGCTCGTCGAGGCGCGGATCTCGGGGTGCGGTCGGCCTTTCGGCGCCACCGAGATCGTCCCCGCCGTTGCCTGATATGAAGCGGGACACCACGCTCCCTGCTTGCCGGCCGGCACATGCCCGGCTGGCCACACATCTGGTGCGGGGCGGCCTTGCGCTAGATCTCAGGCGACATGGCGTGTTGCGTACCAGGCGGTTTTCGCCAGCTCCCACTGGGGAGCGGTACGGCCCGGGGTCCAGTTGGACCGGTCGAGCGCGGGGGAGGCGCGATCCCCGTCATGATCGTCCCCCTCCCTCGGCCTGCTGCTCTTCAGGCCATCCACGCCTCCACCAGGTAGTCGGCGGCGGCCGGGATGGTGAGCTCGACCGGGCCGTCGAGGGGCAGTCTGGGCTGATCGGGGAGGCCGAAGGAGAGGTGAAAGCTCTTGCCCGCGGTGAGGTGGAGCGGGGTGAGGGGGATGGCGACCTCCAAGAGGTCGTCGAGGGCCGCGCGGCCGATCTGCCGTGAGCCGCCGCCGTCTGCGAGGGTGAGGGTGGGGGTAACGCCACGCCGGGCGGTGAGGACGATCCGGCACGCCGCGCCGTCGGCGGCGCCTTCGAGGTGGAAGGTGAGGGTGAGGTCGTCGCCGCACAGCTCCGCCAGGGGCGCGCGGGCGGCGAGCTGGAGATAGAGGGTGCGCTCGTCGAAACCGAAGCGCAGCTCGGTGAACGGGAGGTCCCCCGGGTGCATGGCGCTGGCCCGGGCGAGGTCGAGGCGGCCGGCGGAGAGCCAGTCGAGGTAGCGCACCCCCCTGCCGTCGAGGTGCGGGTGGACGAGGCCGCGCGGCATCTCGAGCTGGGCCCGGCGCATGCGGGCGATGGGCAGGTGCAGGCCGTCCGGGACCGGCCTCCCGAGGGCGCGGTAGACCTGGCGCAGGTGGGCGCGGAAGAGGTGGTCGAAGATATGGTCGTGGGCGGAGTAGTGGTCGTCGCCGTACCACCAGAACCAGTCCGACCCCTCGGCGGCCAGGAGCGCCTCGTACGCCTCGGCGCATGCGGCCTCGTCCACCTCGGTCGCCTCGTCGAGGGCGGCGGCGGCGCGTGCCACCCAGTCCCACCCGAGGTTCTTCTCCGGGTGGCCGATCCAGATGTTGAAGTTGCCGTGGATCCACGAGCCCGGGTGGAGCCGCTCCAGGGGGGCTCGATCGCAGCCGTCGTCGAGCGCCCCGGAGAGGGTGGACGGGACCAGCCCGTCGGTCTCGGCGAGGGCGCGGTAGAGGGCGAGGAGGAAGGGGCGGCCGTTGTCCGGGTAGAACTCCCAGGCGTTCTCCCCGTCGAGGATCAGGTTGACCACCGGCCGCTTCGCCTTGCCTTTCAGCCCCAGGCGCAGGGCGTGGAGGTGGTCGATCAGGTCGGCCACCGCCGTCGCGCTCTCCCACCGGCTGTAGGTGAAGCCGATGCGGTCGGAGAGGTGGTGGTCGCGGAAGGCGAGGGTGAGGGGGGCCGCGTGTCCCGGCGCGGCGTAGAGGCGGTAGAGGTCGGGGACCACCTCACCGTCACTCCTGGGTGGGCGGCCGAGGCTGGCGAAGAGGACCGCCTCGTCGCCGGCGGCCCAGCGGCTGCCCGCGGCGGCGAGGATCTCCACCGCCTGCTGGGAGAGCCCTCCCTCGGCGGGCCAGCAGCCGGCGGGTGGAGCGCCGAAGGCGGAGCCGTGGCGGGTGAGCCCGCGCTCTACCTGCGCCACCGCGTCGTCCGGCCGGCGCAGCCGGTGGTGCGGCAGGTGGGTGGCGGCGTTCGACTCCTGGCCGGTGTTGGTGTCGCACAACAGCGGCAGGATCGGGTGGTAGTAGGGGGTAAAGGAGAGCTCTACCCGTCCCGCCTCCGCCAGCGCTCGGTAGCGCGGCACGATCTCGCCGACCACCTCTTGCATCCGCGCCAGCAGGGCCATCTTCTCGTCGCTGGAAAAGCCGCGCCCCTGCGCCAGCAGGCTCGCCACCAGCGGATCCTCCTCGCGCAGCCAGGCGCCACACCAGGCCAGCAGGAACCAGACCTGGAGGTCGAGGAGGTCCTGTGGCGACAGGGGCGTCGCCCGGTTGCTGCCGCGGCCGTGGGCGCGCTGGAAGAGCTCGGCGTAGCGCGGCGACGGGAGGATCTGCCGCTCCTGGTTGGCGGAGAAGAAGAAGTTGCGCAGGAAGTCGCGCGCCGCCTGGTCCATCTGCGCCGGGTCCATGGCCACGTGGCGGAGGAAGCGGTCGGCGGGGATGCCGGGGCGGGCGTAGAGGTCGAGCTGGTCGAGCAGCGACGGCACGAAGTTCACCGTCGCCCGCATCCCCTCCACCGCCTCCAGGTGGCGGGCCATCTCGTAGTAGTCCTTCACCCCGTGCAGAAAGACCCACGGCAGGACCGACTCGCCCGCCTCCTCGTCGAGGTAGAGGGGCTGGTGCATGTGCCAGAGAAGGCAAACAGTGAGGTCCATGGGCTCAGGGGGAGGGAGTCGGGAGGGATGGAGGTGGGGCGGTGGCGAGGTGGGGGGGCAGCCCTTCGGGCCGACGACTTGCTGGTGGAAGCTGCTTACACAACATCCTCTGGCCGCGCTAGCAGCCTTCCATGCCGATTTTCCCTACCTCCCTAATCTCTGAGGCACGCGCAGCGTGCCCCTCACGCCGGGATCGCCGCGCTCGCCGGGCGGCGGCGGCTCGGTAGCTTGGCGCGGGCGGTGACCAGGCAGATGCCGCCGTCGACGACCCGGAACCGCCTGCGGTCCTCCTCCTCGTTGTAGCCGATCTCCGTCCCCGGCGGGATGTCCACGTACTTGTCGATGATCGCCCTCCGGATGCGGCAGTGGCGTCCCACCTCGTTGTCACCCAAGAGCAGGCTTTCCCGGACCTCGGCGTACGAGTTGATCCGCACCCGGTTGGAGAGGATCGAACGCACCACCCGGCCGCCGGAGACGACGCAGCCGCCGCTGAGCATGCTGTCGAGCGCCACCCCCGCGCGTTCCCCCTCATCGGCGAAGACGAACTTCGCCGGCGGGCAGTCCTCCTGGTGGGTGTGGATGCGCCAGTAGGGGTTGTACAGGTTGAGCTTGGGGGAGACGGAGACGAGGTCCATGTTCGCCTCGTAGTACGCCTCCACCGTGCCCACGTCGCGCCAGTAGCCGGGGCCGCCGCTCTTCGGGTCGCGGAAGGGGTGGGAGTAGAGGCGGTAGCGGCCGAGCATCCGCGGCAGGACGTCGTTGCCGAAGTCGTGGCTCGAGGCCGGGTCGGCGGCGTCCTCCTCCAGGATCTCCAGGAGCGCGTCGGTGGTGAAGCAGTAGACCCCCATGGAGGCGAGGCTGTGCTCCGAGTCGCCGGGGATCGGCGTCGGGTCCACCGGCTTCTCCGCGAAGCCGATGATCCGCTCCTCCGGGTCGGTCTCGATCACCCCGAAGGCGGTCGCCTCCAGGCGCGGCACCGGCAGGGTGACCACCGTGAGGTCCGCCCCGCGCCGCACATGGCCCACCAAGAGCGGCCGGTAGTCCATCTTGTAGATGTGGTCGCCGGAGAGGATGAGCACATAGCGCGGGTGGCTCTCGCGGATCACGTCGAGGTTCTGGTAGATCGCGTCGGCGGTCCCCACGTACCAGCGGTCGTCCACCTTCTGCTGCGGCGGCACGGTGACCAGGAACTCGTTGAAGACCGGCGACATGTGCGGGCTCCAGCCGAGGCGGATGTGCTTTGCCAGGGAGCTCGACTTGTACTGGGTGAGGACCGCGATCCGCCGGAGGTCCGAGTTGATGCAGTTCGACAGGGTGAGGTCGATGATCCGGTACTTGCCGCCGAACGGGACCGACGGCTTCGACCGCGCCTCGGTGAGCTGGTCGAGGCGGTTGCCCCGTCCACCGGCGAGGACGAAGGAGAGGACGTTACGGGGATCGACGGTCAGCGGGGCCATGGCGGGTTCCTTCCCGGACCGAGGAGCCGACTGCCGGCCACGCCAACCAGGGCGATGCGATCGACAGGGGGTTCACGGTCGTGCGGTGAGGGAGATGGGGACGGCGCGGCGCAGCGCGACCCACCTGATCGTCGGCCATGGTGAAAACTTGAGCCATTGACGGAGGGGGAAGGGGGGGAGTGGAGCGGCCCGACTCGGGAATGAGGAACTCCGTGGAGAGGCGAACCGGGAAAACACCGAAAACTTACTTCCGAACCTGACCCCTGGTCGACCATTTTTTTCTTACGAGGCGGGCCGAAACGGCGCCCGGTTCGCCGTCGTGACCGGCGGCCAGGGTGCGCGCGCGCGGCGCAGGGGCCGGTGAGCGGATGCGGTGTCGTGGTGGCGTTGTGCCGCTCAGTCGCGCCGGTCGATTAACCGCAGCAGGCCGTCGAGGAGGGTGTAGGGGTGGGGAGGGCAGCCGGGAATGTAGAGGTCCACCGACAGCAGCCCACCGATGCCGTCATTGGCCTCCGGGTGGCCGGCGAAGGGGCCACCGCTGATCGCGCAGGCGCCGCAGGCGATGACGATCGCGGGCCGCGGAACCGCTCCGGCAGCACCGGCTTCTCGGCCGGAAAGGTGGTGGTGCGCCGCCCGTGGCGGGCGCGGGTAATGAGGGTTTTGATCATGGGGGGGGGCTCGCTGCGCGAGCCAGGGACTGGGGCTCAGGGGCTAGCGGTGGATGGCCGCTTTGCGGCCGGCGATTCTTTCTGGAGTGAGGTTCCCCCCCTTCTACTTTCTACCTTCTACTTTCTACTTCTCCTGGATACCTCCCATCGTCATCTCATCCGCCCGCGGGGCTGTCCCCCCCTCATCCCCCATCCCCCAATTCCCCACCCCTGAACCATCACATCCCCACCACGAAGGCGACCGCCGACAGCACCCCGCCGCCGACGATCAGCGCCGGGACGTTGTTCAGGCGCAGGCGCGCCATGGTCGACTCGATGATCCCCACCACCACCGCCAGCCCCGCCAGGCCGGCGACCATCGCCGCCCCGTCGAGCCACGGGGCCCCGCCACGCACCGGCACCTCCAGCCCCACCAGCAGGAGGCCGAGGAGCCACAGCTTGAGGACCGCGCCGTACTCGATGAAGGCGCGATCGACGCCTGAGTGGTCGAGGACCATCACCTCGTGGACCATCGTCAGCTCCAGGTGGGTGGTCGGGTCGTCTACCGGGATGCGCGCCTTCTCCACCAGGTAGATGATCAGCATGGTCGCCGCCACCAGGGCGAGGGCGGGGGCCGCCGCGCCCCAGGTCTCGGGGGCAAGCAGGTCGTATGCCTCGCTGAGAGAGCCGGCGCCGGTGGTACGGACCACGGCGCGGATCGCGGGTGCAACCCGCTCCTACCCCTTCCGTGGCGTTCCGTGGATTCCGTGGCTGATCTTGCCTTCCAGGATCACACCGTCCTCCGGCTCACCACCGGTGACACCACCCCCTTTTGCGCCCGTCGCGGTTTTCTCCGAAGGGCAGCCTCGGCCGTCGATCCCCGAGGCTTCCGAACCGCGGCGCGGGACCGTATCTTGTCCGTCCCCTTTGGGCCCCGGTGGGCCAGGGAATAAGAGAGCGCCGCCATGCCGAATACACCGATCCTCAAGACCCCCCGTATGGAGCGGTTGCCGCCGTATGTCTTTGCGAGCGTCAACGCGAAGAAGATGGCGGCGCGCCACGCCGGCGAGGACGTCATCGACCTCGGGATGGGCAACCCGGACCAGGGGACCCCGGCGCATATCGTCGACAAGCTGGTGGAGGCGGCACGCAACCCGCGCAACCACCGGTACTCCGCCTCCCGCGGCATCCCCAACCTGAGGCGCGCCATCTGTCGCTGGTACAGGCGCCGCTATGGGGTCGAGCTCGACCCCAACCTGGAGGCGATCGCGACCATGGGGGCGAAGGAGGGGATCTCCCACCTCACCCTGGCGATGGTCGGCCCCGGCGACACGGTCCTGGTCCCGGACCCCACCTATCCGATCCACGCCTACGCGGTGATCATCGCCGGCGGCACCGTGGCGCACGTGCCGCAGCAGCCGGGGCAGGACTTCTTCGAGTCGCTCTTGGCGGTCTACGAGCAGCACGACCCGAAGCCGCGCACGATGATGCTCTGCTTCCCGGCGAACCCCACCACCCAGGTGGTGGAGCTCGAGTTCTTCGAGCGGGTGGTCGCCTTCGCCCGTGAGCACGAGATCCGGGTGATGCACGACCTCGCCTACGCCGACCTCTGCTTCGACGGCTACCAAGCGCCCTCTTTTCTCCAGGTCCCCGGGGCGAAGGAGGTGGGGGTGTAGTTCGTGTCGCTCTCCAAGTCGTACAACATGCCCGGCTGGCGGGTCGGCTTCTGCGTCGGCAACAAGGAGATGGTGGGGACGCTGACGCGGATCAAGAGCTACCTCGACTACGGCATGTTCCAGCCGATCCAGATCGCCTCGATCATCGCCCTGAACGAGTGCGAGGAGGAGCCGCCGAAGATCCGCAAGCTGTACGAGGAGCGGCGTGATTGCCTGTGCGACGGGCTCAACCGGATCGGCTGGGAGGTGGAGCCGCCAAAGGCGACGATGTTCGTCTGGGCGCAGATCCCCGAGCCGTATCGCGAGATGGGCTCGGTCGCCTTCTCCGAGATGCTCATCGACCGCTGCAAGGTGGCGGTCGCCCCGGGCCTCGGCTTCGGCCGCGGCGGCGACGGCTTCGTCCGCTTCGCCCTGGTGGAGAACGAGCACCGCACCCGGCAGGCGATCCACGGGCTGAGGAAGATATTTTGAGGGGGGATGGGGATTGGGGGATGAGGGATGATGGGGGGCTGGACGGCCCTCCGGGCCGCATGAGATGACGATGGAGGAAAAGTAGAAAGTAGAAAGTAGAAGGCAGAAAGGGGACACCGCACTCCCGAAAGACGTGCTGACCGCGCAGCGGCCAACCATCCCCTCACCCCCTCACTCCCCACCCCCATCCCCTCTCGCTCGACCCCACCGTCCACTCCGCCAGCCACCCGCACGAAGCCGACTACCCCCATGTCTCCCACCCCCCCTCCCCCCCCCACCGGCATCGGCATCCTCGGCCTCGGGACGATCGGCACCGGCACCGCGCGGGTCCTGGCGGACAACGGGGCGCTGATCGCCGATCGGATCGGCCACCCCCTGCGTCTGGTGGCCGCCGCCGACCTCGACCCGGACCGCGACCGCGGCGTCGACCTCTCCTCCTGCCTCCTCACCACCCATCCGGAGCGGGTGGTGGACCACTCGGATGTGGCGGTGGTGGTGGAGCTGATCGGCGGCACCACCCTGGCACGCGACCTGGTGGTGCGGGCGCTCTCCGCGGGCAAGTCGGTGGTCACCGCCAACAAGGCGCTCCTCGCCCACCACGGCGACGAGCTCACCCGCCTGGCGGCGGCCAACGGCGTGGCCCTGCGTTTCGAGGCGGCGGTGGGGGGCGGGATTCCGATCATCAAGGCGCTCACCAAGGGGCTCATCGCCAACCGGATCGAGGCGGTCTACGGGATCGTCAACGGCACCTGCAACTACATCCTCACCGAGATGGCGACCACCGGCGCCCCGTTCGAGAGGGTGCTGGCGGAGGCGAGCCGGCTGGGCTATGCCGAGGCCGACCCCACCTTCGACATCGAGGGGATCGACGCCGCCCACAAGGCGGCGATCCTCGCCCGCCTCGCCTTCGACACCCCGGTCGACTTAGCGGCCATCCCGGTGGAGGGGATCAGCAAGCTCGCCTCTATCGACACCGACTTCGCCCGCCGCCTCGGTTATGTGGTGAAGCTGGTCGCCATCGCCAAGCGGGCGGGGCCGAGGATCGACGTGCGGGTCCACCCGACCATGCTCCCGGAGGGCCACCTCCTGGCGAAGGTGGACGGCGTCTTCAACGCGGTGGTGGTGAAGGGCGACGCGGTGGGGGAGACCCTCTATTACGGTGCCGGTGCCGGGGCCATGCCGACCGCCAGCGCGGTGGTGGCGGACATCGCCGAGGTGGCCACGGCGCTCGCCCGCGGCGACGTACGGGCCGCCGACCCGTGCGCCCACCGGGTGGTGGAGCGGCGGGAGCTCCTGCCCCTGGAGGAGGTGGAGACCGGCTACTACCTCCGCTTCGAGGTGCAGGACCGCCCCGGCGTTTTGTCGCGGATCTCCGGCGTCCTCGGCAGCCACCAGATCTCCATCGCCCAGGTGCGCCAGCACGGCCGCGACCGCGAGGGGACCGTGCCGCTGGTCATTCTCACCCACCGTGCCCGCGAGGGGAGCGTGCGGGCGGCCCTGGTGGAGATCGAATCCCTCGGGGTGACCGAGGGGGCGGCGGTGGTGGTCCGGGTGGAGGGGTAGGGTGGCCTTCGGCCCCAGGGGAACAGGGATGCAGGGAGAGAGGGAGGGAGAGCCCTTCGGACTGATGTGATGCCGATGAAAACCACCCACGAAGAGATCATCGCCGGCCGCAGGCCGGCACCCCCCCTGGTAGGAGGGGGTTGTACCCCCGATCCCGGCCCGAAGGGCCGGCCGGTGGCGGAGGCTCCGGATCGGGGGGACAACCCCCTCCTGCCCATTTTCTAAACCCCTGGCTCGCGCAGCGAGCCCCCAACATACGGTTCCCATGTCCTCCCTCTCCGTCTCCAAATGGCCCGGTATCATCAAGACTTACGGCGACTTCTTCTCGGTCTCCAAGAAGACCCCGGTGGTCACCCTCCAGGAGGGCAACACGCCGCTGATCGAGGCGCCCAGGCTCGCCGATTGGCTGGGGGCGGAGGTTGAGCTCTACCTGAAGTATGACGGTGCAAACCCCACCGGCTCCTTCAAAGATCGCGGCATGACCATGGCGGTCTCCAAGGCGCGCGAGGCGGGCTCGGAGGCGGTGATCTGCGCCTCCACCGGCAACACCTCCGCCTCCGCCGCCGCCTTCGCCGCCCACGCGGGGATCCGCGCGGTGGTCCTCATCCCGGAGGGGAAGATCGCCCTCGGAAAGCTCGCCCAGGCGATGATCCACGGCGCCGAGGTGGTGCAGATCGACGGCAACTTCGACGAGGCCCTGACCATCGTCCGCCGGCTCGCCGACGAGCAGCCGATCACCCTGGTGAACTCGATCAACCCCTTTCGCATCGAGGGGCAGATGTCCGCCGCCTTCGAGGTCTGCGACCAGCTCGGCGGTCGGCCGCCCACCTACCACCTCCTGCCGGTGGGCAACGCCGGCAACATCACCGCCTACTGGCGGGGCTACAAGGCGTACCGCGAGGCGGGCCGCATCGACCGGTTGCCGGTGATGATGGGCTTCCAGGCGGCGGGTTCCGCCCCCATCGTCCTCGGCCACCCGGTGGCGAAGCCGGAGACCGTGGCCACCGCCATCCGCATCGGCAACCCGGCGTCGTGGAAGTTCGCCGAGGCGGCGCGCGACGAGTCGGGCGGCCGCATCGACATGGTCACCGACGAGGAGATCCTCGCGGCGCAGGGCAAGATCGCCTCCCTGGAGGGGGTCTTCTGCGAGCCGGCCTCGGCCGCCTCGGTCGCGGGGCTGAAAAGGGCGATTGCGGCGGGGTGGGTGGAGTCGGAGACCACCATCGTCTGCACCCTCACCGGCCACGGCCTCAAGGACCCGGACACCGCCATCGCCAACGCCCCGAAGCCGAGCAAGGCGCCCGCCACCATGGCGGGGGTGTGCAAGGTGCTCGGCCTGTAGGGACGTAGGGGGGGGCGGAGCTTCCCCGGCGGGCGCCGGGGCGCCGCCTCCGCAGCACCACCGACCCCGGGGGCGCAGGGCGGCTGCGCCGCTTGCGGTGTGGCTCGATCCCCCTTCTACCACCACCGAAGGCGCTTGACCCAGCCGATGTCCCGGCCCTCGCTCCTACCCCCGTAGTTGGGTGTCGATGGCGGCGGCGGCCTGGCGCCCTTCGGCGATCGCCCAGACGACCAGCGAGGCGCCGCGGTGCATGTCGCCGGCGGCGAAGACGCTCTTGACCGAGGTCTGGTAGTGGTCGTCGACGGCCACGTTGCCGCGATCGTCGAGTTCGACGCCGAGGCCCTCTACGAGCCCGGTGTGGACCGGGTGGAGGAAACCCATGGCCAGGAGCACCAGGTCGACCTCCATGGTGAACTCGGAGTCGGCGATCTCGACCATCTGACGACGGCCGCGCTCGTCCGGGTCGTTCCACGCGAGGCGGACGCCGTGCAGGTGGGTGACCCGGCCATCCTTGCCGGTGAACCGTTGGGTGGCCACCGACCACTGGCGCGAGCACCCCTCGTCGTGGGAGGTGGAGGTGCGCAGGACCATCGGCCAGTTGGGCCAGGTGTTGGGGGCCGCCTCCTCGGGCGGTTGCGGCAGGAGCTCGAACTGGTGGACCTCGGCGGCCCCTTGGCGGTTGGCGGTGCCGACGCAGTCGCTGCCCGTGTCACCGCCCCCGATCACCACCACCCGCTTGTCCTTGGCGTCGATGAGTTGCTCCTCGGGGATGGGGTCGCCGGCGACGCGCCGGTTCTGCTGGATGAGGTATTCGAGGGCGAAGTGGATGCCGGAGAGGTCGCGCCCGGGGACCTCCAGGTCGCGGGGCTTGGCGGCGCCGCCGGCCAGGAGCACCGCGTCGAAGTCGCCCAGGAGGTCGTCCGGCGCCAGGTCGACGCCGACGTTGACACCGGTTCGGATCTCTACACCCTCGGCCACCATCTGCTCGATGCGCCGGTCGAGGATCTGCTTCTCCATCTTGAAGTCGGGGATGCCGTAGCGCAGGAGGCCGCCGACCCGGTCTGCCTTTTCGAAGAGGACGGCGGTGTGGCCGGAGCGGGCGAGTTGCTGGGCCGCAGCCAGCCCTGCCGGGCCGGAGCCGACGATGGCGACCCGTTTGCCGCTCTTGACCGCGGCGGGCCGCGGCTCGATCCACCCCTCGGAGAAGCCGCGCTCGGCGATGACCTTCTCGATGTTGCGGATGGTGACCGGCGTCTTCTCCAGATTGATGACGCATGACGCCTCGCACGGCGCCGGGCAGATGCGGCCGGTGACCTCGGGGAGGTTGTTGGTGGCGTGCAGCCGGGCCACCGCCTCTTTCCAGCGGCCGCGGTAGACCAGGTCGTTCCACTCGGGGATCAGGTTGTGGAGGGGGCAGCCGTGGTGGCAGAAGGGGATGCCGCAGTCCATGCAGCGGGCCCCCTGCTCGCGGATCTTCTCCTCGGAGAGGTCGATGGTGAACTCGCCAAAGTGCTGGAGCCGCTCCTCGATCGGGGCGTAGGTGGGGAGCTCGCGGGGGAACTCCAAGAAGCCGGTGATCTTTCCCATGGGGGTCTCGTTGTTTCGTTTGTCGCGGCGAATGGATATGAAGGGCGGGTTGCGGTCTTGCGGATGGGGGGGACGGGACGGGGTGCCGGTAGGAGCCGGTTGTACCGGCGATCCAGGCCCGCCGAACCTGTCGCGGCCGCGGATCGCGGGTGCAACCCGCTCCTACGTTCTTGGGGGGGGGCTCATTGTCCGGGTCGGCGTGCGAGGTGGCTCTCCGTCGCACAGACATTCGCGTCCATTTGCGTTCATTCGCGGCTCGTTCTCAAAACGGTTGCGGCACCGGCTCATGAGGCGGCGACCACGCTGCCGTCAGCGGCGGCGGCTCGCTTGCGCTCTTCAAGGACCCGCCGGTACTCGTGGGGCATGACCTTGATGAAGCGGGGGAGCATCTCCTCCCACCGCTCCAGCAGGTTGCGGGCGCGCGCGCTGGAGGTGTGCTTGTAGTGCGCCTTCACCAGCCGTTCGAGGAGGAGCTGGTCTTCCGGGGTGGTCACCGGTTCCAGATCCACCATGCCGAGGTTGCACTGCTGTTCGAAGCGCCCGGCCTCGTCGAGGACGAAGGCGATGCCGCCGCTCATACCGGCGGCGAAGTTGCGACCGGTGGTCCCGAGGACGACGACCACGCCGCCGGTCATGTACTCGCAGCCGTGGTCGCCGACCCCCTCGACCACCGCCCGGCAGCCGGAGTTGCGCACCGCGAACCGTTCGCCGGCGCGGCCGTTGATGAAGACCCGGCCGCCGGTGGCCCCGTAGAGCAGGGTGTTGCCGACGACGATGTTCTCCGCCGGGTCGAAGCTCGCCTCGCGCGGCGGGTAGACGACGATCTTGCCGCCGCTCATCCCCTTGCCGAGGTAGTCGTTCGCCTCCCCCTCCAGGGTGAGGGTGAGGCCGGGGACGCAGAAGGCGCCGAAGCTCTGGCCGGCGGCGCCGACGAACTTGCACTCGATGGTCCCCTTGGGCAGGGCCTCGGCGCCGTAGCGGCGGGCGATCTCGCCGGCGAGGATGGCGCCGACGGAGCGGTGGATGTTGCGGATGGGGAGCTGGATGGCGACCTTCTTCTTCTCGTCGAGGGCGTAGCGGGCGAGCTCCAGGAGCTTCTGGTCCAGCGCCCTGTCCAGGCCGTGGTCCTGTGGCTGGACGTGGTGGGTGGCGATGCGCGCCGGCACGTCCGGTTTGTAGAGGAGGCGCGATAGGTCGAGGCCGTTGGCCTTCCAGTGGTCTACCGCCGTCTTTGCCTCGATCATCTCCACCCGGCCGATCATCTCGTCCATGGTGGCGAAGCCCATCTGCGCCATGAGCTCGCGTACCTCCTCGGCGACGAAGTAGAAGTAGTTCACCACGTGCTCCGGCCTGCCGCGGAAGCGGGCGCGAAGCTCGGGGTTTTGGGTGGCGATCCCCACCGGGCAGGTGTTGAGATGGCACTTGCGCATCATCAGGCAGCCCTCGGCGATGAGCGCCACGGTGGCGAAGCCGAACTCCTCGGCGCCGAGGAGCGCCGCGATCACCACGTCGCGGCCGGTGCGCATCTGGCCGTCGGTCTGCAGAACGGTGCGGCCGCGCAGGTCGTTGAGGACCAGGGTCTGCTGGGTGTCGGCCAGGCCGATCTCCCACGGCAGGCCGGCGTGCTTGATCGACGACAGGGGCGAGGCGCCGGTGCCGCCGTCGTAGCCGGAGATGAGGATGAGGTCGGCGTGGCCCTTGGAGACCCCCGCCGCGACCGTGCCGACGCCGGTCTCGGAGACCAGCTTCACCGACACGGTGGCCCGCGGGTTGACGTTCTTCAGGTCGTAGATGAGTTGGGCGAGGTCCTCGATGGAGTAGATGTCGTGGTGCGGCGGCGGCGAGATGAGGGTGACCCCGGGGGTGGAGTGGCGCACCTTGGCGATGGTCTCGCTCACCTTGTGGCCGGGGAGCTGGCCGCCCTCGCCGGGCTTCGCCCCCTGGGCCATCTTGATCTGCAGCTCGTCGGCGTTCACCAGGTACTCGGTGGTCACCCCGAAGCGGCCGGAGGCAATCTGCTTGATCGCCGAGCGCGCCAGGTCGCCGTTGGGCAGGGGTCGGAAGCGCACCGGGTCCTCGCCCCCCTCGCCGGTGTTCGACCGCCCGCCGAGGCGGTTCATGGCGATCGCCAGGGTGGTGTGGGCCTCCTCGGAGATCGAGCCGTAGCTCATCGCGCCGGTGCAGAACCGCTTGACGATCTCGCTCGCCGGCTCCACCGCGTCGAGGGGGATCGGGTGGGCGTGCTTGAGGTCGAAGAGGCCGCGCAGGGTCTTCAGCTCTCGTAGCTGCTCGTTCACCCGACGGGCGAAGGTCTGGTAGGTGGCATAGTCGCCGTCGCGGACCGCCTTCTGGAGGAGGGTGATGGTCTCCGGGGTCCAGCCGTGGCGCTCGCCCCCCTCGCGGTACTGGTACTCGCCGCCGAGGTCGAGCTCGTCGTGCTCGACGGACGCCTCGCCGTAGCCGGTGGCGTGGCGGCGCAGGGCGTCGGTGGCGATCTCGGTCAGGCCGATGCCGCCGATGCGCGAGGTGGTGCCGGTGAAGTAGCGGTCGACCACCACGTTGCCGATCCCCACCGCCTCGAAGATCTGCGCCCCGCAGTACGACTGGATGGTGGAGATCCCCATCTTCGAGATGATCTTCAGGAGCCCCTTGCCGATCGCCTTGATGTATTTCTGCTCGGCGAGCTCGGCATCGATCTCCTCCGGCAGCATCCCCCTGTCCGCCAGGTCGTGGAGGCTCTCGAAGGCGAGGTATGGGTTGATGGCGCCGGCGCCGTAGCCGATCAGCAGCGCAAAGTGGTGGACCTCGCGCGGCTCGCCCGACTCGACAATCAGGCCGGTGCGGGTGCGGGTGCCGTTGCGCACCAGGTGGTGGTGGACGGCGGCGAGGGCGAGGAGCGACGGGATGGGGGCCATCTCCTTGCTCAACTCTCGGTCGGAGAGGATTAGGAAATTGATGCCGTCGTCGATCGCCGCCGACGCCTCCGCGCAGAGGTGGTCGAGGGCCGCCTCCATCCCCGTGGCCCCGGCGTCACGGGCGAAGAGGGCGTGCAGGGTGCGGGTGGTGAAGTGGGGGTGGTCGATCTGGCGGATCCGTTCCAGGTCGGTGTTGGTGAGGATCGGCTGGTCGATGCGGATGCGCCGGGCGTGTTCCGGCGTTTCACCGAGAAGGTTCTGCTTCGGCCCGATGGCGGTGGCCAGGGACATCACCAGCTCTTCGCGGATCGGGTCGATGGGCGGGTTGGTGACCTGGGCGAAGAGCTGCTTGAAGTAGTGAAAGAGGGGTACCGGCCGGTCGGAGAGGACCGCCACCGGGTTGTCCGCCCCCATGGAGCCGATCGGCTCCTGCCCCGCGACCGCCATCGGCAAGAGGATCTGGCGGACCTCTTCGCGGGTGTAGCCGAAGGCCTTCTGGCGGGAGCGGAGGGTGGCGTGGTCCGGGCGGTAGGTGCGCTGGCGCCGCGGCAGGTCGGTGAGTTCCAGGCGGTTGGCGCGCACCCATTCGCCGTACGGCTGCTGGGTGGCGATGTCGAGCTTTACCTCGTCATCGTCGATGATCCGTCCCTGCTCGGTGTCGATGACCAGGATCTTGCCCGGCTGCAACCGCCACTTGCGCTCCACATCCTCCGGTGGGATGTCGAGGACCCCCGCCTCCGAGGCGAGGACCACCAGGCCGTCCTTGGTGATCAGGTAGCGGGCCGGCCGGAGGCCGTTGCGATCGAGGGTGGCGCCGATCACCCGGCCGTCGGTGAAGGCCATCGCCGCCGGCCCGTCCCACGGCTCCATCATGGTGGCGTGGTACTCGTAGAACTCCCGCCGCCGCGTCTCCATCTGCGGGTTGTTCGCCCACGCCTCGGGGATGAGCATCATCATCGCGTGTGGCAGTGACCGGCCGCCGAGAAGGAGGAACTCCAGGGCCTGGTCGAAGCAGGCCGAGTCGGAGGCGCCCTCGGTGATCAGGGGAAAGAGCTTCTCGATGTCGTCGCCGAACAGGGGCGAGCTCAGGAGCGACTCGCGCGCCCGCATCCAGTTGATGTTGCCGCGCAGGGTGTTGATCTCGCCGTTGTGGGCGACGTAGCGGAAGGGCTGGGCGAGGTCCCAGGTGGGGAAGGTGTTGGTGGAGTACCGCTGGTGGACCAGGGCCAGGGCCGAGACCATCTCCGGGTCGTTCAGGTCGGCGTAGTAGAGGGGGAGCTGGTGGGCGATGAGGAGCCCCTTGTAGGTGATCGTGCGCGACGACAGGGAGCAGATGTAGAAGGCCTCGCCCCCCTCCACGTCGATCTCCCGCACCATCGTCTCCGCCCGCCGCCGGATCACGTACAGCTTACGCTCGAAGGCCTCCTGGTCGAGGCCGTCGGCGGCGGCGACGAAGCACTGGCGGACGTGCGGTTCCACCTCCTTGGCGGAGAAACCAATGTGGCTGTTGTCGGTGGGCACCTTGCGCCAGCCGAGGAACCGCTGCCCCTCCTCGACGACGATCTGCTCGACGATCGACCGGCACCGGTCACAGGAGGTGTGGCGCTGGGGGGTGAAGACCATCCCTACCGCGTAGCGGCCCGCCTCCGGCAGCTCGATCTTCTCCTCCGCCGCCACCTTGCGCATGAAGGCATCGGGGAGCTGGATGAGGATGCCGGCGCCGTCGCCGGTCTCCGGGTCGGCGCCGGCGGCGCCGCGGTGGGTGAGGTTCGACAGGATCTCCAGCCCCTGCTCGATGATCCGGTGCGACTGGCGCCCGTGGATATCCGCCACCGCGCCGACACCGCAGGCGTCGTGCTCATTGCGCGGGTCGTAGAGCCCCTGAGGGCGAGGGAATCCTAGGTGAGACACGTAAGCCTCCTCACGCTCTACCGGCTCGTCCGCCCGAAGAGGACGGCGACCCGGCTGCGAGGCGATGCTAAGTTATTGTTTCTAAAGTAAGTTACGCGGATAGCGCGGAGCCCCTGAGGGTAACAGTGCGATCTCGTGCTGGTCAAACCTCGGCGCGGATCCATCATCGCCGATCGGATTCCTCGATCTACCGAATGCTTAAGCCCCCCGGCCCCCGGCGCGGAGATCGGAGCCGACGATCATGGGGGTGCGTCGCCGGTTTGACACCCCTTTCTCCCCCTGCCTAACCTCCCGGCCCCTCGAGGTTCCGGAAAAAAAACCGCATGTTTTGGCTTCTCGTGTTGATGCCGACTTTGGCCGCTTCTCGGTCACAAGATTCTCCCCGTAGCGCAACTACCCTGCGGATTTCGCCCAACCGTCGCGGCCGAACCTGACCCGAATCCGGGTCCGAAGACACAGTTGTTTTGTTGCGGAACCTTATCCCGGGAAGGAATGCGCCCATGTTCAGCCACTCGGAAGATCTGTTCACGAAGAGCCGCGAGCTCATCCCCGGGGGGGTGAACTCCCCGGTGCGCGCCATGTCGGCGGTGGGGCGTTCGCCCTTCTTCATCGACCGTGCCAAGGGGGCGCGGATCTACGATGTCGATGGCCACACCTACATCGACTACATCGGCTCCTGGGGGCCGATGATCGTCGGCCACGCCCACGAGGAGGTCCTGGAGGCGATCGGTCGCGCCGCCGCCCACGGCACCAGCTTCGGTGCCCCCACCGCCGCCGAGCTCACCCTCGCGGAGATGGTGTGCGAGGCGGTGCCGTCGATCGAGATGGTCCGGCTGGTGAACTCGGGGACCGAGGCAACCATGTCGGCCCTGCGGCTGGCCCGCGCCCATACCGGCCGTGACAAGATCCTCAAGTTCGAGGGGTGCTACCACGGCCACTTCGACGGCCTCCTGGTGGCCGCCGGCTCCGGGGTCACCACCCTCGGGATGCCCGACAGCCCGGGGGTGCCGGCGGACTTCGCCCGCAACACCGTGCTGGCGCGCTACAACGACATCGACTCGGTACGCGCCCAGGTGGAGGCGCACAAGGACGAGATCGCGGCGATCATCGTCGAGCCGGTGGCCGGCAACATGGGGGTGGTGCCGCCGGTGGCGGGCTTCCTCCAGGGGTTGCGCGACCTGTGCGATGCGGCGGGCATCGTCCTCATCTTCGACGAGGTGATGAGCGGCTTCCGGGTCGCCTACGGCGGCGCCCAAGAGCGCTACGCGATCACCCCCGACCTCACCTGCCTCGGCAAGGTGATCGGCGGCGGCCTGCCGGTGGGCGCCTACGGCGGCAAGCGCGAGCTGATGGAGAAGGTCGCCCCGGCCGGCCCCGTCTACCAGGCCGGCACCCTCTCCGGGAACCCGCTCGCCACCGCCGCCGGGATCGCCACCCTGGATATCCTCCGTCGCCCCGGCACCTACGACGAGCTGGAGCAGATCAGCGATCGGGTCGCCACCGGCTTCATGCAGGCGTCCGCCGACGCCGGGGTGATCACCCACACCAACCGGGTGGGGGCGATGTTCTCCACCTTCTTCCAGACCGGCCCGGTGGCCAACTACGACGACGCCAAGGAGAGCGACACCACCGCCTTCTCCTGCTTCTGGAACGCCATGCTCGCCCACGGCGTCTTCCTGCCGCCGTCGCAGTTCGAGGCCGCCTTCCCGGGGCTGGCCCACGACGACGAGTGTCTGGAGATCACCCTCAACGCCGCCAACGCCGCCTTCGCCGAGGTACGCAAGGTGCAGCAGGGCGAAGGGTAGGAGGGGGCCACGCCCCCGACCGACACATCCCCACCTGATGCCGTTACCCGGTTTCGCGGCCGGCAGGCCGGCGGGGCCGGATCGCGGGTATGGCCCGCTCCTACCGTTCCTGCGGCTGCGGCGCGGTGATGCGTCCCTCTTTGATGAGCTCGGTGAAGGCGCTCGCCACCCGCGGGGCAAACTGGCTGCCGCTGCACCGCTCCAGCTCCACCGCCGCCGCCGCCGCGGTCATCGGCTGCGGGCGGTAGGTGGAGCGGGTGACCATGGCGTCGAAGGATTCGGCCACCGAGCACACCTGCGCCAGACGCGGGATCTCCTCGCCGCGCAGGCCGTCGGGGTAGCCGGTGCCGTCCCACTTCTCGTGGTGGTGGTGGATGATCGCCACCTCGCCGCTGAGGCCGGGGACCGAGGCGAGGAGCTCCGCCCCGGCGCGCGGGTGGCCGGCGAACCGTTGCCACGCCTCGTTGGAGAGGAAGCTGCCGTCGTCGCGAAAGCGCATCTCGACCTCCGGTTTGCCGATGTCGTGGAGGCGGCAGCCGCGCACCAGGGTGGCCAGGGCCGGCCCGACGATCCCGAGCCGCTGCCCCACCTTGGCCGCGAAGATCGCGGTGCGGCTGCCGTGGCCACGCCGGTAGCCGAAGGGGTTCGCGGCGGCGCGTTCCAGGCGGTCGAGCCACTCCATCAAGACGGTAACCGGCAGGTTCCGCTCGGCCTCGGCGACGGCGGTCGATCTGCCGTCGGCGCCGCTCCAGGTCGCCGACGGCTCCGCCACCACCACCTGCTCCTGCTTACCGTCGAAGTAGGCCCACACCTCCTGGGCGAAGGTGGTAACGTCGATCGGCTTCTTGATGTAGCCGTCGCAGCCGGCGCGCAGACACCGCTCGCGGTTGCCGTTCAGGACGTTGGCGGTGACCGCCACCACCGGCACCTGGGCGAGGGCGTCCACCGACTTCAGCCGCGCGGTCGCCTCGAAGCCGTCCATCCCCGGCAGGTGGAGGTCCATGAGGATGAGGTCGGGGGCGAGCTCCTTCGCCACCGCCAGGGCCTCGTCGCCGTCGACCGCGTCCACCACCCGGTGGCCCGCGGCGGTGAGGACGCGCCTCACCAGGGCGCGGTTCTCCGCCGAGTCCTCCACCTGGAGGATGGTGAGCGTGCGGGGCGGGGCGGCGAGGGGAGACATCTGTGGATAACTTTCGGACAACGTGTGTACCGACCGTGGAGGAGGTCGTCAAGCCTCTGCAAAGAAAGAACCTCGTAGGAAAGTCATCATCTAAGGAATACGGATCTTGTCATCCATCCCGCCGTCCGCCTCCGAACCGGGGGGCCATCGCCGCCGCCACCGGTGCCGGTCGGTTGGGCGCGGGCGGTCGTCTGCATCCGGTCGCCGCGCTATCCTCCCGCGCCCCATGGCTCCCACTACCACCGGCCTCTCCCCCCTGGCCGCCGCCCTCGCCGCGCAGCAGCCCGCCCGCCTCCAGCTCCGCGGCGCCTGCCACGGCCACCGCGCCCAGCTCCTCGCCGAGCTCGCCGGTGAGCTGGGCCGCTCCCTCGTCTGCGTGGTCCGCACGCCGGAGGAGGCGGAGGGGCTGGCCGCCGACCTGCGCTTCTTCCTTCCCGCCGGCGGGGAGCCGGACAAGGGGGCGGTCCGCCTCTTTCCCCAGTGGGAGATCCTTCCCTACGAGGAGACGAGCCTCAATCCGGTGATCGTCCGGGCGCGCATGGAGGCGCTCCACGCCGCCCGTTCCCGTAGCCCGTGCTGCCTGGTGACCACCGCCCGGGCGCTGATGCAGAAGCTGCCGCCGGTCGGCGCCTTCGACGAGATGAGCTTTTGCCTCGCGGTCGGCGAGGAGCAGCCGGTCGACCTCCTCCTCGGCAGGCTCCTGGAGGCGGGCTACCGCCAGACCGGCTTTGTGGAGGCGCCGGGGGAGGTCGCCCACCGCGGCGGCATTGTCGACCTCTTCTCGCCGCGCCACCCGTGGCCGGTGCGCGTCGAGCTGTTCGGCGACGAGATCGAATCGATCCGCCCCTTCGACCCGGCCACCCAGCGCTCCCGGGGCGGTCTCGACGAGGTGGAGGTGGGGCCGACCCATGAGCTGCTCCTCACCGAGGCGCGCCGGGTGGCGGCCGCGGCGTGGGCGGAGGAGCGCAGCCCGCGCCTGGCCGAGCGGCTCCTCCACACCATCCCGGAGGGGGTGGAGCACCTCTATGCCCTCTTCCACGACGGCCACCACACCCTCTTCGACTACCTCGCTACCGACCCCCTCTGCTGTCTCGACAACCCGGCGCGCCTCGCCGCCGATGCGGCGGAGTTCTCCGACCTGGTGGCGGAGCGGCAGGCCGGGGCGGCGGAGGAGCGGCCGATCGTGGCGGAGATCGCCTCCCCCTACATGGACTACGAGGAGGTGGTGGAGACGATGGAGGTGATGGACCACCTCTACCTCCTCGACCCGGCCACCCCGGCGGAGCCGGGCGTGGAGTTGGTCGAGGCGGACGCCTCCCCGGTGGTCCTGGTCGGCGAGGGGATCAAGGAGCGGCTGCGGATCCTCACCCCGCAGCTCAAACGGTGGTGTGAGGCTCGCCCGGTCGTCCTGGCGGTGCGCAGCGAGGGTCAGGCGGAGCGCCTCAGCCGCCTCTTCGCCGACCTGGAGCTGGCAATGGTACGGCTGGCGGGGGAGCCGCCGCCCCCGGAGCTCCCCCCCGGCCTCTACCTGATCCGCGGCGAGCTCTCCCGCTCCTTCGCGGTCGGCGAGGCCGGCCCCCTCTACCTGGCGGAGGTCGACCTTGCCGGTGAGCGGCAGCATCTGGCGGTGCGCAAGCCGACCACCGTCGACGAGGTCCTCCACGACCTGCGGGCGGTGAAGGCGGGCGACTACATCGTCCACCTCCGCCACGGCGTCGGCCGCTACGCCGACCTGGTTACCCTCACCGCCGCCGGGATCACCCAGGAGTTCTTGCAGCTCGAGTATGCCGGCGGCGACAAGCTCTTCGTGCCGGTCGGCGAGCTCGACCAGGTGAGCCGCTACATCGGCGAGGAGGGGAGGGCGCCGGTCCTCTCCAAGCTCGGCACCGGCGCCTGGGAGCGGGCCAAGGCGCAGACCCGCAAGGGGGTGGAGCTCATCGCCCGCGAGCTGGTCGACCTCTACGCCGCCCGCGCCGCCAGCGAGGGGTTTTGCTTCTCGGTGGCGGACGACGCCGAGTACCTGGAGTTCGAGGCCACCTTCCCCTTCGACGAGACCCCCGACCAGGAGGAGGCCATCCGCCAGGTCCTCGCCGACATGGCGTCGCCTAAGGCGATGGACCGGCTGGTGTGCGGCGACGTCGGCTTCGGCAAGACCGAGGTGGCGATGCGCGCCGCGGCGCGGGCGGTCCTCGACAACAAGCAGGTGGTCCTCCTGGCCCCCACCACCCTCCTCGCCGAGCAGCACGACCACACCTTCACCGCCCGCTTCGCAAACTTGCCGGTGCGCATCGGCCACCTGTCGCGGCTCCTCTCCCCGAAGGAGCAGCAGCAGGTGGTGGCGGAGGCGCGTGAGGGACGGATCGACATCCTCATCGGTACCCACCGGCTCCTGTCGCGCGACCTCGCCTTCCGCGACCTCGGCCTGATCATCGTCGACGAAGAGCAGCGGTTCGGGGTGCGCCAGAAGGAGCGGCTCAAGGAGCTGAAGACCCGCGCCGACTGCCTCACCCTCACCGCCACCCCCATCCCCCGTACCCTCCACATGGCGATGTCCGGCCTGCGGGACATCTCGGTGATCACCACCCCGCCCGCGGCGCGGCTACCGATCGCCACCCGAATCCTGCACCGCGACGACGGCGTCCTCGCCGACGCCCTTGCCCGGGAGCTGGCGCGCGGCGGTCAGGTCTACTGGGTCCACAACCGGGTACAGACCATCGGCCGCGCCGCCGAGGCGGTGGCGCGCCTGGCGCCCCACGCGCGGGTGGCGATCGCCCACGGCCAGATGGAGAAGCACGAGCTCTCCCGGGTGATGACCGCCTTCCGCGACCGCGAGCACGACATCCTCGTCACCACCACGATCATCGAGTCGGGCATCGACCTGCCGCGGGTGAACACCATCATCATCGACCGCGCCGACACCTTCGGCCTCGCCCAGCTCTACCAGCTCCGTGGCCGGGTCGGCCGCTCCACCCACCAGGCGTACTGCTACCTCATCACCCCGCCGGCGCGGCAGATGACCGAGGAGGCCCAAGAGCGGCTCGCGGCGCTCGCCGAGCACACCAGCCTCGGCTCCGGCTTCCAGATCGCCGCCCACGACCTGGAGATCCGCGGCGGCGGCAACCTCCTCGGCGCCCAGCAGGCCGGGAAGATCGCCGCGGTCGGCTACGACCTCTACGTACGACTGGTGGAAGAGGCGGTGGTGAGGCTCCAGGGCAAACCGGTGGAAGAGCTCTTCTCCCCGAAGATCACCCTCGACTGCTCCGCCTACCTGCCGTCGGACTACGTCCCCGACCCCCACGAGCGGCTCCACCTCTACCAGCAGATCGCCGCCCTCGCCACCCGCGACGAGGCGGAGGACGCCTTCGCCGCCCTCGTCGACCGCTACGGCCGGCCGGCCGAGGAGGTGCGCGCCCTGCTGCTGGCCACCGAGGCGCGGATCGTCGCCCAGCGGCTGCGGGCGGAGGAGGTGAAGCTGGCGGACGACGGCCTCATCGTCCACTTCTCCGCCCGCTCCCGCGTGGACCCGGAGCGCGTCCTCGCCCTCAAACAGCGCCATGGCCGGCGGGTCGAGCTGCGCGGCGAGTACACCCTCCACCTGATGGCCCGCGACGACCACCGCAAAGAGGTCGCCACCCGCGTCCACGACGGCCTGGCCCTCCTGGAAGAGCTCGAGGGTGGTGTGGCGTAGGGCGGGCGGTCTCGGGTGGTGACCCGACGGGGGTGCGCGGGTGGGATCGCAACGCAGAGATGGGATGAACAGGCCGCTCTCCTCGCGAGCTCAGGTTCTAACCTGGCTCAATGCTAACCACGGGCTCGGAGCGGGCTCGGAGCCCCTAAACCTGAGGAGAGCGACCATGAAGCAGGCTGCCACGCGGACGATCGGAGTGGACGTGAGCGACCGGAAGAGCGCAGTGGCCGGGGAGGGAGCTGCGGCGTCACCGGCGCCACGAGGTCACCCGAGCAGCGGCCTGGAAAGGCCGCGCTTCCGGGTACTGCACATGGGCCTTGTCGAGGTTCTGATCCTTGCTCGTGAAGGCGGCGGCGTGAGTCCAGAAACCCTTTTGCCGGGTGTGCTGGTCGAGGCGGGGCAGCACGGCGTCGCCTTCGCCGACATACACGCGCGGAAGCTGCCCCGATTCGCCCGGCCCCCACAGGAGGTAGACGCCGGTGCGCTTGAGCTCCGGCCGCCTCCGTGCCTCGGTGAATTGCGCCCGCGGGAATACCAGTCCCTGCCCGGTCCGGTTGGACTTCTCGACGATGCGTAGCCCCTCCGGCTCGCCGGTCGGGATGAAGATGCGGCCGGAGAAACCGGGAGTCTTGCTCATGCCGTGCTCCTTTCGAGGATACGCCGATCCCCTTCGCTCATGACCGGAGAAGGGCAATCGGAAGAGCGCAAGGGCTCAAGGGGGAAGGGGATCCAGCCATCACGATCGAAGGAATCACCAGGTGGTCACGACGCCGGCCTTGAAGGCCATTTCACCACGGAGACACAGAGGGCACAGAGAACGGCAAAGGTGGGGTCATCTCGCCGAACCGGCGGCTTCGCGGTTGGTCGGTCTACTTCGGGAAGGGGCGCAGCCGTCCGGCGTTTCGCGTAATGCACGCCGTTGCCCTCCAGCGGATGGTCTGGGGTGGGGAGGAGGGGGTTGTACCCCCGATTTCCGGCCCTTCGGGCCGGCGGGGCCTTCGGCCCCGGGTCGCGGGTGCAACCCGCTCCTACCCGTGGCGCGACGGTGGCCTGCGACAGCGTTGATGAGAAGGCCCCAGGAAAGCCGGCTACGGGAAATCCGCCCGTCCGGTTCGACGAGGGGGGAGCGGATGGACCGCATGGCATACGGATACTGAGCCACGTCCGGGGAAACCCCGACACAGATGTAGGCCGAAGCCTGAACGGTGCATCCGCTCTTCTATCCTACTGGCTTTGTGGTGAGCCCTGGCCTTCCTGGCCCGCACTGAGCTCTGGTGTACCACCGGTGACGCCCAACCCGTGGCCAGGTCTCCCCTGCGTCTCCCGCCTCTCTGCGTCTCTGCGTTAAGAACCCCACTCGGCACGAGCCCCCCGGCCCATCACCCTCGACACCTCCCCCCCAGCGATCCCCACCTTTGCGCCCTGGCGTCTTTGCCCCTTTGCGTTGAGCCCCTTGGCGTTGAGCCCCGGGGGGCTACACCGCCCTGTCCACCGGCAGCTCGACGACGAAGCGGGCGCCGCCTTCGGGGCGGTTCTCGGCGGTGAGGGTGGCGCCGTGGTCACGGGCGATGCGGTCGCAGATGGCCAGCCCCAGGCCGGTGCCGCCGTCGCGGGTGGTGAAGAAGGGGTCGAAGAGGCGCCCCACGTCGGCCGCGGCGATCCCCGGGCCGGTGTCCTCGACGATCAGGCGGATCGGGTCGCCGTCGCCGGCGACCCGCAGGCAGACCTCACCGCCCCCCTGGGCCGCCTCCACGCCGTTGCGCGCCAGGTTCCAGACGAGCTGGCGCAACAGGTCGCCGTCGCCGGAGATCTCCACCCCCCTCTCCACCCCCTCGACCTGTACCGCCACCCCCTTCGCCTCCGCCTCCGGGGTGAGGAGGGCGACGGTGTCGCGGACGCAGGCGGCGAGGTCGACCGGGGCGCGCCGGACCTTGCGGTCGCGGGCGAGGGTGAGGAAGTCGGTGAGGACCCGGTCGAGGCGGCCGGACTCCTCCCCGAGGATGGCCAGCAGCCGCTCCCGCTCCGCCGCCGGCAGGGTCGGGTCGGCGAGGATCTGCGCCGCCCCCTTGAGGGAGCCCAGCGGGTTGCGGATCTCGTGGGCCAGGGCCGCGGTGAGCTCGCCGACGGTGGCGAGGCGCTCCCGGCGGCGCAGCTCCCCCTCCAGGGCGCGGCGCTCCTCCAGGGAGGCGCGCAGGGTCGCCGCGGTCTGTTCGTGTTCCCGCTGCTCGCGCCGCTCGCGCTCCACCAGCAGGCCGGTGACCACCCCGACGACGTTGTACAGGAGGAGCTCCAGCCCCTTGTCCACGGGGGCGGCCGGGTCGTGGGAGATGTGGCCGAGGGCGTGGGGGAGGTAGCAGAGGGTGGTGGCCAGCGCCGCCGCCACCCCGCCGCGCAGGCCGTAGGTGAAGGCGGCGAGGATGATCGGCAGGTAGTAGAGGCGGCGGAAGATGTCGTGGGGGATGTGGGCCGAGGCGCTCGCCGTGTAGTGGGCGATGGAGATGGCGACGATGAGCAGCGCCGGCACCGCCCAGCTCCAGGGGGAGGGACGACGCGCTTCCCCGCCCGCGGGAGGGGGGGGCGAGGGGGAGAGGGGAGAGCTCACGGCGTTCGCTGGCGGCGCTCGCCGGGGGTGAGGGATGAGGGGTGGTCAGCCCTGCGGGTTGATGGGATGCCGATGGAGATCATCACGAAACAAGACATGTGGCCGCGTAGCGGCCAACCTCCCTCTCATCCCGGCGCGCGACGCGCGCCTCATCCCCCATCGCCGCGCGCACCGGGCGCAGCTACACCATCTTGGTGAGCGGGTACTCGACGATCCCCTCGGCGCCGGCGGCGAGGAGCTTCGGCACCAGGTCACGCACGGCGGTCTCCTGGGCCATCGCCTCCACCGAATACCAGTCGCTCTTGTACAGGGGCGACACGGTGGGGGCGCGCAGGCTCGGCAGCAGCGCCACCACCGCCTCCAGGTTCGCCTCGGAGACGTTGAGCTTCAGCCCGACCATGCCGTCCGCCGCCAGGGCGGCCTTCAGGAGCAGGGCGATCTGCTCGATCTTCTGCCGCCGCCACGGATCTTCCCACGCCTGCTTGTTGGCGATCAGCTTGGTGTTGGTGGTGAGCAGCTCGTGGATGATGCGCAGGCCGTGGGCCTTGATGGTGGAGCCGGTCTCGGTGATCTCGACGATCCCGTCCACCAGCCCCTCCACCACCTTCGCCTCGGTGGCGCCCCAGGAGAACTCCACCTCCACGTCGATGTTGCGCTCGCCGAAGTAGCGGCGGGTGAAGTTGAGCAGCTCCGTTGAGATGCGCTTCCCCTTCAAATCCTCGATGGTCTGGTAGGGGGAGTCGCCGGCCACCGCCAGGACCCAACGGGCCGGCTTCGCCGACGCCTTCGAATAGACGAGGTCGGCGACCTCCACCACCTCCGACTGGTTCTCGAGGATCCAGTCGAGGCCGGTGAGGCCGAGGTCGAGGGTGGAGTCCTCCACGTAGCGGGCCATCTCCTGGGCGCGCACCAGGGCGCAGGAGAGCTCCCCGTCGTCGATGGAGGGGTAGTAGTTGCGCGAGTGGACACGGATCTTCCACCCCGCCTTGCGAAACAGATCGATGGTTGCGTCCTGCAGGCTCCCCTTGGGAAGCCCGAGCTTGAGCTGGGCCACGGCCGACTCCTACCACGGGTTGTGAGAGGCCGCGGAGTGTGCCACCACCGGCCCGGTGGCGTCATCTGCGGCGCGGGCAATCCATCATCGTCGGCTCGTGGCCACCTCGATCCCCGCGGGGGACCAAACTTTCTGCCGGTAGAACTCGTTTGCGAAGATGGTGAGGTGAACCCACCGCCCTCTCTGCCCCTAATCCCCCCGTGGTGAACCGCCTTCAAGGCTGAGACGAACCCGGCATGAAACGCCCATGACGCCCCCCCCGGTCTCTCCCCCCCCCTCTGCGCCTTGGCGCCTCTGCGCGAGATCGGCCCTCCTGGCCTTTCTCCCCTCCCGCGATCTTTCCTACGACACGTTGCCCGGCTCTTCCCCCTGCCCGTGGAGGTCGTAGCGCGCCACCATCACCGTGAGGACGAGGGTGGCGACGATGAAGGCCTCGACGCTGAACGGCCAGATGAGGAGGCAGACCGCGTAGTAGGCGGTGCGCAGGCCGTGGCGGAAGTCGAGCTGGAAGTCGGCGAGGTAGCGGGTGAGGCCGGCGACCCGCGCCGTCCGCTCGGCGGCGGCGCCGTCGGTGAAGATGTGGGCGGCGAGGAGCGCCCGGATCGCCCAGACAAACTGGAGGAAGGCGAGGGCGAGGACCGCGATCAGGAGGAGGAGCTTGAGCTGCGCCAGCAGCGGCGACGGGTGGCCGAAGAGGCAGGTGATCCGGCACAGGGTACGCAGCCGCTCGCCGGAGAGGAGGAGGCTGAAGGCGCCGCCGAGGGCGAGCAGGGTGAGGGAGCCGAGGAAGATCGCCTGTCGTCCGAGGTTGCGGAAGGTCTGGATGAAGAGGATCGGCTGGTCGCGTGCCGCGATGGCGTCGATCCACCCGGCCTGGCGGGTCAGCAGGCAGCCGTGGCGGGTCGAGGCGGGGGCGCGGCGGGTACGGTGGAGGTGGTACCGCTCGTAGCCGATCCAGCTCGCCAGAAAGAGGGCGAGGGCGAGCCACTCCAGGAGCGCCCGCAGGGGCAGGGTGTGGGGGGCGATGTCGGTCACGATTCACTTCCGTCGTCGAGTGGTGCGGCCGCGGCGATGCGGGGGGATCCTACACCTCGCGCCACAGGGCGACCTCGTCGCAGGCGTCGCGCTTCGGGCAGGCGAGGCAGTCTCCCCAGATCTTCACCGGCAGGACCGCCTTGTCGATCTCCCGGAAGCCGAGGTGCTCAAAGAAGTCAACCCGGTCGGTGAGGGCGAAGCAGTAGCGGATCCCGCGCTGCCGCGCCGCGTCGAGCAGTGTCCGGACCACGGCCCGGCCGAGCTCGTTGCCCCGGTGGTCCGGGTGGACGATCAGGGAGCGTACCTCGGCGAGGGAGTCGGTGAACCGCTTGAGCCGCCCCATCGCCACCACCTCCCCGGCCACCTCCACCACCACGAACTCACCGCGCCACGCCGCCAGCTCCGCGGCGGTCACCGGCAGGAGGAAGTCGCCCGCCTGGTGGGGGGTGGCGAGGGCGAGCATCGCCGCCTCGTCCGCCGCGGTGGCGGCGCGGATCGTGGTTGTGGCCATGGGTGGGCGACGGCGGGGTAGGGGGGGGAGAGGATCACCGCCGACGGTGGCCGATTGTCGGCGCGGCCCTCGTCAAACAAAAGGGGAGGGGGTAGGCCATAACCGCCGGGTAGGGCCTCGCGCAGCGACGCAGATGCCTGGAAGGCGGTTCTTCGCCACGGAGTCCACGGAAGCACACGGGGAGGATCAGCGGAAATAGCCCCGAGCGTTCCGTTGTCCTTCACACCGCTGGAACACGAAACCACGAAAGGGGGAAAGCACGAAAAACAACCGATTGAATTCTTTCGTGTTTTGAACTTTTCTTGCTTTCGTGTTCCCACCCCCTCGAGGTCTCGGGAACATCGACTTTTTCGCCAGTCATTGTTTTCGCTGCTCCTCGGAGCGGCCGGCCCTCTCCCCCCTCAAGAAAGCATCCCGGGCCGACTGGAGGTCGGCCCGGGAGGTCTCTTTCCCTCGCGGGGAGGAGGAGGAGCGAGGGAAAAGGAGACAAAGGAACTATAGCAATGTGGCTGCACTCGGCATCTGCCGGCTCGACGCTCCCGCCGGTCCGGCGGATGGTGCGCCCGCCTTACGCCGGTGGCTCGGCGCAGTGGCCGCAGGTGGGGCGGTCGGTGGCGGTGCGCACCCGGTGGAAGCAGCACGACCGGGTATGGCGGCACGGCATGCGGCAGCGATCCGGGCGCAGGCCATCGGTGGCACCGGTGGCGTGTGCCCCCCGTTCGCCATACTCCAGGGCCGACGGGGTGGCGTGGCCGAGGCCGTCGCCGTTGCGGCACGAGGCGCCGCATAGGGGTCCGTGGCCGACCCCCCCGGAGGAGTGCAGGGGGTCGGCCACGGTCGGTGCGGCCGCGGTGAGGCCGAGGGCGAGAAGGAGGAGAAGGAGTCGTGCCCTGAGAGCACCCTCTGCCTGATCTGT
>JAJRSX010000098.1 GCA_024278555.1 bacterium | reverse complement strand
GCTTGCCGATGTCGTGCAGGAGCGCCGCGGTCCCCAAGTCGCGGAGCTGGGTGGCGGTGAGGCCGAGGTCGCGGCCGAGGGAGACGGAGAGGATGCAGGTGTTGAGGGCGTGGGAGAAGGCCTCGCCCTCCTGGCGCGGCAGGTTGGTGAGGTCGAGGAGCCGCTCCTCCCCCGCCTCCGCCTGGCCGACGACCTCGCTGACGGTGGCCTGGGCGGCGCCCGGCTCTACCACCCCGCGCTCGCGGCAGACGGTGAGCAGGTCACGGACCGCGAAGGCGGCGTTGCGGTAGAGCTCGTTGTACAGCTCGGCCAGCGATCGCCGGCCGCTCTTGCCGCCGCCGACGGTGAGGCGGCCGACGCGGATGGTGGTCACCCCGGCCGCGGCGAGGGTGTCGGCCACCGGCGCCTCGGCCACCAGGGCGTCGAGGAGTACGGCGACCTCCTCGGCGGAGGTCTCGGCGTCGAAGGTGATGCGCTCCACCTCGCGCTCGTTGAGCGGTGCGAGCTGCGCCGGTGACGGGGCGATCCCCTGGGAGAGGGGGTACTCGCCGAGGACCACCTTGTCGTCGACGATCCCGATATGCAGGGCCGGCTGTCCGGCCAGGGCCGGGCCGAGGGTGTCGGCGAGGCGCTGGGCGCTCACCTCCAGGACCCGGTGGCCCGGCGGATAGATCTCCCGGTTGCGCAGGGCGCCAAAGAGGAGCTGCACGAAGGCGACCGCCTCGGGGGAGTGGCGCCGTTGCTCGTCGGTCTTCATCCCTCGCCCTTTCCGACTTCGCGTTCGCGCAGGGCCGCGGCACACGCCTGGACGACGGCGGCACGGCGGGTGCGGGTGCCACGCTGGAGCGCCTGGGCGGCACGCGGGTCGTCGAGGTGGGTCAGGGCGCGGGCGGCGCTGGCCCGCAGCTCGTCGGAGTGGCGGGACGGCAGGGTGGGCTCGGTGAGGAGGAGCTGGGCGATGAAGGGGGTCGCCTGGCGCGAGCCGATCCGGCCGAGGGTGGTGAGGGCCTCCTTCACCACCCGCAGGTCGGCGTGGCGCAGCAGGGGAATCACCAGGCGGGCGCTCTCCTCCGCGTGAAAGAGGCCGAGCAGATGGAGCAGGTTGCGGACGAAGTACCACGCCGGGTCGTGCAGCCGCGCCGCTACCCGCCCCAGGATGGCGTCACCCTGGTTCTTCAGGAGGGTGACGATCGCCCGTCGTTCGGAGCGATCGTCCGTCTCGCGCAGGCGGTCGAGGAGGTTCTCGATCGCCCGCTCCCCGAGGGCGGTGATGAGACGGCTCACGTCCCGCTCGGTCGGGGTGGCGCCGTAGTCGCCGTAACCGCTGGTGAGCAGGGCGACGATCTCCGCCACCGGCAGCCGGTCGACCGCCGCTTGGATCCGCTCCCGACGCTCCGGGGTCAGCTCCTCGTTGGCGGCAAGGGAGACCAGCCCCTCCACCACGGAGAGGGTGGCGTGGTAGCGGCCGTCCACCGCGGTGGAGAGGGCGAGGGCGACGAGGGTGGCGAGCTGGTCGTCGAGCTCCTCCGGGTCCTCCTCCTGCTCGATCAGGGTGAGGTGGAGCTCGGCGCGCTCCTGCTCCGCCGCTTCGAGAGCGAGGTCGCGGAGGAGCTGGGTGCAGATCTCACGATCTTCGGTGAGCGACCGGAGCTGGTCGACATAGTCGCTCGCCACCCCGCCGGGCGCCTCGTGGAGGAGGTCGAGGGCTGCGCCCTCGCCGAGGCGGCTGCAGAGGGCACGGAGGGCCTCCATGGTAGGGGGGCCGTCGCCGGCCAGGGCGGCGACCTCCTGCTCGCTGGCGTCGAGGAGGTCGAGGATCCGCTTCTTCTCCGGGTGGACGGTGAGGAGCCGTTCGGCCACCTGCACCAGCGACTCCCCGGCGGCGCCGGCGGTGGTGAAGAGGTTGGCGGCGCGCTCCGGCTGGAAGGCGGCGAGGAGCTCGTCGACGACCCCTTCGTCCTCCTCCGAGACCTCCGCCACCAGGGCCACCAGCCGATCTGCCTCCAGCCGCTCGGTGGCCCGGGCGACGCCGGTGGCCACCTCCGGCTTCAGCTCGCCGGTGTGCAGGAGGTGGCCGAGGCTGCGGTAGAAGTTCGCCAGCAGCGTCCCCTTCACCTTGTGGATGTCGATCCACTCCTCGTCGAGCTCCAGGTGGGCGAGCTCGTCGGCCAGGTGGCGCAGCTTTGTCGGGTCGGTGGCGAAGGCCTCGATGAACGAGCGCGCCTCGCTGTCGAGGCGGTCCGGGGCGTGGACCACGTAGCCGGTGATCATCGCGTACCAGAGGCCCGCCGGGTCGACGAGCTGGGCCCGGCCGGGGAGGCCGTTCGCCCCCACCTGGAAGATGGGGCGGTAGTCGAGCGGCAGCAGGCGCAGGGGGCCGAGGCGCTCCTCGTCGATGAAGGCGTCGATCCGTCCCGCCTGCAGGACCACCGGCCGGGGGGTGGCGAGGACCTCGACCACGTGGGCGAGGTGGTCCGGGGTGGCGCCGGGCGCCAAGCGCAAGGTCGCCAGGCCGATGGCGTGGACGTGGGCGGAGAGGCGGGAGAGCCCCACCTCCAGATCGGGGATCCGGCCGTCGTTGATCGCGACCTCGTCGCCGGGGAAGGTGAGAGAGAGGAGGAGGTGGTCCTTCATCGCCTCCGCATATGCCTCGTGCAGGCGGCCTACCGCCTCGGCCACCGACGGGTGGCCGGCGGTGTAGAGCTGCGCACCCTTCCAGGCGCCGCTGAGGGCACGGAGGATGGGGAGGGCTGCCGCGACGAATTCGGGCGGAGCCTCGGGCAGGGCGTGGGGCTCGGTGGCCGACATGGGTGGGCGGTATGGGGTGGGGATGGGGTGAGGGAGCGTTCGTGGAGCGTCGGGCGACCGCGCCCGATTCAACTTCGGGACGACCGAGGATGCGGCGATGTCCCGTGGGCAAGGTTCATCGTGCCGAAAAGCGGCTTGCAGCTAAAGGTATGCCTCGGGAGCGATCTCCACCGTGTTGGGGTCGATCGCCCGGTCGATGCCGAGCCTCTGGTCGTCGGCGCGGCCAGCGGCCAGGTCAACCTCCACCGGATTGGAGAGCAGCGCCCCATCCTCGTCGGTGACCACCCGCACCATGGGCAGGGTGGCGAAGCCGGTGCGGGTGGCAACTACCACCGCGACCCGGCCGTCGGTGAGCTGGACCAGGCAGCCGCGCGGGTAGAGGCCGACCATCTCGACAAAGTGCTTGAACAAGACCGGGTCGAGGACCGTGCCCGCCCCCTGGGACATGATGCGCAGGGCCTCGTCCGGGGTGATCTCCTTCTTGTAACTGCGGATGGTGCGCAGGGCGTCGTAGTAATCGGCGATGGTGCACAGGCGCGAGGCGAGGTTGGGGGTGCGAGGGTGGGCGCGCTCCGGATAGCCGCTGCCGTCGAAGCGCATGTGGTGTTCGTAGGCCACCAGGACGGTGAGGTCGTCCACGTGGGGGAGGGAGCGCAGGAGCTTCGCCCCCAGGGCGGGGTGCTGCTTGACGACCTCGAACTCCGCCGCGGTGAGCTTGCCCGGCTTGCGCAGGAGCTCCGGGGGGACGAAGCACTTGCCGGTGTCGTGGAGGAGCGCGGCGACGCCGATGGCGTTCAGCCGCGCCTCCTTCATGCCGAGGGTGCGCGCCTGGGCGACGGTGAGGATGCAGACGTTCAGCACATGGGTGTAGGTGTAGTCGTCGTGGCTCTTCAGCCAGGTGAGGGCCTGGAGCTGGTCGCCGCGCTGCTGATCCTCGATCACCGCCTCGACGATGTGGCGTGCCTGGCCAAGGTCCACCTGCCGGTGCTCGCCGACCTGCCGGTGGATTGCGGCCACCTCCTCCACCGCCTGCCGATAGAGGCGGATCCCGACCGTCTCGTTGACCGCCGCGTTGCCACCGGTGGAGAGGCGGCCGACCTTGATGTGGGTGACGCCTTCGCGGCTGAGGACGGTGGTGGCGTCCTCACCGTCGGCGGGCCGCCGGTGGAGGAGGCCGAAGAGGGCCTGGATCTCCTTCAACATCACCCCGCGTTCGAAGGCGAGGTGCTCGATGGACCACCGGTGCAGGTCGCGCATCCCCCCGGGCAGGCGTATCTCGTTCTCACCCTGGGGGTAGCCGCTGAGGAGAAGGCGGTCGTCGACCACCGCCGCGGCCACCGTGTTGTCGCGGTCAAGGATCTCGGCGAGCTCGGTGGCGACCGCCGCCACTGCGTCGCGACAGGCCGGGTGGTCAGCCGGGTAGAGGGAGGTGCGATGGAGGGCGGTGAAGAGGCGGGCGAAGCAGTCGCACACCGCCGCGGCCGGGGTGGCCGGCGCGTGGTTGAGGCGGAAGGTGGCCTGACTCATGAGTCGCCTCCGGGCTGGTCGTGGAGGAGCCGACGACACGCCTCCGCCACCGCCGGGCGTTGGCTCAAGACCCCCTTGCGGAGCGCCTCGATCGCGGCGGGCGACCGGTTGTGGGCGAGATAGCGGGCCGCCTCGACGCGGACCCGGTCGTGGTCGGCGGTGGCACCACCACGGGCCACGGTGAGGGCCTTGATCACGAAGGGGAGGGCGCGTGGCGAGTTGATCTCCCGCAGGGCGACGATCGCCTCCTTGGCGACCCGTGCGTCGGCGTGGCCGAGGGCGAGGGTGAGGGGGCGAACCGCCTCTTCGGAGCCGGACTCTCCGAGGAGGTGGACCAGGTTGCGGGCGTAGAACCACGGCGCCCGGTCGAGGCGGCGGATGAGCTCCGGGACCAGATCCGCGGCAAAGCGGGCGAGGGTCGCCATGATCGTGCGGCGGACCCGGCGGTCCTCCTCTTCCCGCAGGCGGTCGAGAAGGTGGGGGGCGATGACGCGCTCGAAGATCGACAGGAAGGCGTGAAAGGTCTCCGACCACGCCGCCTCCACGTTGCGCACCTCGCCGAGGGCGCGGTCGACCATCTCCTCCACGCCAATGGCGCCGAGTTGTTGGCGAATCATCTGCTTGAACCCCTCCGGCCGCGGGCTATCGGTCCTGCAATGGTGCTTCAAATCGGCGGAGATGAGGGTCGCGAGGTCGAAGTCCTGCTCCTCCACCGCCCGCGTCAGCCGCCCACCGAGGGCCGCGACCACCTCCCGGAAGGCGTCCGGGTTTGTCTCGTCGGCGAGGAGGTCGAGGAGGAGGTGGGTGTGGTCGGCTGCCAGGGCGTCGGGCTCCAGGGTGGCGAGACGCTCGGCGTCGAGGCGGTCGTCGTCCTGGTACCGGGAGATGTTGGGAAAGTGGGCGACGGCGAAGTCGTCGAGCTGCTCCTCATAGGCGCTCGACATGTACCGCTTGCCGCTCTGTTCCAGGGCGATCTCCTCGACCCGCTGCCACACCGCGAGGTGCTCGCCGTCCCCCGCCTCGGCGGCGTTGTGGAGGCGCTGGCGGACCTGCGGCAGGAGGCCGGAGGCACGCGCCTCGGGGGAGAGGAAGGCGCCGATGCAGTGGCTCATGCGGGTGGAGTCCGCCCCCTCGGCGCGGACCACCGCCGCCATCATCTCCAGGAGGTCGTCGTTCGGTTGCAGTGCCAGGCCACGGGCGATGAGCTCCTGCGGCGCCTCCTCGTCGGCGAGGGTGTCGGCCACCGTCTCCGGCTCCAGCTCCATCAGGCGGGCGGCGATGTTGGCGGCGATACCGTCGCGGTCCGCCCCCCCAGGCCCCGCCCTGTCCAGGTGGTGGAGGAGGCGGGCGACCATCTTACCGGGCAGACGGGGGGTGTCGATGGCGGCGGGGTCCGCGTCGTCGACGGGGAGGGTGCGGATCAGCTCCTGCAGGCTCCCCTTGTGGCGCATCATCTCCTCGACGAAGGCCTGGGCCTCGCTGTCGAGGGCCTCGTGGGCGCCGAGACGGCCGGTGGCTAGGGCCCGCCAGAGCTGCCGCTGGCGTTCCGCAATCTCCGCGTCCGAGGCGGCCACCGCGCTGCGACTCGCGGCGACGGCCACGTACTCCAGCCCCTCCATGGTGAAATGGGGCAGGCACGGCTCCTCGAACTCCTCCTCCGGGCGCCGGGCGAGGTGGTAGGCGAGGGCGGCCACCTCGTCCTCCTTCGCGCCGGGAGAGATGGTCATTCGGGCAACGCCGAGGGCATGCAGGTGGTTGGTGAGGGAGGTGAGGAACGGGTCGAGGTCGGTCTCCCGGCCGTCAACGATGAGCTGGTCCGGGGCGAAGGCGAGGTGGACGATCGCCGCCACCTCGCGGTAGCGCACTACCAACCCCTCCACCGCCGGGCCCGTTGCCGGGTGGTCACCGCCGTAGAGGGCGATGGCGCGCACCGTTCGCTGGAGCTGTCGGCACAGCTCCAGGGTGGTCGCGAGGGTGAGCTCGGGGTTGGGAGAGATGTCGTTCGCCATGGGCCCACGTCCGCCGGTGGGGGCGCAGCCCTCTCTATCGGCGTCCTCCGCGATCTCCCCAACCGGGTCCAAACTTAGTTAGGTGCGGCCGGTGGGTTGCCGATTCAACGGGTTGGAACCTCTCCGTTGGCCAACGATGAAGCCGCTCTCTCCCACCTCCAATCCTCCATGCCTCTCCCCGCGCGATCTGGAGCTGTTCGAGGCGGTGTGTGACGGCACGGAGTTGGCGATCGCCTGGTTCGACGCCGCCCTCCAGCTTCCGTGGTGTAGCTGCCGATTCGCCGAATGGTTCCCGCGCGGTCTGCCGCCGACCCCGGAGAGCGAGGCGACGGGGTGGGAGGTGGCGGTGCGGGCGACCCTCGACGACGGCGCCGTGCGCCAGTCCTGCCTGCGCCACGACTGTGCCGCGGGTGGGTCGCGTTGGTACCGGATGACCTGCCGCCGGTGGAACGGCGGTGTCTTGGCGGTCTTTGCCGACGTGACCCTCCAGCGCCACATGGAGGACGACATCCTGCGCAGCGAGCGGCTGCAGGGGCTGGGCGGCGTCGCCGCCGGAGTCGCCCACGACTTCAATAACTATCTCACCGGCATCCTCGGGATCGCCGGCCTCCTCAAGGAGACGCTTCCCGACGACGGGGAGGAGGTTCGGATGGTCTCCCGTCTGGAGGGCGCCGCCCGTGCCGCCTCGGGGCTTGCCGGGCAGATCCTCGCCTACACCCGTGACGACCCGGAGGGGGTGGGAGATGCGGACCTGTGCGGCTGCGTCGAGTCGATCGCCGCGCTCTTGCGCCACACCCTCGACCCACGGATTGAGGTGCGCACCGACCTGCGGGATCAAGCGGTGGGCGTCCCCCTGCCACCGGGCCGGGTACAGCAGGTGGTGATGAATCTCTGCTGCAACGCCCGCGACGCCATGCCCGCCGGCGGCACCCTGGAGTTGACGGTGCGCGTCCACGGCAGCCGCGCCACCCTGCGTGTCCGGGACACCGGCATGGGGATGACCGATGAGGTAAAGCAACGCATCTTCGACCCCTTCTTCACCACCAAGGGGGTCGGTCGCGGCACCGGCCTCGGGCTGGCCATGTGTCGCGAGATCGTCCTCGCCGCGGGGGGCGAGATGCGCGTCGAGTCGACCCCTGGCGAGGGGACCCTCTTCGAGATCCACCTGCCCCTGGAGGGCCGCGCCGAGGTGGAGGTTGCGCGTGGGGGAGGACCGGTGGAGGCGGCGGCGGGCGAGGCGGGGGGCGGGACCATCCTGGTGGTCGACGACGAGCCGCTGGTGCGGATGGTTGCCGAGCGCTTCCTCAACCGCGGCGGCTACACCGTGGTGACCGCCGACAGCGGCGACGCGGCCCTGGAGCTCCTCCGCCGGCGGGGCGACGAGATCGACCTCGTCCTCCTCGACCTCACCATGCCGGGCAAGCGTGGCCCGCAGGTGGTGGCGGCCCTGCGTCGCTTCCTCCCGGAGCTGCCGGTGGTGATCACCAGCGGCTACAGCGAGCAGTCGGTCACCAATGCCGCCTGGGCCCAGGCGGTCCAGGGCTTCCTCGCCAAGCCCTTCGACCGCAAGGCGCTGATGGCGGCGGTGGCCGGGGCGTTGGTCGCCGACCGGTAAGAGCCGACTCCCGCCGACGAGACATCACAATCGTCGGGTGGGGGCCGGCCGCGCCTGTGGTGCGGCTCGCGAGGGGGAGCTCGCTCCTACCCTTTGCGCTGCGACCGCGGCGCTTCCCTATTTCTTTTCCAGGGCCGCCTTCACCGCCTTCTCGAAGTTGGCGTACGGCTGGGCGCCGCGCAGGTAGCGGCCGTTGACGAAGCTTGCCGGGGTGCCGGTGGCGCCGATCTTCATGGCCTCCTGGGACTCGGCGTCGATCCGCTTGTCGAAGCGGTCGGAGTCGAGCGCCGCGGTGAACTTGTCCACGTCGAGGCCGACCTCCTTCGCCAGGGCGATGAGGCTGTCGCGATCGAGACGCTGACCATTGGCCATCAGGCGATCCTTGTACTCCCAGTACTTGCCCTGCTCCTGGGCGGCGAGCTCGGCGCGCGAGGCGATGCGTGCCTGCTTGTGGAAGGGCAGCGGGTGCTGCTTGATGGAGATCCGCACCTGGTCGGGAAACTTCTCGCGAAGCTCCTTGAGGGTCGGCCAGACCCGCCGGCAGTAGGGACACTGGGCGTCCTGATAGGTGACCACGGTGACCGGTGCCGAGGCCGGCCCCTGCACCGGCGCCTCGCCCACCTTGATGTCGTACCGCTTGTTCGGGTCGACCTTCGGACCACGCGCCTTGCGCTTGCGCGGTGGCGGCGGCTTCGGGTTCTCCCCGAGCGCCAGGCGTACCTGATACTCGAAGTAGGCGTACGGCTGGGCACCCACCAGGGGCTTGCCGTTGATGAAGGTGGTGGGGGTGCCGGTGGCCCCGAGGCGCACCGCCTCGGCCCCTTCGCCGTCGATCTGGGCGTCGAAGCGGGTCGAGTCGATCGCCTTGGTGAACCTGTCCACGTCGAGCTTCAGCTCCCCGGCGAGGGCGATGAGGCTGTCCCGGTCGATCTTCTGCCCCTTCCTGAAGAGAGCCGCCTGGTACTCCCAGAAATGGCCCTGCTCGGCGGCCGCCAGGGCGGCGCGGGAGGCGGTGCGGGCCTGCTTGTGGAAGGGGAGGGCGTGCTGTTTGACTACCAGCCGCACCTTGTCGGGGAACGACTTTTGCAGTTTCTCCAGGGTCGGCCAGGCGCGTCGGCAGTAGGGGCACTGGTAGTCGAGGTAGGCGATGACGGTGACCGGGGCGGCGTCCGGGCCGAGGGTCGGCGCGTCACCCACCTTGACCTCGTACCGCTTGTTCGGGTCGAGGTGCAGCCGTTTGGGCTGCTGCTTGGCCCTCTTCTTGTATCCCGCCACGCCGTTGCGCGCGGCGACGATCGGCTTGCCGGTGCGCAGCTCGGCGATCGCCTGGCGGGCAAAACCGCGGGAGATGGAGCAGCTCCTGTCCTTGGCGATGCAGTTGGCGAGTGTCCCCTTGTTGCAGCCGCACGGGCAGTTCTCCCCGTTGAGGAACTGGCTGAGGGCCTCCTGCTGGGCGGGCGACAGGTCGGTGGCCTGCGCCTCGACCTCCAGGGGCAACGACACCGCCGGCGCGACGGCCGGCAGGAGGAGGGTGAGGAGCGCCGCCAGGGTGGCAGCCGCCACACGCGCGCGGGAGTGGGGCCTGCTCAGCCGTTTAGCCATCGCGCTGCATCCTTTGCGAAGTAGGTGAGGATCAGGTCGGCGCCGGCGCGGCGGATGGCGGTGAGGGACTCCATCACCACCCGCTCCTCGTCGAACCAGCCACGCTCGATCGCCCCCTTGAGCATCGAGTACTCGCCGCTTACCTGGTAGGCGGCGAGGGGCTGGTCGAGCTCGTCACGCAGGGTGCGCAGGACGTCGAGGTACGGCATCGCCGGCTTGACCATGATGATGTCGGCCCCCTCCTCCACGTCCATGGCCGCCTCGATCAGCCCCTCGCGGCCGTTCGCCGGGTCCATCTGGTAGCCACGCCGGTCGCCGAAGGCGGGGGTCGACTCGGCCGCCTCGCGGAAGGGGCCGTAGAAGGCGGAGGCGTATTTCACCGCATAGGCCATGATCGGGAGGTGGCCGTAGTCAGCCTCGTCGAGGGCCTCGCGGATGGCGCCGACGCGGCCGTCCATCATGTCCGAAGGTGCCACCATGTCGGCCCCCGCCTCGGCGTGGGAGAGGGCCTCCTCCACCAGCACCGGCAGGGTGGCGTCGTTGTCCACCTCCTCACCCTTGAGGATCCCGCAGTGGCCGTGGGAGGTGTACTCACAGAGGCAGACATCGGTGATCACCGTCAGCTCGGGGACCGCATCCTTGATGGCGCGGATCGTCGTCTGGATGATCCCGTCGGCGGCGATCGCCCCCGAGCCGGTGGCGTCCTTGTGGTCGGGGATGCCGAAGAGGATCACCGCCGGGATGCCGAGTCCGTGGACCTCCTTCGCCTCCTTGACGATGTGGTCCACCGACTGCTGGAAGATCCCCGGCATGGAGGCGATGGGCCTCTTCACCCCCTTGCCGACGGTGGAGAACATCGGATAGATGAGGTCGTCCACGGAGAGGCGGGTCTCACGGACCATCCGCCGGAGGGAGGCGGTGCGGCGCAGGCGGCGGCCGCGGGTAATCGGGAAGTACATGGGGGCTCCTCGCGGCTCAGCCGTTGAAGTGCATCGCGTGTTTGTGGAGATAGGCGCGGATCTCCTCCACCTCCGCCGGGCTCGGGAGGGCGCCGCCGTGCTTGGCGATCAGCTTGAGCATCATCTCCAGCTTCGTGTCCCAGTAGCGCGCCCCCGCCTGTTTCGGCGGGATGGCGTTGTGGCAGCCGTTGACCGAGCAGTAGCGCACGTAGGTGCGCGCCCCGGCGCTGTCCGGCTCGGGGAGCTTGGCGGAGCAGGCGACGAGGAGGGCAGGGAGGAGGAACGACAGGAGAGAGAGAGATCGCAGGCGCATAGCCGCAAGAGGATACGGTTTCCCTCGGGGCTGGCAAAGGCGCGGGACACGCAATCGTCAAGGAGCCTCGCGCGGAGATGGGATGAGGAGGCCGCTCTCCTCGCGGGCTCAGGTTCTCACCTGGCTCAATGCTAACCACGGGCTCGTAGCCCACAAGCAAAGG
>JAJRSX010000097.1 GCA_024278555.1 bacterium | reverse complement strand
GGCTGCCCCTTCCACCCGCGCTGCCCCGAGGTACTCCCCGAGTGCAGCCGCGAGCTCCCCGCCGACCACACCATCGCCGCCGACCACCGGGTCCGGTGCCACCTCTACGCCACGTAGGGGGTCACGCAGGGGCGGGGGCGCCGCCGGAGGTGGACCGAGAGATGGCTCGGCCTTGAAGGTGGGGACCTCGCGCAGAGACGCGGAGCCGCAGAGGGGACGGAGTGGTGGCGCGTCTCTTGGCGGAGCGCGAGATCGGTGGCCGCGGTGAGGCGCCGCGCTCGTCCCCGCGCGAGCTTCATGACCACTTCGCCTATCTCGACCCGGTGAAGCTGGAGACCATCCTCGCCCGGCAGACCTTGCCGCCGGAACTCGAGGGGCTCGCCGAGGCGATGGGTCGGCGTGGCGTGAAGGGGGAGCAGGAGGGGCTCGTCCTTTAGCTCTCACCCCTTCGGCGTGAGATCGATCCTCACTGAACCGGCGGCACGTAGACCGAGACGCCGGTAGCGGTGAGGACCTCTTTCATCGCCTCGTGCTCGAACTGGAGACGGTCGAGGGCGGCGCCGTGGAGGTCGCGGATGGAGACCACCCCGACGACCTTCCCCACGTCCTGGTCGAGGACCGGCATGTGGCGGCAGCGACGCTTCTCCATCTGTTCGAGGGCGTCCAGGGTCTCGGTATGCGGGGCGACACACTCCACGTCGCGGGTCATGACCGCGCTCACCACAATCGCCGCCACCTCCCCCCAGGATCCATGGTTGAGGGCGCGGATGACGTCGCGCTCGGTGAAGATCCCCACCACCTTCTCGTCGTCGTCGACCACCAGGAGTGCGCCGAGGCCGCGGGCGTTGAGCTGCACCACGGCGTCGGCGATCGTCTTGTCCTGGCCAATGGTGACGACCTTTTGAGACCGTTTTCGCTTCAGAATGTCGGCGATCTTCATGGTGGCTCCTTGGACCGTGGGGGACGTTTGAAGGATCTTTTTTACCACACCCTCGACACCGACCGCGACGGCACGGTGACATGGCAGGAGTTCGGGGTCGGCAACCTCACGGCCTCCGGCGAGTAGACCTCCGTCGCGACCCACGGGTGGCCACCCTTCCCCGGGGCGGCCACCCGAATTCACCACGCCGAGCCTTATGGGACGTCCGCGGTGAGGCGCGGGGCCATCGCGGACCACACCTGGTCGGGGGTGAGCCGGACCATGCAGAGCGGCTCGGCGTGGGCACACGGGGGACGGTGGCCGACGCCGCGCAGGGGCCAGCACGGAGCGCAGTCGACGCCCCTTGCCTGCAGGGCGATGTGGCCACGCGGCGCGGTGCGCGCCGGGTCGGTGGGGCCGAAGAGGCCGACCGTGGGGACGCCGACGGCGACGGCGAGGTGCATGAGGCCCGAGTCGTTGGCCAGGAAGCAGGTGCAGGCGGCGATGCGTTGTGCCACCTCCATCAGCGGCAGGTCGGTGACCACCACCACGCGCTCTCCGAGGCCGGCGGCGATCGACGCCACCAGCTCGCCCTCCTCCGGGCCGGCAAAGAGCCACACGGTGAGGTCGGGTCGCTCGCCGAGGGCCCGTTCGATCACCCCCCGGAAGTGGCCGGCGGGCCACCGCTTGAGGGCCATGCGGTGGGCGGTGGAGGAGCCCGGGTGGACCCCGAGGAGGGGTGTCGGCGCCGCCACCGGCGCCACCGCCAGGCGCGGCGGCCGGGCATCCAGCCCCGCGGCCACCAGGTTGAGGTTCTGCTGCACGTCGTCCGCCACCGCCACCGGGACCTCGCGGGTGTAGGTGGCCGGCAACCGGAGCCGCTTGCGCAGCGGGTAGCGGTGGCCGACCCGCTGTCGCGCCCCTGCCAGGCGGGTGATGAGGTCGAAGCGGTAGTCGTTCGCCGGAAAGCAGGTGTAGCTCCGGTCGAAGCGGCGGCGACGCAGGGCGAGCAGGGTCGCCGGGGAGAGGGCGACCACCTCGTCCACCGCCGGGTGGGCGGCGATCAGCGGCATGTAGGCCCGCCGCCGCACCAGCACGGTCACCGTCGCCTCCGGGCGGCGCGCCTCGGCCGCGGCGATCGCCGGCTCGGCCAGGATGAGGTTGCCGAGCCCCTGGAGGCAGAGGAAGAGGCTCCTCTCGGCTGCGGGCGTGGTGTTGGTTCCACCCATCCCCCCTTCCTACTCCGCGGCGGTGAAGAGGGAAATAGGCGGCCCCGCGATGGCGTGTCGGTAATCTCCTATAGCGTCAACGCAACAACCGCACGGGTTTTACCCGGAACTTCCCATGCGAGTGTCGGTCTAGGGGCGACACCATCGCCACCGTCCCCCTCCACCGCATACACCAACGAGAAGACAACCTCTTGATTTCGCGAGGGCTATGTCCAGGACACGCCGACACGACAGCTATGGCACACGGCTTGCTTACCGCCAGCAGAGCGGGTCACTCCGTGGCGGCATCGGGGAGAGCGCGCCTCTTCGAACCCTCCCGGTTGTGCACCTCTTTTCCCCAAAACCCTGATTCTCGGAGACCTTTTCACCATGAAAACCACGAAGCTCCTCACTATAGCCGCCACCATCGGCCTGCTGGCGGCCCTCTCCCCGGCTGCCGAAGCACGCCCCTCCTACGCCATGCAGGTAGACGCCTTCTGCCCATCGCAACCATTCTCCAACTTCCCGGGCAATGACCCCTGCCTCCTGTGCCACGACCCGGCGGGGAAAAAGATCTCCACCCCCCAGAAGGACGCATTTCTCGCCGGCGACCTCTGCTTCTTCTGTCCCGGTGACAGCCCCTGCTCGACGCCGGCGTGCACCGACGCGGACGGTGACGGCTTCGCCGTGGAGGGCGGCGCCTGCGGCCCGGTCGACTGCGATGACACCAACGCGATGGTGAACCCGGCCGCCGCGGAGATCTGCACCGACGGCATCGACAACGACTGCGACAGCCTGATCGACGCCCAGGATCCGAGCGCCGTGGGCTGCGCCCCGGCGTGCACCGACGCCGACGGTGACGGCTTCGCCGTGGAGGGCGGCGCCTGCGGCCCGGTCGACTGCGACGACAACGATGCCGCCATCAACCCGGCCGCCACCGAGGTCTGCGGCGACGGGATCGACAACGACTGTGACGGCATGGTGGACGAGGGGTGCCAGCCCACCTGCCCCGACATGGACGGCGACGGCTTCACCGAGGCCGCCTGCGGCGGCAGCGACTGCAACGACGCCGACCCCATGATCCACCCGGGCGCGATGGAGATCTGCGGCAACGGTATCGACGAGGACTGTGACGGCAGCGACGCCATCTGCCCCCCCACGGGGAATGGTGGAGACGATGATCACCAGAAGGACGATCACAAGAAGAAGGAGAAGAAAGAGAAGAAAGAGAAGAAGGATCACCACCGGCGCCACCACGACGACTAGGCGGTAGCGGTGGGTCAGGGGAGGCGGGAGGTGCCGATACCGGGCGCCCCCGCCTCCCCCCTGCTCGTCGTCAATAGCCGGCCGTCTACGGCAGCGCTCCCCCTTCGGTTCCCCCTCGGTGGGCGCTAGGATCGCCGCTCCCGACCATGAGCGACGCTCCCCCCTTCGTCCACCTCCACTGCCACACCCAGTACTCGCTCCTCGACGGGGCGATGAAGGTGGGGGAGATGTGCGCCCGCGCCGTGGACGACGGCCAGACGGCGGTGGCGATCACCGACCACGGCAACCTCTTCGGCGCCGTCGACTTCTTCCTCGCGGCGAAAAAGCAGGGGATCAAGCCGATCATCGGCTGCGAGGTCTATCTGTCGCCCACCACACTGGAGGACAAGCGCCACCACGTGGGGATGCCGCAGACCTACCACCTCGTCCTCCTGGCGACCAACGAGACCGGTTACAAAAACCTCCTCTCCCTGGTCTCCACCGGCTACCTCGACGGCTTCTACTACAAGCCGCGGATCGACAAGCAGGTCCTCGGGTCGCGAGCCGAGGGGCTCATCGGCCTCTCGTCGTGCCTCGGCGGCGAGGTGCCGCGGCTGCTGCGGAACGGTGATCGGGAGGGAGCGCGGCAGGCGGCGGCGCAATACCGGGAGATCCTCGGCGACGGCAACTTCTACCTGGAGCTCCAGCGCCACGGGATCGACGGCCAGGAGGAGGTGAACCAGGGGCTCATCGAGCTCGGCGCCGAGCTGGGGATTCCCCTGGTGGCGACCAACGACTGCCACTACCTGGCGCGGGAGACCGCCGCGGCGCACGAGATCCTCATGTGCCTGCAACAGTCCACCACCCGCTCCGATCCGAACCGGTGGCGCTACGCCACCGACCAGCTCTACTTCCGCACCCGCGCGGAGATGGCGGAGCTCTTCGCCGATGTCCCGGAGGCGATCGCCAACACCGCGGCGATCGCCGAGCGGTGCACCTTCGAGCTCGACCTCTCCCACACCTACCTCCCCTCCTTCGAGATCCCCGAACCGTTCGCGCGGCCCATCGACTACGTCCGCCACCTGGTGGCCGAGGGGCTGGAGCGGCGGCTGGCGCAACGGCCGCCGGAACGTCACACGCGCGCCGACTACGAAGCCCAGATCGACCACGAGCTCTCCATCATCGAGGAGATGGGCTTCCCCGGCTACTTCCTCATCGTCTGGGACTTTGTCCGCTACGCCAAGGCGCACGACATCCCGGTGGGGCCGGGGCGCGGCTCGGCCGCCGGCTCCCTGGTCGCCTACTGCCTCGGGATCACCGACCTCGACCCGCTCCCCTACGACCTCCTGTTCGAGCGCTTCCTCAACCCGGAGCGGGTCTCCATGCCGGACATCGACATGGACTTCTGCATGGACCGGCGCGGCGAGGTCTTCGACTACGTGCGCCGTAAGTACTCGGTGGAGAAGGGGTACGGCAAGGAGGCGGTGGCGCAGATCATCACCTTCGGGACGATGCAGGCGCGGGCGATATTGCGCGACGTGGGGCGGGTCCTGGAACTCCCCTACGCCGAGTGCGACAAACTGGCGAAGCTGGTCCCCAACGAGCTCGGCATCACCCTCAAGGAGGCCCTGGAGCAGGAGCCGCGGTTGCGCGAGCTGGCCGAGGGGGACGAGCGCATCGCCGAGGTAGTCCGCTACGCCCTGGACCTGGAGGGGCTCAACCGCCACGCCTCCACCCACGCCGCCGGGGTGGTCATCGGCGACCGACCGCTTCGCGAGCACACCCCCCTGTTCGTCACCCCTGAAGGCGACGTGGTCACCCAGTACGACAAGCGGTACGTGGAGAAGGTGGGGTTGGTGAAGTTCGACTTCCTCGGCCTCAAGACCCTGACGGTGATCGACCAGGGGGTGAAGCTCGCCAATGAGGAGCTTCAGGCGAGGGGGGCGCCGCCGCTCATCCTCGACGACCTCACCCTCGACGACCCGGCGACCTTCGACCTGCTGTGTCGCGGCGACAACACCGGCATCTTCCAGCTCGAATCGGGCGGCATCCGCGAGTACCTCATCAAGCTGCAACCGCGCCGCTTCGAAGATATCGTGGCGCTGGTCGCCCTCTACCGCCCGGGGCCGCTCGGCTCGGGCATGGTGGATGACTTCATCGAGTGCCGCCACGGCCGCAAACCGATCACCTACCTGCTGCCGGAGCTGGAGCCGATCCTCAAGGACAGCTACGGCCTCATCCTCTACCAGGAGCAGGTGATGCAGATCGCCGCCGTCCTCGCCGGCTACTCGCTGGGGGAGGCGGACCTCCTGCGCCGGGCCATGGGCAAGAAGGACGCCGCGGAGATGGCGCGCCAGCGCGAGCGGTTCCTCAGCGGCGCCGACGCGCGGGGCGTCGACCACGACAAGGCTGAGGCGATCTTCGGGCTGATGGCGGAGTTCGCCAAGTACGGCTTCAACAAGTCGCACTCCGCCGCCTACGCGGTGGTCACCTACCAGACGGCGTACCTGAAGGCGCACCACCCGGTCGCCTTCATGGCCGCGATCATCTCCGCGGACATGGACAACACCGACAAGGTGGTGAAGTACGTCCACCACTGCCGGGAGAGCGGCATCGACGTCCTGCCGCCGGACGTCAACCTCTCCACCGGCGCCTTCCGGGTGGAGGGCAAGGCGATCCGCTTCGGCCTGGCGGCGGTGAAGAACGTGGGCGCCGGGGCGATCGACGCGGTGGTGGCGGCACGGCGCGAGGGCGGCCCCTTCACCTCGATGGTGGAGTTTTGCGAGCGGATCGCCCACGTCCACCCGAACCGGCGGATGATGGAGGCCCTGGTGAAGTCCGGCGCCTTCGACTCGATCCACCCGAACCGGGCACAGCTCATGGCCAACCTGGAGCCGGCCCTGGCCGCGGCGAGCCAGGCCCTCAGGGAGCAGGCGTCGGGCCAGGGGAGCCTCCTCGACACCCTGGAGGTGGCCACCAGCGACCTGGTAGCGGAGATGGCGCCGGTCGAGCCGTGGCCCGAGCGGCTGCGCCTGGAGCACGAGAAGGAGGCCCTCGGCTTCTACATCTCCGGCCACCCCCTCACCCACTACAGGGAGGAGATCCGCCGCTACGCCACCTGCGACATCGCCACCCTCCAGACGTGGAAGGAGGAGGGCAAGGCGACGGTGGTGGGGCTGATCCAGAAGGTGGTCACCAAGGTGAACAAGCAGGGCGACCGCTTCGCCATCCTCACCGTCGAGGGGATGACCGGGCTGTTGGAGGTGATGCTCTTCTCCCGCATCTACCGGGAGGTGGAGCACCTCCTCGCCTCGCGCGAGCCGGTGGTCATCTCCGGCCGCCTGCAGGTGGGCGAGCGCGGCTCCTCCCTGCGTGCCGACTCCCTGGTACCTCTGGCGGACCACCGGGCCAGCGTCGCCCAGGCGGCGGAGATCACCCTCAGGCGGAGCCGCCAGGGTCCGGAGGACTACCGGGTCCTGCGCCAGATCCTGAGCCAGCACCCGGGCGACACCCCGCTCTTCCTCCACCTGCACCTCCCCGGCGGCGACCGCGTCCGCATCCGCGCCGGCCGCGACCTCGCCATCCACCCCTCCGACGACCTCCTCGCCGAGCTCCGCCAGGAGATGGGCGAGGCAATCGAGATCGGCTTCCGGTGATGTTCTTCGCGACGCCAAAACCATTCGTCTTGACATGTCATGACGACCCCGGATATCTCTCAACCCATGGCTGCCATCAAGATCAGCTCGAAGATCGATGCCGAGGCGTGGGAGGAGCTGCGGGCGTTGGCGCGGGAGTCGCACCAGAACATCTCCGGTCTCCTCACCGAGGCGGTACGCGACTACCTGCGGCGGCGGAGGGTCCGGCCTGAGGTCCTGGCACACCTGGAGGACTCCATCACCGCCAACGAGGAGCTGGGGCGCCGCCTTGGCCGGTGACGCGGTCCGTCACCTGTCGCTGGACGAGGTCCTGGCGATCCATGCCCGGCTGGTGGAGCGCTTCGGCGGACCACCGGAGGTTCGGGACCTCGGCCTCCTGGAGAGCGCCCTCTACCGCCCGCGGACGGGCTACTACGCAGATCTCGTGGAGATGGCGGCGGCCCTCTTCGAGTCCCTGCTCATGAACCACCCCTTTGTCGACGGCAACAAGCGGGTGGCCTTCTTCGCCACCGATGTCTTTCTGCGCCTCAACGGATGGCGGCTCCAGGTCGAGGCCAAGGCGGCGCACACCTTTCTCGTCGGCCTCCTGGAGGCGGGGCGCTCGGACTTCGACCACCTTGAACCGTGGATCCGAGGGGCGATCCGCAGGACGGTTTGACGCCTTCTCGCCCCCCCGCCGCCGTAGTAGATTGCCGCCGCCGAGGCGATCTGCATGAGTGAACAACCGAAAGAGGAGGCCCTCTCCACCCTGGAGGCGCACATCCGCAAGCTGCGGCTGCTGCACGAGGAGGAGGGGCTCGACCTCACCGCCGAGCTCAAGGAGCTGGAGGAGAAGTACACCCACCTGCGCCGCGCCGCCGACGAGCAGCTTAGCCCGTGGGACACGGCGCGCTTCGCCCGCCACCCGAAGCGCCCCTTCTCCCTCGACTACATCGCCCGGCTCACCGACGACTTTCAGGAGCTCGCCGGCGACCGCGCCTTCGCCGACGACCCGGCCCTGGTGGGCGGGTTGGGGCGCATCGGTGAGATTGGGGTGGTGATCATCGGCCACCAGAAGGGGCGGACCACCAAGGAGAACATCCGCCGCAACTTCGGCATGCCCAAGCCGGAGGGGTACCGCAAGGCGATCCGGCTGATGCGGATGGCGGCGAAGTTCCGCCTGCCCCTGATCACCTTCGTCGATACGCCGGGGGCATTCCCGGGGCTCGACGCGGAGGAGCGGGGCCAGGCGCAGGCGATCGCCGAGTGCCAGCGGGTGATGTCCCGCCTGCCGGTGCCGGTGGTCACGGTGATTACCGGCGAGGGCGGCTCCGGCGGTGCCCTTGCGATCGCGGTGGCGAACCGCGTCTACATGCTCCAGCACTCGATCTACTCGGTGATCTCGCCGGAGGGGTGCGCGGCGATCCTGTGGAAGGACGCCACCAAGGCGGAGAAGGCGGCGGAGGCCCTGAAGCTCACCGCCAAGGACCTCCTGGGCTTCGGGATCATCGACGGGATCATCGACGAGCCGGTGGGCGGCGCCCACACCCAGCCGGAGATGACCACCGCGGCGGTCGCCGAGCAGGTGCGTGAGGCCCTGGCCGAGCTCACCCCGCTCGATCGCGACGACCTCGTCGAGCAGCGCTACGCCAAGTTCCGCTCGATGGGGCGGCTGGGATAGGCGATCGGCGTCAGCCGATCGCCTCGGCGAGGCGCCCGGCGATCTGGTCGGCGAGGCGGGCGACGGTGGTGTCGTCTTCCCCCTCGACCATCACCCGCGCCTTGGGCTCGGTGCCGGAGTAGCGCACCAGGACGCGGCCACGGTCGCCGAGGGTGGCCTCGGCGTCGCGGATCGATTCACCGACGCCGTCGAGGCCGTCGATGGCCGGCTTGGACTTCACCACCACGTTGCGGATCACCTGCGGGTAGTCGTCCATCACCGCGGAGAGCTCCGACAACGGCCGCTCCTGGCCGCGGCAGATGTCGATGATCCTGAGCGCCGTGAGGACCCCGTCGCCGGTGGTGTTCCAGTCGCGGAAGATGACGTGGCCCGACTGCTCACCACCGAGGTTGTAGCCGCCCTTGACCATCTCCTCGACGACGTAGCGATCCCCCACCTGGGTGCGCATCAGCCGGATCTGGTGCTCGCGCATGCAGACCTCCAGACCGAGGTTGGACATCACCGTGGCGACCACCGTGTCGTCGCGGAGGCTGCCGTCGCGCTGCATGGCCAGCGCCGCGATGGCGAGGCAGTGGTCGCCGTCCACCAACTCGCCACGCTCATCGGCCATGATCACCCGGTCGCCGTCGCCGTCGAAGGCGACGCCGAAGTCGGCGCGGTACGCCTTCACCGCCTCGCGCATCCCCTCCGGTTGGGTGGAGCCGCAGCCGTCGTTGATGTTGGTGCCGTCCGGGGCGTCGTTGATGACGATGGTCTCCGCACCGAGCTCGGAGAAGACCAGGGGCGCCACCCGGTAGGTGGCGCCGTGGCCGGCGTCGATCACCATCCGCACCCCCTCCAGGTCGTGGTGGTTGGAGAAGGCGGTCTTCAGGTAGGAGACGTAGCGGCCGACCGCGTCCTCCTGACGAAAGGCGGAGCCGACCTCCTCGGCGGTGGGGCGGATGTCGTCGATCTTGCCGGTGAGCACCAGCTCCTCGATCTCCCGCTCCACCTGATCTGGGAGCTTGTACCCCTCGGGGCCGAAGAACTTGATGCCGTTGTCCATGTATGGGTTGTGGGAGGCGGAGATGACGATCCCGGCGTCCGCCCGGAGCCCCTTGGTGATGAAGGCGATGCCGGGGGTGGGGAGCGGCCCGACAAAGGTGACGTCGACCCCCATGGAGCAGATGCCGGAGGCGAGGGCGAACTCGAGGAGGTAGCCGGAGAGCCGCGTATCCTTGCCGATGACGATCCGGTGGCGGCGGTCGGCGCCGCGCTTGAAGATGTGGGCGGCGGCGCGGCCGAGGCGCATGGCCGTCTCCCCGTCGATGGGATAGACGTTCGCCACCCCGCGCACGCCGTCGGTTCCGAAGATCTTGCGTTCCATGGTTGTCCTCCTACCTCTCCGACTCGATGGTCAGGGTCACGGCCACCTCCGGGGTGGCCACCTCCACCCCGGCCGGGGCGACAACGTGGACGGTGAGCGACCGGGTCGCCCCCACCCGTGCTAGGGATATCGGCTCGGTGGCGAGCTCCGTGACCGCCTCCAGCTTCGCCTCGGGGCCGCTCACCTCCACCTGACCCGGCTTCACCACCACCTCGGTGAGACGAAGCCCCGCGGGCAGTACCCCCTCAAGGGTGGGGTGGACCGGCAGGCGGCGACGCAGCGACGGCGTCGCCAGGGTGAGGGAGATTGCCACCTGGCCCGGGACCACCTTCGAGGCCCCCTCGGGGAGGGCGAGGGCCACCGCCGGCATGGGATAGGTCCCCGGCGCCTTCGGATAGACGAGGGCGCGCGTCGCCACCTGGTCGAGGTCGCGAAGACGGCGCGCGGGTCCGGTGACCTCCACCTCCGACGGCCGCGTGGTGAGCCGCTTCACCCGAAGCCCGGCAGGGAGGTCGTCGTTGAAGTTGGGATGGACCGGCAGGGTGCGGCTGATGATTCGCTCCTCCACCGGGACGATCACCGTGAGGGTGGAGCCATCGTCGACCCGCCGTACCCCGGTGGGCAGGCGGAGGTGCGGGTGGGCGGTGATGAGACGGCGGGCGCCGTCGATCTCCACCGCCACCGTCTCGACCCGCTTCATCTTCGCCACCGTGTGGTGGGGGCCACGGAGACGAACGCGATCAGGGACGACCTGCACCGCACCGACCTGGTAATCCGGATCGACCTCACCGTGCAGGTTGGCGTGGACCTCGACCACCCGCTCCTCCAGCCGTTCGGTGATCTCGACCCGCAGGGAGACGCGATCCCCCTCCGGGAAGGTCACCCCGTCCGCCGGCGGCGCCAGGGTCCGCCTCCGGCTCAGGGAGCGGTGGCGGCCGGTAACCTCCACCTCCCCCGCGCTCACCTTTGCGAGCCGCTCCACCACCCGCTGCGGCCCGCGCACCGACACCGACGCCGGGGCCACCTCCACCTTGGTCACCTGGTAGCCGTCACGCACCTTGCCGGTGACCTCCATCGCCACCGGCAGGGTCCGGGTCACCATCCGCGGGCTCACCTTCACCTGGGCGAGGAGGGGTCGCGGCGGCCAGGAGACGAGGTGGCGCTGGAAGTCCACCTGCACCGGCAGGGTGGCGTTGCCGGTGAGGCCGGTCACGTCGATCGGGGTGGTGGGGATCTCGGTGATCTGCGCCAGCAGGCTCTCCGGGCCGGTGAGGCGCAGAGAGGCCGGCTCCAGCTCCACCCCACCCACCTCGTAGCCGGCCGCCGGATCGCCGTGGACCACCCCCTTCAGGGGGATCTCCTTCTCCACCACCGAATCGAGGTGGACGCGGATGGTGGCCGGCCGGATACGGGTGATGCTCACCCCCTTGGGGGAGAGGATCGCCTCCTTCGGGATCGGCACGTCCACCTCCCCCTTGCCGTACGGGGCGAGGTCGAGGGTGGCGGCGAAGTCGTCGTCGGAGAGGTTGTTGAGGATGCCGCGCGGTCCGGAGACCCGCACCTCGACCACGTAGTCCTCCTCGTTGAGGAGGACCAGCCCCTCGGCGAGGCGGCTGATCTGCACCGGCACCGTGTAGCTGCGCTCCGAGTGCTCCTCCCCCATCACGAAGAGCCACACCAGCGACGCGAGGAGGATGGAGAGGAGCTTGAGGGGGAGGTTCTCGAACAAGGCGGGGGATCAGGCGGCGGCGCGGCGCCACGGCCAGCGCCGGCGGTAGGTGGACAGGGCGGGCAGGAGGAGCTCGGAGAGGCGGCGGTGGAGGCGGGCCGGGTCGAGGTGGCGGAGGATCCGCCCCTCCACCGCCAGGCCGATGGTCCCCGACTCCTCGGAGACGACGATCACCACCGCGTCCGACTCGGCGGTGAGGCCGATCGCCGCCCGGTGGCGGGTGCCGAGCTCCTGGGCGATGCCGGAGGAGAGGCTGATCGGCAGGAAGCAGCCGGCGGAGACCACCTCGCCGTCGCGGATCACCACCGCGCCGTCGTGGATGGGCGAGCCGTGGACGAAGATCGACTTCAACAGCTCCTTGGTGAGGATCGCGTTCAGGGGCGTCCCCACCTGGATGAGGTCGCTGATCGGGGTGTTGCGCTCGATCACCATCAGCGCCCCAATCCGCTGCTCCGCCATGTTCGCCGCGGCGGTGACCAGATCGTCGATCACCACCTCCCAGCGGCCCGCACGGCTCCCGTGGCGCAGAGGCCGCTGCCCCATCTCCGCCAGGGCGCGGCGGATCTCCGGCTGGAAGATGATCACGATGGCGAGCAGCAAATACGACCAGACGTGCGACAGCAGCCAGTTGATCGCATAGAGCTGACCCCACGCCGAGAGATAGGCGACCCCGGCGATCACCACCACCCCGTAGAGCATGTACAACGCCCGGGTCCCCTTCACCAGAAGGAGGACGCGGTAGATGACAAAGGCAACGATACCGATGTCGATCAGGTCCTGCGGCACACGGACGCCGGCGATGACGTGGAGGAGCTGATCGAGGGGTTCCACGGCGGGTTCGCGGGCAACGTAAATACGGTGTCGGGTGGATGGGCTGGATCGGTGAGGTTGGCGGGGGACAGCGGGAATCGAAAAAAACGGCTAACTAATAAGCATTTCAGCCATTTTCAACACTCGGGCCGTGGCGTCAACATCGTGGACACGAAGCAGCTCCACACCTGCCAGGGCACACCACATGGCAACCGCCAGAGAGCCCTCCAGACGATCACCTACCCCCACAGGCTCCTTCTCGTCACCGAGGGCGATACCAATAAATGATTTACGCGATGCACCGATGAGCCGTGGCAGATGGAGGCCGGCGAGGGCGTCGAGATGGCGTAAAATATCCCAGTTGTGTCCAGCGGACTTACCGAAGCCGAGGCCCGGGTCGACCGCCAGCCGATCGCGACCGATCCCCGCCTGCTCGGCGCGACCGACCGCCGCCCCCAGGGCCCCCACCACCTCGGCCACCACGTCGTCGTAGCGGGCGTGGGCCTGCATCACCGCCGGCGGCGCCGGGCAGTGCATGAGGACCAGGGCGGCGTCGGTCGCCGCCACCGTGGCCGCCATTTCGCGGTCGAAGGTGAGGCCGGAGATGTCGTTGACCATGGTCGCACCGGCGTCGAGACACGCCGCGGCCACCGCCGCACAGGTGGTGTCGATGGAGAGGGGCACCGCCACCTCCCCTACCAGGCCACGGACCACCGGCAGGAGGCGCCGGAGCTGCTCGTCGACAGGGACCGGCGTCGCACCCGGGCGGGTCGACTCGGCCCCGAGGTCGAGGATCGCCGCCCCCTCCTGCGCCAGCCGGACCCCGTGGCGAATCGCCGCGGTCGGCTCCAGGAAGCGGCCGCCGTCGGAGAAGGAGTCGGGGGTAACATTCACCACCCCCATGAGCAGCGGCCTGGGACCAAGGGGGAGGCGGTAGGGGCCAGCGGTCAGGGCGCGCGGCGCGTCGGGGGTGGGGGATGGGGGAGGGGGGAGGGGGGGGCGGCCTGCCGGGCTGCAACCACGACTCTGCTCGTCGGGATTCATTGGCATGTGTGCGGGAGGTGCGGAATCCGCCACACACCCCGGGGGCCCGATAGAGGCGCCGGCCTCTGGCCGACGAAATCGTCGTTTCGAGTTGGCGATCTCAATGGTTCGACCCGCAGGGCCGTCCTTCCCCCACCCCCCACCCTCCATCCCTGGGGCGCGCCCAGCGCGCCCCTCACACCACCAACGGCGCCAGCTCCTCGCCCCGGAGGAGCGCGCTGATCTCCTCCCGCTCCAGGGTCTCGCGCTCCAGGAGGGTGTCGGCGAGCCGCTTGAGGGCGTCGAAGTTGTCCTTCAGCAGGGTGCGCGCCCGCTCGTAGCCGTCCATGACGATCCGCCGGACCTCCTCGTCGATGTACTGCGCCGTCTCCTCCGAGTAGTCCCGGTGCTGGGAGATCTCCCGGCCGAGGAAGATCTGCTCGTCATTCTTGCCGAACGACAGCGGCCCGAGGCGCTCGCTCATCCCCCACTCGCACACCATCTTGCGGGCGAGCTGGGTGGCACGCTCGATGTCGTTGCTCGCCCCGGTGGTGACATGGCCGAACTGGAGCTCCTCGGCGGAGCGGCCGCCCATGAGGATGGCAATGGAGGCGTTGAGCTCCTCCGCATCCTTGGTGTAGCGGTCCTCCACCGGCAGTTGCAGGGTGACGCCCAGGGCGCGACCGCGCGGGATAATGCTCACCTTGTGGACCGGGTCGGTGCCGGGGATCAGGCGGGCCACCAGGACGTGGCCCGACTCGTGGTAGGCGGTACTGACCCGTTCGTCCTCGGACATCACCGTCGACTTGCGCTCGACCCCCATGGTCACCTTGTCCTTTGCCGCCTCCAAATCCTGGCGGCGAACCTTCGTCTCATTCCGGCGCGCCGCCAGCAGGGCCGCCTCGTTGAGGAGGTTGGCGAGGTCGGCGCCGGAGAAGCCCGGGGTGCCGCGGGCGATCTCGCTCAGGTCGACATCGTCCGCCAGGGGCTTATCGCGGCCGTGGATCTCGAGGATCTTCTGCCTACCCTTGATGTCCGGGTTGGGCACCATCACCTGGCGGTCGAAGCGGCCGGGACGCAGCAGCGCCGGGTCGAGGACGTCGGGACGGTTGGTGGCGGCGATGAGGATCACCCCCTCCTCCGTCTCGAAGCCGTCCATCTCCACCAGGAGCTGGTTGAGGGTCTGCTCGCGCTCGTCGTGACCGCCGCCGAGACCGGCGCCGCGGTGGCGACCGACCGCGTCGATCTCGTCGATGAAGATGATGCACGGGGCGTGCTTCTTGCCCTGCTCGAAGAGGTCGCGCACCCGCGAGGCGCCGACACCGACGAACATCTCGACGAACTCAGAGCCGGAGATAGAGAAAAAGGGGACCCCCGCCTCACCGGCAATCGCCTTGGCGAGCAGGGTCTTGCCGGTCCCCGGCGCCCCCATGAGCAGCACCCCGCGGGGGATACGCCCGCCGAGGTCCTGGAACTTCTTCGGGTCCTTGAGAAAGTCGACAATCTCGGTGAGCTCCTCCTTCGCCTCCGGGATGCCGGCGACGTCGTCGAAGGTCACCTTCTGGCTCTGATCGGTCTGCAGCTTGGCACGGCTCTTCCCGAACGAGAGGGCGCGGTTCCCCCCCCCCTGCATCTGGCGCATGAAGAAGATCCACACCCCGAAGAGGAGGATGAACGGCGCCCACGACAGCAGCACCTGGAGGTAGAGAGGGGTCTGCTTCGGCGGCCGGGCCGAGATCGCCACCCCCTCCTTCTTCAGCTCCTGCACCAAGTCCGGGTAATCCGCGGAGTAGGTATGGAAGGGGGTGCCGTCCTTCAGACGGCCGGCGATGTTGCGCTCCTGGATCACCACCTCGCTCACATCGCCGTCGTCCACGTGGGCGAGGAACTCGGAGAACGCCATCTCCCCACTCGGCGCCTGCGGCCCCTGAAAGAGGTTGAACAACAGGACCATGATCACCCCGATCACGAGCCAGAGAGAGAGATTTTTGTAGAAGGCGTTCACGCGTCAGAGACTCCAGTCACGATCGACCGGCAGGCCCTCGGCGAGGGCGACCACCACCGGTCCGCACGGCACAAGATCGGCACGGCGGGCCCAGTTGTCCACCGAGCCCCATGGTGGCGCGACGCTACCATGGGGTCCAAGACCGAACAACGGAGCGGCCCGCAGGCGTACCGGTTGTACGTCGAGGATCCCGGCCGAGGACGCGGCGCGAAGATGCAGTGCCAGACGCGCCCGTCACCCCGTTGCCAGACACCGCCACGCTCCCATCTGTAGGGCGGCTGAGGTGCGTCAGATTTGCGTCGACCCGCAGGCCGGGCCGCCGAGGCGTAGCAGCGCTACGTTGAGGCGGAACGGCCGAGGACGTGACGCAAAGATGGCGTGCATCAGCCGCCCGTCTCCTGGCGGAGTTGGCCGCAGGCGGCGCTGATATCGTCCCCCCGCGCCTTGCGCGTAAAGACCGAGTACCCCTCCGCGAGGAGGATCTGGCGGAAATCCTCCACCGCCTCACCGGTGGGCGCCTCGTACGCCGCCCCGGCCACCGCGTTGTACGGGATCAGGTTGATCTTGCACCGCACCCGCCTGAGGAGATTCGCCAGACGGTGGGCATCGGCGACCGTGTCGTTCACCCCGCCGAGCAAGACGTACTCGACGAACCCCATGTCGCGCCGCTCACGCGAATACGCCTCCAGGGCGCCGACGAGCTCGCGGATCGGGTAGCGGCGGTTGATCGGCATCACCTCGTCGCGGACGGTGTCGGTGGTCGCATTCAGTGACACGGCGAGGGCGAAGCGCACCCCCTGGGCGTGGATGAGGTCGTGGATCTTGGGCACCAGGCCGGAGGTGGAGACGGTCACCCGGCGGGCGGAGAGGCCGATACCGCGGTCGTCGGTGAGGACCTGCACCGCGCGCACGACCGCGTCAAAGTTGTGCAGCGGCTCGCCCATGCCCATGAAGACGGCGTTGGTCATCCGCTCGCCGGTGAGCCGCTGGACGGAGAGGAGCTGGTCGACGATCTCCCCGGCGGTGAGGTGGCGCTCCAGCCCCTGCTGGGCGGTGAGGCAGAAGCGACACCCCATGGCGCACCCCACCTGGGTGGAGAGGCAGAGGGTCCGCCGCTCCCCCTCGGGGATGAGGACCGTCTCCACGGTCTTGCGGTCGGCGAGCTCGAAGAGGAACTTGCGGGTGCCGTCGGTCGAGCGCTCCTCACGCTTCACGGAGAGGGTGGAGATGGTGGCGATCTCGGCGAACCGCTCGCGATCGACGCGGGCGATGTTGGTCATCGCGGCGAAGTCGTTGACCCCGTGGCGGTAGATCCACTCGACGAGCTGCTGGCCGCGAAAGGGGCGCATGTTGTTGGCCACCGCAAACTCGGTGAGCTCCTCGCGGGTGAGCCCCACCAGCTCGGTACGGTGAGCGGCGCGGGGCGCCGCTCCATCGATGTCGGGGGTCGTCAGCTTCATTAGGTCATCCACTACCGACGGCGGGAAGGGGTGTGTACCGCAACCACACCCTCTCCGCATCCGGGGCCGGCACCCACCCCTCGGCGAGGCGCCACGTCCCCACCGCGACGATCTCGCCGTCGGCCACCAGCAGCGGCGTGCGCGGCCGCTCGGCGGCCGGGAGCTTGGCGTCGACGAACAGGGCCGCGAGCCGCTTCCTCCGCCCCCCCATGCCGGCAGGCCTGAGGCGATCGCCCGGCCGCGGCGTCCGCACCACCAGGCGACCCTCCAAGATCCGCCCGTCGAGGGCGAGGGCGTCGCCCGGTGGCCGCTGGCGGGTGAGCTCCAGTGCCACGCCGAGTTCGGGGAGCTCCGCCCGCCCCGCCGCCACCGCCACCTCAAAGTCGGCGACGGGCGGCGACGGCCGCGCACTGCCGAGGTAGAGGCGGCCGTACTGCCGCGCCGCCACCCGGCCGCCCGGGAGGTGGACCTCACCGGCGCCGGCCTCGCCGTCGAGGAGTGTGCGCACCTGCTCCACGTGGACGAACCCCAGCTCCTTCACCAGGCCGATCCGGTGGCAGGCGGTGCGCAGGAGGCGCCGGCGCAGGGCCAGGGGCAGGGCGGCGACCGCGGCCACCGCCACCTCCACCCCGCCCGCCACCGGCTCGATCAGGTCGAGGTGGGGGGCGAGCTGGGCATCCAGGTAGCGCTCCTCCTCGCCGAGGAGCTCGGCGGTGTGGCCGAGGACCCGGGCCAGGGCCGGGTTCACCGCGGCGAGCACCGGCACGACCTCGTGACGCACCCGGGCGCGCAGGTAGTGGAGGTCGCGGTTCGAGGCGTCCTCGCGCCACGCCAGCCCCTGCGCCGCGAGCCAGCCGGTGAGCTCGGCGTGGCCAAAGGGGAGGAGCGGCCGCACCACCCGGCCGCGCCGCGCCGCGATCCCCAGGGGGCGGGCGGAGCCCTTCAGCAAATTCATCACCACCGTCTCGGCCACGTCGTCGGCGGTGTGTCCGGTGGCGATCCACCCCGCCCCCACCTCCCCACGCACCGCCTCCAGGGCGGCGTAGCGGGCCTCCCGCGCCACGGCCTGGAGGGAGCAGCCGGGCCGCCGGAGGGCGGCCGGGTCGAGGCGGCAGAGGCGAAAGGGGAGCCCCAGCTCCGCGGCCACCCCCTCCACGAAGGCGGCCTCCTCCGCCGAGATGGCGCCGCGCAAGCCGTGATCGACACAGCAGACCGTGAGGGTCAGGGGCAGCGGCCGGGCGAGACGTGCGAGCAGACGGACCAGCGCCGTGGAGTCGCCGCCGCCGGAGCAGGCCACCACCCCGGCGGAGCCCCTCTCGAAGAGGCGCTCCCGCCTGAGGTGTGCCAGCAATCGACCTTCAAGACCCATGGCCGCAGGGTAACGGTCACGGGGGCCGCGGTCAGCCGCTCACGCAGGGTCGAGGACCGCCACCGCCGGCAGGGTCTTACCCTCCAAGAGCTCCAGCGACGCCCCGCCGCCGGTGGAGATGAAGGTCATCCGCTCCGCCTCCCCCACCCGCTTGACCGCGTCGGCGGTGTCGCCACCGCCGATGATGGTGGTCGCCTTCGACTCGGCGAGGATGTGGGCGACGTGGGCGGTGCCGGAGCGGAACGCCTCCAGCTCGTAGACCCCCATGGGGCCGTTCCAGACGACGAGCTTGGCGTCGCGCAGGATCGGCTCCCAGGCGCGCACCGTGTCCGGGCCGATGTCGAGCCCCTTGCGGTCGACGGGGATGTCGTTCACGTCGGCGATGCGGATCTCCGCATCCTCTTGGATCTCCGACGCGACCACGCAGTCCACCGGCAGGTCGAAGCCGACGCCGTGGGCCTCGGCCTTGGCCATGATGGTGCGGGCGGTCTCGACCATCTCCCGCTCCACCAGGGAGCCGCCCACCTCCTTGCCCTGGGCGGCGAGGAAGGTGAAGGCCATGCCGCCGCCGATGAGGAAGCGGTCGACGCGATCCACCAAGTGCTCCAGTACCCCGATCTTCGAGGAGACCTTGGAGCCGCCGACGATGGCGACAAACGGGTGGGCCGGGTCGGCGAGGACCGAGGAGAAGTAGTCGACCTCGTCGCGCAGGAGGAAGCCGGCGACGGCCACCGGGCAGTGGGCCACCATCCCCACCATCGAGGCGTGGGCGCGGTGGGAGGTGCCGAAGGCGTTGTTGCAGTAGACCTCCACCCCCTCGGCCAGCGCCCGGGCAAAATCCGGCTCATTCTTCTTCTCGCCGGCGTGGTAGCGGAGGTTCTCCAGGAGCAGCGCCTCGCCGTCGGCCAGGGCCGCCGCCCGGCGCTGGACCTCGTCGCCGATGCAGTCGGCGACCAACGGTACGTCGCGGCCGAGGAGCTCGGAGAGGCGGGCGGCCACCGGCGCCAGGGACTTTTCCGGGTCGCGCCCCTTGGGGGAGCCGAGGTGGGAGGCGAGGAGCAGCCGCGCCCCGTGGTCGAGGGCGTACTCGATCGACGGCAGGGCCCGGCGGATGCGGGCGTCGTCAGCGATCACCCCGTCGTGGATCGGGACGTTGAAGTCGCAGCGCATGAAGCAGCGCTTGCCGGTCAGCTCCACCTGGTCGAGGGTCTTGCGGTCCATGGGGGGCTCCCTTCGGTCGCGGGGATGGGGGGTGAGGGGTGGGGGGCCCTTCGGGCCGGATGAGATGACGATGGGGAGCGTTCACGAAGATGTCATCGCCGGCCGCAGGCCGGCACCGCCCCCTCATCCCCCAATCCCCACCCCCTGGGGCGCCGCAGGCGCCCCCTACGCCGCCACCGAGGCGGCGACCTTGGCGGTCATCTCCAGGAGGCGCGACGAGTAACCCCACTCGTTGTCGTACCAGGCGAGGATCTTCACCAGGCTGCCGCCGGCGACCGAGGTGCAGGCGGCGTCGACCACCGAGGAGCGCTGCTCGCCGTTGTAGTCGCAGGAGACCAGGGGCTCGTCGGAGACCCCGAGGATCCCGTCCATGGGGCCGGCGGCCGCGGCACGCAGGGCCGCGTTCACCTCGTCCGCGGTCACCTCGCGCTCCACCTCGCAGGTGAGGTCGACCACCGAGACGTTGGGGGTGGGGACGCGGACCGACATGCCGTCGAGCTTGCCCTTCAGCTCCGGGATCACCAGGGCGACGGCGCGCGCCGCCCCGGTGGTGGTGGGGATCATCGAGAGGTTGGCGGCACGGGCCCGGCGCAGGTCCTTGTGGGGGAAGTCGAGGATGCGCTGGTCGTTGGTGTAGGAGTGGATGGTGGTCATCAGGCCGCGCTTGAAACCGAAGGTGTCGCGGATCACCTTGGCCACCGGTGCGAGGCAGTTGGTGGTGCACGAGGCGTTGGAGACCACGTGGTGGTTCGCCGGGTCGTAGCCGTCGTCGTTCACCCCGATGACGAAGGTGGCGTCGGGGTCGGGGGAGGGGGCGGAGATGACCACCTTGGACGCACCGGCGGTGAGGTGGGCCGCGGCCTGCTCACGCTTGCGGAAGTGGCCGCTCGCCTCCATCACCACCTCGACGCCCAACTCCTTCCACGGCAGCTTCGCCGGGTCGGGCTCGGCAAAGACCTTGATGTGCTTGCCATCCACCACCAGCTCATCGCCCTCGGCACGGACGTCGGCGGCGAAGGTGCCGTGGACCGAGTCGTACTTGAGGAGGTGGGCGAGGGTGGCGGCGTCGGTGAGGTCGTTGATCGCCACCACCTCCACCAGACCACGGGCGTGGTTGGCACGAAAGACGTTGCGGCCGATGCGACCAAATCCGTTGATTGCGACGCGAACACTCATGACGAGGTCTCCAGACTGACGAGGTTGGCGAAAGACGGCGGCAGGCCCTCCCGGGCAGTGGCCGCCATCATGGAGGAGCGCCGCGGCAGGGTGAAGGACGCTCTATCGACACGACCCCCCGCGCTCGGGAGGGGTCGACCACCACACTGAGAGGAGGTTGGTGGAGCTGAGGGGAGTCGAACCCCTGACCTCTTGAATGCCATTCAAGCGCGCTCCCAACTGCGCCACAGCCCCACGATAACCCCCGGATCCCCCCCCGACTTCAGAGGGGTGGCGGTTGTACCTGCGATCGCCGGGAGGTGTCAAGAAAGGAGAGACCGTGGATTCGCGGACGGCGGCCGCGGTTCGCCCGTCGCCGCGCCGCCGTGATAGATTGCGCACCCTTTTTCTCCAACCCGCTACGGCCTACCCGCACGCATCGCATGATCAGCCTCTTCATCTCCCTCTCTCTCCTCGCCGCCTCCATCGCGGTCTGCCTCGCCCTCCACTGGTACGTGGGGTACGGCCTCGCCGTGGGGCTCCTCCTCTTCCTCGCCTCCAACTTCCTCCTGTCACGCACCATCGGCAAGAAGATGGAGCAGCAGATGAAGGCGGCGGGCGATCTGCTTGCCAAGGGCCACGCCCAGCGCGCGGTGGAGATTCTCAAGGGGACCTACCCCCTCACCCGCTGGCAGTTCCTCCTGCGCGGCCAGGTGGACGGCCAGATCGGCGTCATCCTCTACGCCCAGCGCAAATTCGACGACGCCCTCCCCTACCTGGAGAGGAGCGCCAACCGCCACTGGATGGCGCGCGGCATGCTCGCGGTGGCGTACATGCGCAAGAAGCGCATCGAGGAGATGGACAAGGTCTTCAAGAAGGCGGTCGCAACCAACCGCAAGGAGGGGATGCTCGCCTCCCTCTACGCCTACTGCCTCCTCAAGCTCGGGCGGCGGGAGGAGGCCCAGGAGGTCCTCATCCAGGCGCTGAAGAGGCTCGAAGGAGATGCCCGCCTGGAGGCGAACCTGAAGGCGGTGCAGAACCGCAAGCCGTTGAAGATGAAGCACTACGGCGACATGTGGTACCAGTTCCACCTGGAGCGGCCTCCCGGCGCGATGATGGGCCAGCGCCCCCGCGGGCCGCAGCCGCGGGTACGCAGAAAGCAGATGCGGCGCTGATCGTTTCACGCTCTGAGGATCAGCGGAAACAAGATCGGGTTACCAGACCGTAGGGTCGGCTTCAGCCGACCGACGCCGCCATTTCAAGAAATGCCTACTGCTCCTAGCTCATGACCGACGATGGGCAATTGGAAAGAGGGCAAGATTTTGGGGGGAGGGGATACCGCCAACAGGGTGGAGGGAGTCACCAGGTGATCACGGCGCGAGCCTGGAGGGCGATCTCACCACAGAGACACAGAGGGCACAGAGAATTGCAAAGGAGAGGTGCTTTCCTCCTTACCTCAGGGTTCCTTGAAATCCACTTACACAGTTCTCTGCACACCCCCGTTGTTTTCTGATGGAGTTCTCCGTGCCCTCTGTGTCTCTGTGGTGAAAAATCCCTTACGAACCACGCCGCCCGTCATGAGCCAAGGGGATAGGTAGTTCTCAAGAAGTTACGGTTCTCGGCGGGCCGAAGCCCGCCCTACGGACGGTCCCACCTTGGCCTGCATTGCTATCTCCGCTGACCCTCTCAGCGATGTGGCGGAGGGGGGGGACGCATTGAGGCGCGATGTGGAGGAGGGGCCGCCGCCAAGGCGGCTCTATGCGGGCGGTTCGGGGGAGAGGAGGGCGCGGGCTACGGTGAGGACCTCCGCCATGGCACCCGGCTCCGCCAGGTCGACGAAGCGCACCCCGGCCACGCCACGGAACCAGGTGAGCTGGCGCTTGGCGTAGCGGCGGCTGGCGGCCTGGACGGCGGCGATCGCCGACCCCTCGGTGAGCTCGCCGGCGAGCAAGGCGAGGCACTCGCGGTAGCCGATCGCCCCGCGCGCGGTGGGGCCGAGGCGCGGCGCGAGCCCCCGCACCTCGGCCACCAGGCCGTCGCGAAACATCTGCTCCACCCGGGCGTTGATGCGGGCGTAGAGCTCGGCCCGCGGCCGGGTGAGGCAGAGGTAGGCGGTGCGGTAGCCGGCAGCGCGGGTCCCCTTGCCCTGGAGTTCGGTAAAGGGGCGACCGGTGGCGAGGCAGACGCCGAGGGCGCGGATGAGGCGAAACCGGTCGCTGGCCGGGATGCGACCTGCCGCGGCCGGGTCGAGACGGGCGAGCTCCCGATGCAGCGCCTCCGCCCCCTCCGCCGCCAGGCGCGCCTCAAGCTGGAGCTCGATCGCGCGGTCCCGCGCCGCACCCTCCGCCAGGCCGTCGACCACCGCGCGAATGTAGAGGCCGGTGCCGCCGCAGAGGATCGGCAGGCAGCAGCGGCCGTGGACCGCACCGATCGCCGCCCGCGCCTCGCCGAGGAAGCGGCCGGCGGAGCCGCGCGCCTCGGGCTCCCACACGTCGATCATGTGGTGCGGGACGCCCTCCATCTCCGCCTCCCGGATCTTGCCGGTGCCGATGTCCATCCCCCGATAGACCTGCATCGAGTCCGCCCCCACCACCTCGCCGCCCACCGCTTGCGCTACGGCCACCGCGACGGAGGACTTCCCCACCCCGGTGGGGCCGGCGATCACGAGGAGAGGTGGGCCGGGCACGAGAGATGCCTATCGCAGAAGCCGCCACTCGAGGAGCGACAGGAGGTCGCGGCGGCCATCGAGGATGGCGAGAACCACGACCTCACCCCGTCCTACCTCGTAGAAGATCCGGTACGGCCCGTGGTGGCGCTCGCGATAGCGGGTCACCCCCACACCCGCCAGCTCCGGGGGGCAGTGGCCGCCCGTCGGCAGCTCACCCAGGGTGGCGCACAGCGCCTCGATTTCGTCGAGGAGGCGGCCCGCCGCGGCGACCGCCTCACGGCGGGCGATGTGGTCGAGAATCTCCGCCAGGTCGCGCTCCACCTCCGAGGCGAGCAAGACGCGGTACCGCTTCATGCGTAATCGCTGCGGAGCTGTCGCCGCAGATCAGAGATCGCGGCACGCGCGGGCCGCTTGTGGCCCTTGTCGCCGCCATGCTCACCCATGGCGAGAATCTTCAGAAGGGCAAGGCTCTCGCGAAGCTGGTCGTAGCTCTCCACGTCCATGACCACCGCCTTGGCCTCCCCCCGTTGGGTGATCACGTAGGGGGTGCGTGATTCGGCCACCTCGCGGATCACCGTGGCCGCGTGGGCCTTCAGGTAACTGATCGGCTTGACCGCTCTGTCGAGCTTCATCGCGGTAGCTCCATAAAGATGAGATGGACCATTTATGGTCCCAAATAGAGTCTCCGTCAACCGGAACCTCTACCCCATAATCGTCGACTCCATCTGCTGCCGATTGACCTCCCTCGACCCCATTTTATCGGCTTCGTCCCCCCCCTCTGCGTCTCTCGCCCCTTTGCGTCTCTGCGTTGAGCCCCCACCCGCGACGATCTCTCCCCGCGCCGCGTTGGACGCCATTCCTTCAGGCTCGGCGCCCCCCCTTTCTACTTTCTACCTTCTACTTTCTACTTCGGTTCCGCCCTTCCGTGTCGTTCCGGGGATTCCGTGGCGACGCCGTCCCAGGCCTCACCCCTGCAACGGAGCGAGCCCCGAGACCACCGTGCCCTGCGCCGGCAGGGTGAGGCAGAGGCAGCGGCAGGCGCCGCCCGCCTTGATGTACTCACTCGTGTCGACCGCGACGGTGGTCCAGCCGCGCTCCACGAGCGACGCGGCCAGGCGCGGGCAGCCGGCCGGGAGGATGGCGTGGCCCGCCCACGCCACCAGGTTGCAGGCGAACCGCTCGCCCTCCGCCGGGTCGACCTCGATCAAATCTTCGAAGCGGTCGTGGAGGACCGTCAGGCCGTAGGCGTCGAAAGCCTCGGGGGCGCAGGCGGCGCACTGCTCGCCGAGGACCACCAGGCAGGTGTCGAGGTGGTAGTAGCGGGGGTCGACCAGCTCCACCGAGATGACCTCCTCTCCGAGGACCTCGGCGAGCCATCGGTGGGCGCTGGCGCTGGAGCGCTGCGGGTAGCCGGCGATCCAGCCGGTGGCGGTGCGCACCACGTCGCCCGCCCCCTCCAGGAAGAGGCCGTCGGGTGGCGTCACCAGCCGGTAGCCCTGGGCGGCAAACCAGGCGGCGAAGTGGGGGGTCTCCCCCTGGCGCTCCGGGTGGCGGAAGCTCCCCAGGACGACGCGGTGGTCGACGTGCAGGCCGCCGTTGGCGGTGAAGACCATGTCCGGGAGCTCCGGCCGCGGGGCGATCTCCACCACCGCCACGCCCGGCAGGTCGGCCACCGCGGCCCGCAGGGAGCGCCACTGGGCGGCGGCGGCCTCCGGGTCGGCGGGGCGGTCCAGGTCCATCCACCGGTTGATCTCGTAACGGATCCCGTAGTGGTCGGGGGGGCACATGAGGATGCGGGCGGAAATGGGCATGAGGGGCTCGCTACGCTCACGAGGATGGGGGATGGGGGATGGGGGATGGGGACGGCCTCAAACAACCATTCCGCCGGCCGCAGGCTGGCACCACCCCCCACCCCCCACCCCTCATCCCCCATCCCCCATCCCCGCGCCCCCGGCGCGCTGCCCGTTCAGCGCCGCCTCCAACGCGCTGAGGAAGTACGCCGCATCGGTGACCAACCCCTCGCCCTGGCTGGTGCCTCGGTCGGCGAGCTTGGTGACCACCGACGGGTTGATGTCGACCATCACCACCTGGCAGGTGGCAGGCAGGAGGTTGCCCACGGCGATGCCGTGCAGGGTGGTGGCGACCATGATGCACAACCCGACCCGGCCGAGGCCGGCGCGCATCACCTGCTGCGCCACCATCACGTCGGTGATCGTGTCCGGCAGGGGGCCGTCATCGCGGATCGAGCCGGCGAGGAGGAAGGGGACCCCCCTTTTCCAGCAGGCGTGCATCACCCCGCGGGTGAGGAGGCCCGACGCGCACGCCGCGGCGATGGAGCCGGCGGCGCGGATCCGGTTGATGGCGCGCAGGTGGTGGCAGTGGCCGCCGTCGGTGGGGCGGTCGGTGGCGGTCTCCTTGCCGAGGGCGGTGCCGTAGAGGGCCTCCTCGATATCGTGGACCGCCAGGGCATTGCCGGTGTAGAGGCGATCGACCCACCCCGCCGCGACCAGGCGCGCCAGGGCGTCGCCGCCGCCGGTGTGGACCACCGCCGGGCCGGCGACCCAGAGGATCTCGCGTCCCGCCGCGTGGGCGGCGCGGCAGCGGGTCGCCACCTGCTGGATGCGCGCCCCCTTCGGCTCCTCCACCGAGGCGTCGC
>JAJRSX010000096.1 GCA_024278555.1 bacterium | reverse complement strand
CTAGCGCCGGTACGACTTCCTGCTTGTCGTTGGGGTGCTGCGTGACATGCTGCTCAACGATGAGCTGCGTCTCCATGTCCACCGCCGCTTGGGCGTTGTACGCCTGCTCGAATCCGCCGCTGGACGTCGGCATGATCCGCGACTCTTCATCGGTGAAGTTGACTTGCTCCTTCTCTTGAGGACCCGCCTCGGGTGGCTTCGGTGGCCGTCCTCCCGGCTTCTTGCCACGCTCTCGTGCCTTCCGCGCTCGCTCGGCCTGCTTGGCCTCGTAGGCGGCCTGTTCGCGCTCGAACCGCTCTTGGGCGCGGGCTTGGATCTTCTCTTTCGCCGCCGCCAGCGCGGCCAACCGCGTCTCGCGGAGGGCGATCTCCGCCGGAAGGCTCATCCCGTCCGGGAGGTCCTCCTGATCCGCCGTCTCGGCGTGCTTCATCAGCTCGTTCACTTCTTCCTGGAGCTGCGCTTCCAGACGCGTCGCATAGCCCCAGCTCATCGCCTTGTGCTTGCTCGCGTTGGCGTGGATCTTGGTCCCGTCCAGGCTGATCTGGCCCAACTTCAACAACTTCATCTCGTGGGCCATCTCCAGAATCTGGACGAACAGCGGCCCGAGCTCCTTCAAAAACCGGCGGCGAAAGGTGGCGATGGTGTCGTGGTCCGGATGGGTGTCGGCAGCCAGATAGCGAAAGGCGACCGAGTCATAGGTCGCATGTTCAATCTTGCGCGAGGAGAAGACCCCCGTGGCGTAGCCGTAGAACAGCAGGGACAGCAACACCGCCGGGTGGTGCGCCTTGGAGCCTCGCCCTTGGTACGCCTCCACCAACCGTCGCAAGTCCAACGACAGCGAAAGTCCGACAGACTCCTAGCAGACGCCGCACTTGTGGCCGCCGACTAGATCCGGCGGACACACCCGGCTCTCTTTCCCGAGCGCCGCCCGGTGGGCCTCGCGGGCCAGGTAGGGGGTAATGACGCCGCTGTCCACGTGGCCCCACGGCAGGGGCGCGCCCCTCTCGATCGGGGCGTGGATGTCGGTGTTGGTCGCCTCCAGCCACGCCGGCAGCACCCGCCGCCAGCGGCCGCGGGCGGCGGCCGCCCGCTCCAGGAGGTCGGCGGCGCGCCGGTCGCCGCGCGACAGGAGGGCCTCCACCGCCACCTTCAGCTCCCCCTCGCAGTCGAGGACCACGTTGCCGAGGCGCGCGAGCCGCTCGCGCAGGAGGGCGACCTTGGCGGCCACCGAGGCGAACTCCTCCAGGGGGGCCCACTGGAAGGGGGTGTGGGGCTTGGGGATGAGCTGGTTGAGCGACACGGTGATCCGCCCGGCGCGGCCGGCACGCCGCCAGCCCGGCAGGAAGCGGTCGCGCACCGCCGCCACCAGGGCGGCCATCTCCTCCACGTCCCCATCGCCCTCCCCCGGGAGGCCGACCATCAGGTAGAGCTTCACCCGGTCGATGCCCGCGCCCGCGAGGGTGGTGGACGCGGCGAGGATCTGGGCCTCGTCGAACCCCTTGCTCACCACCTGCCGCATCCATTCGCTCCCCCCCTCCGGCGCCAGGGTGAGCGACCGGTTGCCGGAGCGCACCAGGAGGTCGACCACCGACGGGGTGAGGTGGTCGATGCGGATCGACGACGGCGAGACCGTGGCACCACGGGCCACCAGCCCCTCCACCAGGGCCGGAAAGTCCGGGTGGTCGCCGGGCGACGGCGCCACCAGGCCGATGCGGCGGGTATACGGCAGGGCCGCCTCCACCTCCGCCAGGAGGCGCGCCAAAGGGTGGTGGCGGGGGGGGTTGTCGGCGTAGCCGGCGGTGCAGAAGCGGCACTGGCGCGGGCAGCCGCGGGAGCTCTCCAGGAGGAACATGTCGCCGAAGACCGACTCGCGCGGGATGAAGCGGGAGTGGGTCGGGTGGTCGGCGAGGTCGGCCAGCCACTGGCGCGCCACCCGTTGCGGGAAGCCGGGCCGCGGGGTGAGGCCGGCGAAGCGGCCGCCGTCGTAGTGGGGCTCGTACCCGGCCGGCACGTAGACCCCGGGGAGGTCGGCGAGCTCGCGGCCGATCACCTCGCGGTCGGCGGTGGTGGCGCGCAGGGCGCGGAGGCGGGCCACCACCGGCCCCAGCGCCTCCTCGGCCTCGCCGAGGAAGATCGCGTCGAAGAGGGGGGCGACCGGCTCGGGGTTGAGGGAGACGCCGGTGCCTCCGGCGAGCAGGTAGGGCCACGCCGGCCGTGTTGCGGCGCGCGGCGCGATCCCCGCGGCACGGACCATCTCGACGATGTGGAGGTAGTCCTCCTCAAAAGGCGCCGCAAAGCAGATGAGGTCGAAGCGCGACAGGGGGCGGCCGCTCTCCACCGAGCGCGCCTCCCGGTCGGGCTGGGGGCGGCCGCGGCCGTCCACCGGGAGGAAGCAGCGCTCGCAGCGGCAGCCGGGGAGCGAGGCGAGGAGCCCGGAGACCACCTGAAAGCCGAGGTTCGCCATCCCCACCCGGTAGGTGTTGGGGAAGCAGAGGGCGATGGCGAACCGCCCCTCCCCCGGCCCCGGCCCGAGGAGGCGCTCCACCGCCGCCGGCCCCCCGTGGCCACCGTGTCTCACCACCGCCCCCCGCGGGATTCGTGGTGGAGGTGGGCCATTTGGCCCTTTGCGGCGCAGGGGTGCGTCAATTGGCGCACCCCTGCGCCACCCCCGGTGTGGTGGTGGGGGCCGGGGGGGCGACGCCATAAGCGGATGGTGTCGTATCGTGTCATGACGTTGTCGTGAGGTAAAATACGACGTTTTTCCCGCAAGGAAAGAGGCCTGTGTTGTCGCCCGGGCGGTCCGCGGCGGGATCGGGGCCGGCCGGTACGTATATTGCTAAATATATGGAAGAGAGGGATCGACCACCGCCCGGATCCCTCCAGCGTCAGGAAGACGGTGCAGGAGGCTGGGAGACAACGCCATGGGGCCGAGTTTCGATCTACAGGCGTGGCTGGAGACCCACGAGCGTCCCTTCATGGTCCTCGACGAGGGGTTGCGGGTAGTCGCAACGAACCGCGCCTGGGAGCAGACCTTCGCCCCCCGCGCCGGCGGGGTGGTCGGGCGGCCGTGCCACGAGGTCTCCCACCACCGGCCGCGGCCGTGTGACCAGGACGGGGAGGAGTGCCCCCTGGCCCACGCCCGCGCCACCGGCCTCCCCCACGCCTGCCTCCACACCCACTACGACGCCGAGGGCGAGATCCGCTGGGTGCGCGTCCACCTCTACCCGATCACCGCCGCCGACGGCACCCGCTACTACGCCGAGACGGTGGAGGAGCTCGCCGACCACCCCGGCCGCGTGGGCACCCGTCCGGGGGAGCGGCGGATGGTGGGCCGCTCGCACCTTTTCCTAGAGATGGTGGAGGCGCTCACCTCGGCCGCCCGGTCGGTCGGTCCGGTCCTCCTGGTCGGGGAGACCGGCACCGGCAAGGAGCTAGCCGCCCGCTTCATCCACCAGCACTCGGAACGGGCCAGGCGCCCCTTCCTCTGCCTCGACTGCGCGGCGGTGCCCGCGACCCTCTTCGAGAGCGAGATCTTCGGCCACGAGCGCGGCGCCTTCACCGACAGCGTGGGGGAGCGCAAGGGGATGGTGGAGCTCGCCCACGGCGGCACCCTCTTCCTCGACGAGATCGGCGAGATGCCCCTCGCCGTCCAGGCGAAGCTCCTGCGTGTCCTCGAGAGCCAGGAGGTGCGGCGGGTGGGCGGTGACCGGGTGGTGAAGGTGGACGTGCGGATCGTCGCCGCCACCAACCGGACCCTCTGGGAGGAGGTGGCAGCGGGGGCCTTCCGCGAGGACCTCTTCCACCGGATCGCCTGCTTCACCGTGGAGCTGCCGCCCCTGCGCGATCGGATGGAGGACCTGCCGCTGATCGTGGCGGAGCTCCTGCGCCACATCCCGCCGCCGCCGAACCGCCCCGCCTATCGGATCTCGAAGGCGGCGGTGGAGGCCCTGAAGGGCTACCCCTACCCGGGCAACGTGCGCGAGCTCAGGAATATCCTCCAGGTGGCCGCCGCCTACTCCCCCATGGGAAAGATCGAGGCGGAGACCGTCCTGCGCGCGATCCGCGAGCGGCAAGACCACACCCCTGCGGTGGCCACCGACCGGGTCGGTGTTGCCGGCCGGGTGGGGGCCATGCCACCGCCACCGGCGGAGTCGGAGCGGATCTACCTCGCCGACGCCCTCGCCCGCCACCACGGCCACCGGCGCCACACCGCCGATGCCCTCGGGATCAGCGAGCGCACCCTGTACCGCAAGCTGAAGCGGTACGGCCTATCGTAAGCGAGGCCGCCGCCTGTCACCCCCGGACGGGTGTCATGTCATCGGCGTCAGGGGTGGCAGGGCGACTACGGAAAACAGGCGACTACGGAAAACAATGGTTATTTCGTAGTCCTTTAGGGAATCCCGTCGTTGGCACCCCCCTTGCATTACCCGCCTTTGTCCCGCACCGGGGACGCAGGAGGAGAGTCCGACGGCCTCGGCGCACACCCCATACCCCCCTTCCCTGTTTGGAGGAACCTCGATGAGACTCACAAGACGACTCGGGATCGCCACCGGAGCCCTGCTCCTGGCGGTCACCACCGCTCTGACGGCGCAGGCCCAGCCCCTGCCGGGCGGCACCCTCGACCCCCTCACCATCCCGAAGTTCGTCACCCCGCTGGTGATCCCGCCGGTGATGAACACCACCACCGATCCGCTTACCGGGCTGCCGGTGGCCAACAACTACGACATCGCAGTGCGCCAGTTCCAGCAGCAGATCCTGCCGGGCGGGGTCTGGAACACCCTCAACGGCCGGCTGGACGCCTTCCCTCCGACCACCGTGTGGTCCTACGGCCCGGAGGCGGACCCCCTTCCCGACTCCACCGCCCTGGGCGGCGGCGTCGGCATCGCCCCGGCCCCCAACTCCCAGTTCAACTACCCGGCCTACACCCTGGAGACCACCTCCATGGCGCCGGTCGCGGTGCGCTGGCGCAACGAGCTGGTGGCCGACCCGATCGCCTGCAACGCCTCCCTGATGCCGCTCACCGACCCGGCGTGTAACTACATCCCGCATCTGCTGCCGGTCGACCAGACCCTCCACTGGGCCAACCCGCCGGCGGTGGGGTGCACCGACGGCACCAACCGTACCGACTGCATGACCCTCGACCCGACCCCCTACACCGGGCCGGTGCCGATCGTCACCCACGTCCACGGTGCCCATGTGGATACCCACTCCGACGGCTACCCGGAGGCGTGGTGGCTGCCGGCGGCGAACAACATCCCGGCCGGGTACGCCACCAGCGGCACGATGTTCGACGACGCGAGCAACGTGGTGCCGGGGACCAACCCGGGCAACCTCGGCTACGCCGACTACCTCTACCGCAACGACCAGCCGGCCGCCACCCTGTGGTACCACGACCACGCCCTGGGGATGACCCGCTCCAACGTCTACGCCGGCCCGGCCGGCTTCTGGCTGGTGCGCGGCGGCGTGTATGACGGCGCCGTCGACGGCACCACCGGCCTCCCGGCAGTCCTTCCCGGGCCGGCGCCGGTCGCCGGTGAGACCCTCGCCACCACCAACTTCCCCGCCGCCCTCGGCGGCCAGCGGGAGAAGTACCGGGAGATCCCGGTGGTGATCCAGGACCGGTCGTTTAACGCCGACGGCTCCCTCTTCTACCCGGCGAGTCGCACCTTCTTCGACGGCTTCACCGGCCCCTACGTCCCCACCTCGGACATCGCCCCGATCTGGAACCCGGAGGCCTTCTTCAACACCATGGTGGTCAACGGCACCACCTGGCCGGTGATGGAGGTCGCCCCGGCCCGCTATCGCTTCCGCCTGCTCAACGGCTGCAACTCACGCTTCCTCAACCTGTCGATGAGCTACACGGAGATCAAGAAGGGCAAGAAGGGCAAGAAGGGCAAGAAGGGCAAGAAGCCGAAGGTCAAGATCAAGCAGCTCCCCTTCTTCCAGATCGGCGCCGAGCAGGGCTTCCTGCCGCAGGTGGTGGAGATCAAGGCGGGCGACGCCAAGATCCACGACGGTCTGGGCACCAAGCCGGCCAAGGTGAAGTTCCTGAGCAAGCAGCAGGCGCTGCTCATGGGGCTCGCCGAGCGGGCCGACGTGATCGTCGACTTCTCCAAGGTGCCCAACGGTACCGTGGTGACCATGTACAACACCGCGCCTGACGCCCCCTTCGGCGGCTTCCCGACGATCCCCGCCGATCCCGCCACCACCGGCCAGGTGATGCAGTTCGTGGTCAACGCCACCCCGGCGGCCCTCGGCGGCCCCCTGGGTGCCTCACCCACCGACCCGGTGCTGGCCGACGGCATCACCCCCAACCTGAACGCCGCCACCAACCCGAAGCGGCTGGTGCTCAACGCCGAGCCGGCCCTGCCGGTGGCCAACGGGCCGACCCGCACCGTCTCTCTCAACGAGGAGGGGTCGGGCCAGGTGTGCGTCTCCATCTCGCCGGCCGGGGCGATCACCACCCTCTTTGTCGGCCCTCCAGGGGATCCCAACTTCCTCGCCACCTGCACTGCCGCGGGTGGTGTGGAGATGGCGCCGAAGGCAGCCCTGCTCGGGACCTATGATCCGGTCGCCGGCGTCTCCACGCCCCTCAAGTGGACCGACACCAGCGGCGTCTCCACCCCGGCGGCGGTGGCCATGGCGGACGGCTCGATCCGCATGGTGAATGTCACCGAGAACCCCACCGTGGGCAACACCGAGGTGTGGGAGATCTACAACACCACCGTCGACGGCCACCCGATGCACCTCCACCTGGTGCGCTTCGAGGTGGTGGACCGGCAGCTCTTCGACCCCCTCACCGGCCTGGCGATCCCCGGCACCAACCGGCCGCCCGAGCCGTGGGAGATGGGGATGAAGGACACGGTGATTGCCTACCCGGGGGAGATCACCCGGGTGAAGGCGACCTTCGACGTCGCCGGCCTCTACGTGTGGCACTGCCACATCGTCGAGCATGAGGACAACGAGATGATGCGGCCCTACGTGGTCTCGCCGTAAATCTCGGAGTTCCGGAAGCAGGACAAGGGCCGCCCCGCGGGGCGGCCCTTTTTTTGCCTGCGTCGCCTATCCTGCACCCCATTGCCCCCCCAAGGAGCCCCCATGAGACCGATCCTCGCCGCCACCCTCACCGCCCTCCTCCTCCGCCCCACCCTCGCCGCCCACGCCGGGCCGCCGCCCACCCTGGCGAGCGACGACGACCGGGTGAGCTACGCCATCGGCTACCAGGTAGGGGGCGACATGAAGCGGCAGGGGGTCACCCTCAACGCCGAGGCGATGGTGCGTGGGGTGGAGGCGGCCATCGCCGGCGGCGCAACGGAGATGAGCGCCGCGGAGATGCGCGATACCCTGGTCGCCCTCAAGCGGCGGATCTCCGCGGCGCAGCGCGACAAGAAGGCCAAGGAGCTGGAGCAGGCGCGGGATCAGGGGCGCGCCTTCCTCGCCGCCAATGCCAAGAAGGAGGGGGTGGTGACCCTCCCCAGCGGCCTCCAGTACAAGGTTTTGCGGGAGGGCCACGGCAAGTCTCCCGGCCCCACCGACTCGGTGACCGTCCACTACCGCGGCACCAAGATCGACGGCACCGAGTTCGACAGCTCCTACCGCCGTAACAGGCCCGCCACCTTTCGCCTCGACGGGGTGATCAAGGGGTGGACCGAGGGGCTCCAGCTCATGAAGGAGGGGGCGAAGTGGCAGCTCTTCATCCCCGCCGACCTCGCCTACAACGAGCGCGGCCCCCTCGCCGACCAGACCCTCATCTTCGAGGTGGAGCTGATCTCCGTCGGGCCCGCCAAGTAGCACCGCGTTTCCAAGGGGCGCCGCCGCCGCTAACCTGCAAACCATGCGGCGGTGGCTCCTCTTTTTCGGGCTGGCGGCGGCGGTGGCGGTGGCGACCGTCGCCCTGCGGCGCACGGTGTTGGCACCGAAGCCCATCGAGGTGGAGGTGGCCGCGGTGGCGGCCGGCCGGGTGGAGCAGACGGTCACCAACTCGCGCGGCGGCACGGTCAAGGCCCACCGCCGCGCCCGCCTCTCCCCGGATGCGGGGGGCCGGGTGGTCGACCTGCCCTACCGCGAGGGGGCGTCAGTGGCGGCGGGGGCGCTCCTGCTGGCGATCGATGATGGCGTCCTCAAGGCCCGGCTCGCTCTTGCCCGGGCCGAGACCGCGGCGGCGCGGGCGCGCCAACAGCAGGCGTGCGTGGAGTCGGACCGGGCGGCCAAGGAGGTGGCGCGCAATCGCAAGCTCGCCGAGCGCAAGGTGATCTCTGCCGATCTCTTGGAGGGGCTGGAGGCGAAGGCGGCGGCGGCCATTGCCGCCTGCGCCGCCGCCGCCGCCGAGGTCGAGCGGGCCCGCGCCCAGGTCGGGGTGGTGGAGAGCTCCCTCGCCCAGACCCGCCTCACCGCCCCGTTCGCGGGCACCATCGCCCGCCGGTCCGTTGAGGTGGGGGAGTGGGCCACCCCGTCGCCGCCGGCGGTGGTGGTGGAGCCGGTGATCGACCTGATTGACACCGCGCCCCGTTACGTGGCCGCCCCCATGGACGAGGTGGATGCGGCCAAGCTCGCCGTGGGCCAGGAGGTGAAGGTGACCCTCGACCCCTACCCGGAGGCCACCTTCCCCGGCCACCTCACCCGCGTCGCCCCCTTTGTGCTCGACGTGGAGCAGCAAAACCGCACGGTGGAGATCGAGGTCGCCCTCGACGACGCGGAGCTGGCCCGGCGGCTCCTCCCCGGCACCTCGGCGGACGTGGAGGTGGTCCTCGGGGTCCACGACGATGTGCTGCGCGTCCCCACCGCGGCGCTGATGGAGGGGGGGCGGGTCCTGGTGGTGGGCGGTGACGGCCGCCTGGCGGCGCGCGAGGTGGCGGTGGGGCTGAGGAACTGGGACTTCGTGGAGATCACCTCCGGGCTGGTCGCGGGCGAGGAGGTGGTCACCAGCCTCGACCGGCCGGAGGTGAAGGCGGGGGCGCGGGCGCGGGTGGCGGGGCGGTGATCGAGCTGGCCTCCGTGTCGCGGACCTTCCAGGTGGGGGGGGAGGAGGTCCACGCCCTGGCCGGGGTCGACCTCACCGTTGCGGCCGGCTCCCACCTGGCGATCATCGGCCCCTCCGGGAGCGGCAAGTCGACGCTGCTGAACATCCTCGGCCTGCTCGATCGGCCGACCTCCGGTACCTACCACCTCGACGGCGAGGACGTCTCCAACCTTGCCGATGCAGAGCGGACCCGCCTGCGGCGCGAGGCGATCGGCTTTGTCTTCCAGTTTTTTCACCTCGTCCCGCGCCTCACCGCCGCCGACAACGTGGCCCTGCCCATGGTCTTCGCCGGGGTGCCGCGGGGGGCGCGGCGGCGCCGCGCCGCCGCCGCCCTGGAGCAGATGGGGCTCGCCGGTCGCGCCGCCCACCGGCCGGATCAGCTCTCCGGCGGCGAGCGCCAGCGGGTGGCGATCGCCCGGGCCACGGTGATGGGGCCGCGGCTGCTCCTCGCCGACGAGCCCACCGGCAACCTCGACTCCGCCTCCGGCCGCCAGGTCCTCGACCTCTTGGAGTCGATGAACCGCGAGGGGCTCACCCTGGTGGTCATCACCCACGACCCGGAGATCGCCGCCCGCGCCGACCGCCACATCACCCTCCGGGACGGGCGGATCGTGGAGGGTGAGTAGAGGAAAAATCTCAGCGCAAAGGCGCCACTCCGGCGACGGCCCGTTCCGGCAGGCGGGCGAAGCGGCAGCGGTGGTAGCGGTCGCCGTCGGTCTGGACCGGCGGGGCGGCGCTCTCACAGGCGGGTTCGGCCCAGGCGCAGCGGTCGTGGAAGGCGCAGCCGGGCGGCAGCCGCTCCAGGGGGGGGACCTGGCCGGGGATCGGGGTAAGGCGGTCGAGCCCCGGCCGCGGGATCGAGGCGAGCAGCCCCCGGGTGTACGGGTGGCGCGGGTCGGCGAACAGCGGCGCGGTGGCCGCGTGCTCGACGATCTCGCCGGCGTACATCACCGCCACCCGGTCGGCGGTCTGGGCGACCACCCCCATGTCGTGGGTGATCAGCAGGACCGCCAGGCCTCGCTCCCGCCGGAGGCGGTCGAGCAGCGCGAGGATCTGCGCCTGGATGGTGACGTCGAGCGCCGTGGTCGGCTCGTCGGCGATGAGCAGGTCCGGGTCGCACGCCAGGGCCATGGCGATCATCACCCGCTGCCGCTGGCCGCCGGAGAGGTGGTGCGGGTAGTCCTTGAGCCGCCGCTCGGGCTCGCCGATCCCCACCTGGGCCAGCAGCTCGGCGGCGCGCGCCCGCGCCGGGGCGCCGCGCATCCCGAGGTGGATCCTGAGCGGCTCCATCACCTGGTCGCCGACGGTGAAGACCGGGTTCAGGGCGGTCATCGGCTCTTGGAAGATCATCGCGATCCGGTTGCCGCGCACCCGGCGTATCGCACTCTCGGGGAGGGTGAGGAGCTCCTCGCCGTCGAGGCGGATCGACCCCGACCGGATGCGCGCCACCCCGCGCGGCAGGAGGCGAAGGCAGGCCAGGGCGGTGACCGACTTGCCGCACCCGGACTCCCCCACCAGCCCCACCACCTCCCCGCGCGCCACCTGCAAACTCACCCCGCGCACCGCCTCGAAGGCGGCGTGGCGGGTGGCGAAGGCGACGGTGAGTGCGTCGATGTCGAGGAGCATGGCGGAGTGGGGAGGGGGGGTGGATTCTGGATCGGATGGTATGCCGGTGGTAGCGGTTCCCTCTACGATGGGCGGGCCGCCCGCGGCGGCCGGCCGATCCCACCCTCTGCCGCATCATTGCCCCCCTCCACCCCATGGTCGACCCCTCCAACCCCGATGTTGCCGAGCCGCCGGAGGCGCCGGGAGAGGAGCTCCACCTCTTTATCGTCTCCGACGCCACCGGCCGCACCGCCGAGCAGGTCCTCGACGCGGCCCTGTTCCAGTTCCAGACCACCCACGTGGTCCTGCACCGCTTCCCGCGTGTCCTCTCCACCCCCCTGGTGGAGCGGATCGTCGCCCAGGCATCGGAGCTCAGGGCGGTGATCGTCTGCACGGTGGTGGAGCAGGGGCTGGCGGAGTACCTCCAGCAGCGGGCGCGAGAGGCGGGGGTGGCGATGGTGGACATCATGGGGCCGATCGTCGAGGCGATCGGCCGGGTGGTCCACCACGGCCCCCTCGGGGCGCCGCGCGGCGTGGATAAGCGGCGGGGCTCCATGCGCCAGCGCGCCGACGCCATCTCCTTCACCATCCGCCACGACGACGGCCAGCGGATGGAAGAGCTGGGGTCGGCGGATGTGGTCCTCCTCGGGGTCTCCCGGGCCGGCAAGACCCCTACCTCGGTCTACCTCGCCACCCACGGTTGGCGGGTGGCGAACATCCCCCTGATCCCCGGGGTGCCGCTGCCGGCGGCCCTGCGCGAGGTCGAGCCGCAACGGGTCTTCGTCCTCACTCGGGCCCCCGCCACCCTCGCCCACCTGCGCCGGGCGCGCACCGCGGTGGCCGCCAGCGGCCGCTACACCGAGGTGGCGGCGATCCGCGAGGAGCTCCGCTACGCCCGCGAACAGGTCGAACGGTGGGCACTCGGCTGGCAGGAGATCGACGTCACCACCCTCTCCATCGAGGAGACCGCCACCGAGATCGAGCAACGCCTCGCCCCGGTGGGGCGGCGCCCGGGGCGGTGAGGCGCCCCGCGGCGGTGGCAATCGTGCGTCACGGCGCCAGGGGGAAGGTCACGGCGGAGGATCGGTGGAGATATCGACTACCGAAAAATCCGGTGTCTCCGCGTTCTCGCGAGCGAGGGAACACGAAAGCGCGAAAAAAAACACGAAAGAATTCAAAAGGTTGTTTTTCATCCTTTGCCTATTTCGTGTTTTCGTGTTCTTGCGGTGTGAAGGATGGTGGAACGCTCAGGGTGATTTCTGCCTACCCTTGGTGGAGGCGGTGAACCCGCCGCTCTCGCCTCCTTTCGCGCTCTCGTCTGCCATGTATCCTCTCGCCATAAAGCATGGAGGAGTCTGATGGAGATTGTGGTCATTGGCGGTGATGCCGCCGGGATGAGCGGCGCGAGTCAGGTCCGACGGCGGCAGGCCGAGTGGCCGATCACCGTGGTGGAGCGCTCCCCCTTTACCTCGTACGCGGCGTGCGGGATCCCCTACTTTCTCGCCGGCGACATCGCCGCCGCCGACGACCTGGTGGTGGTCACCCCGTCCGCCTTTCGCGAACGGCGCAACATCGACGTGCGAACCCGCTGGGAGGCGGTGGCGATCGATACCGCGG
>JAJRSX010000095.1 GCA_024278555.1 bacterium | reverse complement strand
GGCTCGCATAGATCCACACGCCCAGGACGTTGCGCGGGTGGATCCCGTGACGCCCCAGCGAGGAGGCGCCCTCAGGGAGCCTTTCGGTCCCCTCCGAGGCCACGGTTGGGGTGGTCGAAACGGGCGGGGACTCAGGCAAAGACGCCAAGGCGCAAAGGACCGCGTCTCACCTTCGCGACGCATCCATCACCCTGCCGGCCACGGACTAAGGTCAGGGAGATCACCCCTCGCCACCAAGGCCGCCCGGCAAGCCGTTGCGGCGTTGCGTGATCCCAAGCTTTCAAGGGCAGGAGAGACATGCTTCAGTACCCATGCGACGCGAGGGTCGAACCGAAGGGGAGGGAGCACCCATGCGGTTGAACTGCATGCTCGCGCCAAGACCCTCTGGCGCCTCCCGCGCCAGAGGGTCTTTCCCCCTACTCGCGGTCCACGTAGTACACTGCCTTCTCCTGCGGGGTTTACCCCCGAGCCGTGCCCCTTTTCGAGGTCTCGACGCGTATGAAGCTCCCCCATCTCAAGATCCGCAACATCGAGGTCCCCTACCCGATCATCCAGGGGGGGATGGGAATCGGTGTCTCCTGGGAGCGGCTCGCCGGCAACGTGGCCAAGAACGGCTGCATCGGCATCGTCTCCACCGTCTGCACCGGCTATCGCCACCCGAACTTCGTGAAGATGAAGAAGGGGCGGCCGGTTAAGCCGGAGAACCTGCACAACGGCCCGGCCCTGACGAAGATCATCGAGGACGCCAAGCAGATCGCCGACGGCATGGGGGCGGTCGGGGTGAACATCCTGTGTGCGATCACCGACTACGCCCGGGTGGTGAAGGACTCGGTGGCCGCCGGTGCCCAACTCATCATCTCCGGCGCCGGCCTGCCCCTGCGCCTGCCCGAGTACGTGGGCAAGGCGGACGTGGCGCTCCTGCCGATCATCTCCTCCTCCCGCGCCCTGAAGCTCATCTGCAAGAGCTGGCAGCGCCGTTACGACCGGTTGCCCGACGCGGCGGTCCTCGAAGGGCCGCTCTCCGGCGGCCACCAGGGGTTCACCATGGAGCAGTGCGAAGACCCGGCCTTCCAGCTCGACAACCTCCTGCCGCCGGTCATCGAGGAGGCGAAGCGGTGGGGCGACATCCCGATCATCGTCGCCGGCGGTGTCTGGGATCGCGGCGACATCGACAAGTACCTGGAGATGGGCGCCGCCGGGGTGCAGATGGGGACGCGCTTCATCGGCACCTACGAGTGCGACGCCGACCCCCACTTCAAGCAGGTGATCCTGGAGGCGACCAAGGACGACATCCAGCTCATCCACTCGCCGGTGGGCTACCCGGCGCGCGGCGTCATCACCCAGCTCCAGCACGACATGGAGTCGGGCACCGCGCCGCCGATCCAGTGTATCTCCAACTGCGTCACCCCATGTGACCACGGTAAGGAGGCGAAGGAGGTGGGGTTCTGCATCTCCGACCGCCTCGCCGACGCCCAGCGCGGCAAGCAGGACACCGGCCTCTTCTTCTCCGGCTCCAACGGCTACCGCCTGTCGGAGATCGTGCCGGTGAAGGAGCTCATCGAGGAGCTCACCGCCGACCCGTGATCCGGGCGATCTCCTCCCTCCGGCGACGTGACCTCGCCCTCCTGGCGGGGCTGGTCGCCGCCGCGCTCGCCGCCACCGCCCTCCTCCTCACCCTCGGGGCGAGCCACGCGGAGGCACGCGGCTGGCTTCGCCTGGCGCTCACCCTCCTCGTCCTGGCGCTGCTGGCCAAGGGGTGCGACATCGCCCGCGGCAGTGTGGAGGCGCGCTACCGCCGCCTCTTCGAGCAGATCGCCAAGGCCACCGGCGGCGTGCTCGACTCGACCCCGCGCCGCGCCACCCGCTCCCGCGGCCCCCTGGGGGAGGCGACCACCACCCTCCTGTCACTGCGCTGGGAGCAGGGCGGCCGCCCCCTCCAGTGGCGCTTCGTGCGCGACCACAAGGGGCGCACCACCACCGACCGCTTTCCGGTGCGGGTCGCCTGCCGCAACCCCCACCACTGGCAGTGGTCGATCCGCCAAGACGTCTCCCGCTCTCCCTTCCCCGACCCCAACGCCCCGCCCACCGGCGACCGCCCCTTCGACGAGCGGTACCGGGTGGTCGCGCCGCGTGAGGTGGCGGCCACCCTCGCCAGCCGCCGCGTCCGCGAGCGCCTCCTCACCCTCCACCCGCTCCTGCACATGGACCTCGAGGGCGAGCGCGGCGGCGTCGTCGCCACCCTCTACCACCCCACCACCGACCCCTACCCGTACCCCTACCTCTTCGACCTCCTCACCTGGCTGGCGGCGGCCCAGGAGGGCGGGCGGCCGCCCGAGTGAGCCGCGGGGGCAAAACCACGAAGGCCACGAAGAGGAGCAGCGGAAAGAATTGGGGTCAGGAATTGGGGTCAGGAATTGGGGTCAGGAATTGGGGTCAGGCTTGCAAACTTGCAAGTTTGGACCTCGCTGTTGGCCACCAACGGGCAAACTTGCAAGTTTGCAAGCCTGACCCCAATTCTTCACCGCTGGAACACGAAACCACGAAAGATGGCCTTCGTGCCCCGGAGGTCGTATCCCGCGCCCCTGGGATCTCGGCGGCGGCTGGGGTCTACTACCGCCCGCCATGGGGCCGGAGACGACATTTCGTTGGTGGCGAGCCGGTGATCTCGACGGCTTCTTCGGGCTGTTCGTCGACAACCTGATCCAGCTCTTGCTCATCGTCGCCCTGTGCAGCGGACTACTGGGCCTGTCGAGCAATCTGGTCTACGGCCGGATCCTGCCGGGGGTGGCGGTGAGCCTGCTGGCGGGCAACCTCTTCTACGCCTTGCAGGCGCAGGCCCTGGCGCGGCGTACCCACAGCCGCCACGTCACCGCCCTGCCCTATGGTGTGAACACGGTGTCGCTCTTCGCCTATGTGCTCTTCGTGATGCTGCCGGTGGTACGCGCCACGAATGATCCGGAGCAGGCGTGGCGCGCCGGGCTGGCGGCGTGTCTCGGCTCCGGGCTGATCGAGCTCGCCGGCGCCTTTGTCGCCGCCTTCGTGAAGCGGATCACTCCGCGCGCCGCCCTCCTCGCCACCCTGGCGGGGATCGCCCTCACCTTCATCTCGATGGATTTTTGCTTTCGCATCTTCGCTGATCCGCTGATCGGTATCGCCCCCCTGGCGATCATCCTCCTCCAGTATGTGGGCCGCCTGCGCCTGCCGGCCAACCTGCCCGCCGGGCTGGTGGCGATCGTCGTGGGCACGGCGCTGGCGTGGGGGCTCGGGCGGATGGACGGGGCGGCCCTCGCCACCGCCCTGCACATCACCGTCGAGCCGCCGCGCCCCTATCTCCGGGACCTCGCCGCCGCCGGCGGCAGCCTCTTCACCTTTCTGCCGGTGGTCCTCCCCATGGGGCTCTTCAACCTGATCGGCTCATTGCAAAATCTGGAGTCGGCGGAGGCGGCGGGCGACGCCTACCCGGTGGCGCCCTCCCTAGCGGCCAACGGCTTCGGCTCGTGCCTCGCCGCCTGCTTCGGGAGCTGCTTTCCCACCACCATCTACATCGGCCACCCAGGGTGGAAGGGGATGGGGGCGGGGGCCGGCTACTCGGTGGCAAACGGGGTGGTGGTGACCCTGCTGTGCTGCCTCGGTCTGGTGGGGGCGGTCGCGGCGCTCATCCCCATCGAGGCGGGGGCGGCGATCCTTCTGTGGATCGGGATCACCATCGGCGCCCAGGCGTTTCAAACCGTGCCGCGCGACCACGCCCCGGCGGTAGTCGTGGGCTTCTTCCCGGCGTTGGCGGCGTGGGGACTCCTCATGCTCCAGTCGGGGCTCCACGGCGCCGGGACCACGGTGGCGGCCGTGGGGCTCGACACCCTCGCGGCCCAGCTCCCGATCCGCGGCATGATCGCCCTCTCCCAGGGGTTCATCTTCACCTCCATGGTCCTGGCGGCGATGGCCGTGGGGCTGGTGGAACGCCGCTACCGTGTCGCCGCAGGGTGGGCCGTGGCAGCGGCCCTCCTGAGCGCCACCGGTCTGATCCACGGCTTCACCCTCGCCGCCGCCGGGATCACCAACGCCTACGGCCCGGCGACCACCTGGCCCTTCGTGGTCGGCTACGGCCTCGCCGCCGCCTCCTTTGCTTTCCTCGGCCGGCGGCGGCGCGACCAAGAGTAGGCGGTCGGGGTCACCCGCGACGGCCACAGCGGTCCGTGGCCTTCCCCCGCCACTCCGGCATACTCCCCGCTGAGTGCTGATAGTTGTCCGCTGTTCGCTCTTCGCTGAAAAATGTGTGAGCTCTTCGCCATGTCCGCGCGCCGGCCAACCCGGGTGCGCTTCTCCTTCGAGATCTTCGCCCGCCGGGGCGGCGACACCGGTGACCACCAGGACGGCTGGGGGGTGGCCCTCTACGACGGCCTCGACTGCCACCTGATGCGCGAACCCGAGCCGGCGGCGGCGAGCTCCCTGGCGATGACCTTCGCCACCCACCACATCCGCTCCACCGTGGTCCTCTCCCACATCCGCAAGGCGACCAACGACATCCCGGTGGCCCTGGCCAACACCCACCCCTTCTCCCGCGAGGTGGCCGGGCGGCGCATCTGCTTCGCCCACCGCGGCCAGTTCCCCGGGATCCTCGACGACCCGGACTTCCCCCTCGACCTCGACCGGCCGGTGGGGCAGACCGACAGCGAGCACGCCTTCTGCTACCTGCTGCGCGCCATCCGCGAGGCCGGCGGCCTCGACGCGCAGACCCTCAAACCGCACCTCGACCGCCTGCGGGGCCGCGGGGTGGCGAACGTCATCCTCACCGACGGCCGCTCACTGCTCGCCTACGCGGACAAGGACATGCACCTCCTGTTGCGCCACTGCCCGAAGGTGGAGGACGGGGAGATCCGCGACCTCGGCGGGGTCACCTTCGGCGGATTCCACGGCGAGCAGTCGGTCGGCCTGATCGCCTCGGTGCCGCTCACCGACGTCGAGGCGTGGGAGCCGCTGGCGCCGGGGACCCTGGTGGTCCTGCGCCACGGCGAGGTAGCGGCGCGGCTGTAGCGGTTGGGTTTCATGGTAGGAGCGGGTTGCACCCGCGATCCACGCTCGAAGGGCGTGGCGGGCCTGTCGGCCCGCATCGGGGGTGCACCCCCTCCTACCTGCGACACGGTGGGCACGACATCGGGAAAGCCGACGTCGCCCAAGGGGCTGAATCGGCGGCCCTCGACCGTTACCCCGGTATGCCCGCACGAAAAGGGCCGGTGGCGGCGCAGCGGCCACCGGCCCTTTCAGGCGGCGTGCAGCGCCGCCTTACGCCTTCTTCTTGGGGGCGGCCCTCTTCTTCGGCGCCGCCTTCTTCTTCGGGGCGGCCTTCTTCTTCGGGGCGGCCTTCTTCTTCGGCGCCGCCTTCCGCTTCGGCGCCGCCTTCTTCTTGGGGGCCGCCTTCTTCTTCGGCGCCGCCTTCAACACCCGCGCCGCCTTGGCGGTGTCCTGGGTCGAATCGAAGGCGAGGTAGACCACCGCGTTGCGGCCGACCGCCGCGGCCGAGTAGCCACGCAGGTTGATCCCCGCCGCCGCCAGCTTGGCGGAGATCTCGGTGCACAGCCCCACCTTGTTCGGGGCCTCGACGCGCAACGAGCCCATGGTCTCCGCCTTGGCGAGCCCGGCAGCCTTGGCAGCCTTGATCCCCTTGGCACCGGTCACCGGCGCGACAAAGAGGACACCGGTCCCCTTCTTGTCCCGGCGGGCGATGATGAACTCGAGGTTCACCCCCGCGTCCGAGAGGGCGGCGAGCTTCTCCGACATCCCGCCGACCTGATCCTTGATGGAACCGGCCCAGACGTTGACACGCGCTACGTTCATTGCCATGTGCTTCCCTCCTCTGTGGAGTGGGGCCCGCGGGCCCGTGGTTGGTGAGTACCGCCGAGTGCGGCCATTCGCTCCCCTTTCGGCAGAGAGTCCCCCGCCTACAACAGGAGTGTCTCTTGCATTCGCCCGCCGCCCTCGGGTAGCGGGCGCCCAAGCGCCGCGTAGCCGGCGGCGGAGACCACCCGGCCGCGCGGCGTCTTGTGGATCAATCCCTGGAGGATGAGGTACGGCTCCACCACGTCCTCCACCGTGTCGCGCTCCTCGTTGACCGCCGCGGCAATGGTGGATAGCCCTGCCGGGCCGCCGTCGTACTTGTCGATGAGGGTGAGCAGGAGGTGGCGGTCGAGGGCGTCGAGGCCGTGGCGATCCACGGCGAGCCGGGTCAGGGCCGCGTCCGCGCCGGTGCGGTCGATCCTCCCGTCACCCTCCACCTCGGCGAAGTCGCGCACCCGGCGCAGGAGCCGGTTGGCGATCCGCGGGGTGCCGCGCGCCCGACCGGCGATCTCCGCGGCGCCGTCGTCGCTGATCCGGCAGCCGAGGATCGACGCGGACCGCTTGCAGATACGGGTGAGCTCGCCGGCGTTGTAGAACTCCATCCGCCCGATGATGCCGAAGCGGTCGCGCAGCGGCGGGGTCAGCAACCCCATGCGGGTGGTCGCGCCGACCAGGGTGAAGGGGGGCAACGGCAGCTTCACCGAGCGCGCCGCCGGCCCCTCGCCGATGATCAGGTCGAGCTCGAAGTCCTCCATCGCCGGGTAGAGGATCTCCTCCACCGCCGGGGAGAGGCGGTGGATCTCGTCGATGAAGAGGCAGTCGCCGCGCTCGAGGTTGGTGAGCAGGGCCGCCAGGTCGCCGGGCTTCTCGATCACCGGCCCGGAGGTGACCCGCAGGCTGGCGCCCATCTCGTGGGCGATGATGTGCGCCAGCGTCGTCTTGCCCAGCCCCGGCGGGCCGGAGAAGAGGCAGTGGTCGAGGGCCTCACCGCGCCGGCGTGCCGCCTCGATGAAGACGCGCAGGTTGGCGACCAGCTCCTGCTGACCGACATAGTCGGCGAGGCGCTTGGGACGCAGCCCCTCTTCCGCCATCCCATCCCCGGGGACGGTGGCGGCAACGAGAAGCTCGTTACGCTCGATAGGCTCGGCCATGAAGGCTTGCGTCTCGCAGAGGGCGAGGCGACGCGGCGCCTTTATACATTTTTTTTCGGCCGCGCCGAAAAAAAATCGCTCAGCGACCGAGCAGGGCGAGGCCGTCACGAATCCACCCACCGAGGTCGCCGGCGCCGCCCTTGGCGCGGACCTTTTCCAACGCCCGCGCGACCGCGTCCGGACGGTAGCCGAGGTTGATCAGGGCGGAGCGT
>JAJRSX010000094.1 GCA_024278555.1 bacterium | reverse complement strand
GGTAAATGTGGCAAGACAAGACCTGACCCTTGGCACATGGGCAAGGCGCGTGGTCTTTGGGCTCGCGCTCCACGGGGCTACGACGCCTTGTCGCCACCGCGCCGCAAATGGCGCACGTCGATCCACCCCTCCACCAGGCCAGCCACCGCGATGAGCGGGTAGAGCTGGATGGAGACCAGAAGCAGGGCGTAGCGGAGGCCGCGCAGGAACACCGGCACCCGCGCCCGGTGGAGCAGGTGGGAGAGGAGGCCGAACCCCTGGACGGTGAAGAGGAAGAGGAGGAGGAAGAGGAGGTTGGCCCCGACGATCTGCACCGGCGCGATGGGGATACGCAACCCCACCACCCCCGCCACCACCCCCCAGCCGAGGCGATCCGGCAGCCGCCAACGGCGCGGAAAGGGCGGCCCGGGCCGCCCCTGGCCGGTGGCCACCAGCAGCGGCCGCAGGAGCTGGAGGTTCACCAGGTTGACCACCGCCAGGTTGACGAAGAGGAGCACCGGATAGGTGTGCGCCACCACCTGGCGCACCGCGCCGAGGAGCTCCTCGACGCTCGCCGCCCCGCCCCCCTCCTCCGCCAGCCGCGCCGCCACCACCGCCAGGACCGTGTCGACCCGGCGGAGGAGCTGCTCGGTAGGCGACGGGCCGCCCGCGAGCCACACCACCACGGCGATGATCCCGAGGCCGGCGAGCTGGACACCGCTCGCCCACCAGATGGCGCGCGGCAGGGAGAGCCACCCCCAGCCGTAGGGAACCAGGACCGCCACCGACAGAGCGAGCAACAAAAGCTCCACCAACGGCCCCACCTGCCCCCGACCCACCACCAGCGCCGTGACCAGAAAGGCGGCAAAGAGGCCCCCCCCGGCCCGCACCCCGTAGCGGAGGACCACCACGGTGGCGAGCAGGGGCAGGACCAGGGTAAGGAGGTTACCACCGCCGGCGAGCAGCGAGGTGGCGTAGGCCACCACCGCCATCCCCACCAGCAGGAGGCCGGAGGGGGGTGGGCGCCGGCCCTCAGGGGGTGGGGCCATCACCCGCAAGGGGAGGAGGCTGCCGGACGGGTAGGAACATCACCCAGATGAAAACCCGACCGGCTCCTAATCGTCCGCGAAGGGGAGGAGGGCGATGTTGCGGGCGCGCTGGATCGCCGTGTCCACCATCCGGTGGTGGCGGGCACAGCTGCCGGAGACCCGGCGAGAGATCATCTTGCCGCGCTCGGTTACGTAGGAACGCAGGGTCTTCACGTCCTTGTAGTCGACGGCGGAGACCTTCGCCTCACAGAAACGGCAGCTCTTGCTGCGCAGGGTGCGATTGTCCATGAGGGTCTCCTATTTCTCGTCTAGGCGGAGGGTCTGGTACTTGATGATCGACTCGTTGTACCGGTAGTGGCGGTCGAGCTCGGAGAGGGTCGGGTTCTCGCCCCGGAACTGGAGGAGGAAGTAGTGGCCCTTGGAGTGGTGCTTCACCTCGTAGGCGAGCTGCTTCACCCCCCAGTCCTCCTCCTTCACCAGCTCACCGCCATGGGAGGTCACCACCTCCTTGACGCCGGTGGCCGTCGCCTCCGCCTCCTCCTCGGTGAGGGCGGAGAGGCCGATAAAGATCGTCTCGTACAACCGCATGATTTCGCTCCCTTCGGGCGTAAGGCCCCGACCGACGGCCGGAGCAAGGAGAACATCGGGCCGCGCAGCATAGAGAGGCGACCCCGACGGCGCAACCCGTGTGGGGCTCCCAGCCCACACTCTTCACCGGGAATCTGCTGCGAGCGCCCAGCCGCACGCACCTCCTCCCTGTCTCCTCGTCCGCGCCCTCGGCGTACCGGTACGGGGGGCCATGCCCCTGATCGGGCGACCCGCGGAGCGCCGGTCGAGGCCATCGCGGCCACGGCCCGCGCCTACCGCAGGTACCGCTCCAGGGCGATGGCCTCGATGGCACGGATGTAGGCATCGATCGCCGCGGCCGTGTTGCCCTGCTTGGCCAGCAGCTCGGCGCGCTGGTAGTGGGCCGAGGGGATGCGCGAGGTGAGCTGCAGGACCTTCTCCAGCTCCTCGCCCGCGGCCTCGCGCTGCCCCGCCTCCGCGAGCTGCCGGCTCCGTTCGAGGTGGGCGCGTACCAGCGATGTGGACTGGATCGCCGGCTCCTCGCCCTCGGGGGCGGGATCGGCAAAGGTCGGCAGGGCGACGAAGCAGAGGGCGAGTGTGAGCAGGAAACGGACCATCGGGACGACCTCCAGCGGCGAGAGTGGGGCGAGCCAGGAGTCTGTCGGATCTTGGCGACCGTGACGAGGGGAGGGGGACGCACCGCCGACCGGCGCCTACTCCTCCCCGTCCTCCTCGCGGTAGTAGAGGATCCGGTGGCACTGACCACACAGGTGGATTCGGTCGTTGCGCTTCACGTCGACGTAGAGCTGCGGCGGCAGCTTGATGTGGCAACCGGTGCAGCGGCCGTCACGCACCTCCACCACCACCAGCGGCGCCCGTCGACTGGCGATCCGCTTGTAACGGGAGAGGGCCTTCGGTGCCACTGCCGCCACCGCCTTTTCCCGCTGCTTGCGCAAGGTGGCGAACTCCTTGTCGAGGTGGGCGAACTCCGCCTCCATCTCCGCCTTGCGCTTTTCGAAGAGCTCCTCCTCCCCCTTCATCCCCTTCTTCACCTCGGCCAGGGTGGCGCGCAGCTCGCCGAGCTCCGCGTCGATCCGCTCCCCCTCCTCGGCGAGGGCGGCCAGCACCCGCTCCGAGTTTTCCACCTCCTTGAGGACGGCGTAGTACGCCTTCTGGGTGGTGATGTTCGGGAGGCGCTCCTGGGTGTGGGCGAGGCGCTCCTCCTCCTCCTCACGCTCCCGCTGAATCGCCGCGCGACGGGCCTCGAGAAGCTCCACCTCGCGGCTACTCGCCTCGTACTCTGCCAGGGAGGTCACCACCTCCTGACGCACCGCCTCGATTGCCTCGGGCAGGTGCGCCTTCTCGCGCTCAATCTCGGAGATGCGACTGTCCGCCGCCTGAAGATCGATAAGGG
>JAJRSX010000093.1 GCA_024278555.1 bacterium | reverse complement strand
CTATTCGGCAACCCGGAACGGACCCCCATCAACGAGTCCCACCCGGTGGCGCCGATCAATCCGTACGGCGCCTCCAAGCAGATGGTGGAGCAGATCCTCGCCCACTTCGACACCGCCTACGGCCTGCGCTACTGCGCCCTGCGCTACTTCAACGCCGCCGGCGCCGCACCGGGCGGCGCGATCGGCGAGGACCATCGGCCGGAGAGCCACCTCATCCCCCTGGTCCTGAAGACGGCGCTGGGCCAGCGCGACGCGATCACCATCTTCGGCACCGACTACGCCACCGCCGACGGCACCTGCGTGCGCGACTACATCCACGTCGATGACCTGTGCACCGCCCACCTCCTCGCACTCGACCACCTCGCCACGGGCGGCGACAGCCGCCGCTACAACCTCGGCAACGGTACCGGCTTCTCGGTGCGCGAGGTGATCGACACGGCACGCGCGGTGACCGGCCGGGAGATTCCGGTGGTGGAGGGGGAGCGACGGCCGGGCGACCCGGACACCCTGGTCGCTGACAGCGGCCGGATCACCGCCGAGCTCGGCTGGCGGCCGCGCTACCCGGAGCTGGCCACCATCATCGACCACGCCTGGGCTTGGCACCGGAGCCACCCGGAGGGGTACGGGGGCGGGCGCGGGGCGCCCGCCCAGGGGTGAGGGATGGGGGAAGGACAGCCCAGCGGGCTGATGAGATGCCGATGGAAGCACCCACGAAACAGACCTCCGGCCGCGCAGTGGCCGACCGGCCCCCCACCCCTCATCCCGCGAGCCAAGCGAGCCGAGGATCATCGCCGGCCGCAGGCCGGCACCACCCCCTCACCCCCCATCCCTCACCCAACGCCCCGCCCTCACCCCATTCAGCCACCCTTCCCAAACGCCGCACCACTCCCCCCGAGAGATCCCCATGTCCTACCCCTCCGTACGCAAGGCGGTCTTTCCCGCCGCCGGCCTCGGCACCCGTTTCCTCCCCGCCACCAAGGCGACGCCCAAGGAGATGCTGCCGATCGTCGACGCCCCCCTGATCCAGTACGCCATCGAGGAGGTGGCGGCGGCCGGCATCGAGGAGGTGATCATCGTCACCGGTCGCGGCAAGCGGGCGATCGAGGACCACTTCGACCTCTCCTTTGAGCTCGACTACTTCCTCGAGCAGCACGGCAAGAGCCACATGCTCGATTCGACCTACGCCCTCCTGGACCGGGTGCAGATCAGCTACGTACGCCAGCGCCAGCCCCTCGGCCTGGGCCACGCGGTGGCGTGCGGCCGGCGGCTGGTGGGCGACGAGCCCTTCGCGGTGGTCCTCGCCGACGACCTGATCCACGCGACCCCGTCGTGTCTGGCGCAGATGGTGCAGGTCTATGAGCAACACGGTGCCTCGGTGGTGGCGGCGCAGCGGGTGGAGCCGGCGCAGACCGGCCGCTACGGCATTGTCGACGGCGAACCGGCGGGCGAGCGCACCGTGCGGGTGCGCGCGATGGTGGAGAAGCCCGATCCGGCGGAGGCGCCGTCGAACCTGGCGATCGTCGGCCGCTACATCCTCACCCCGGAGCTCTTCGACGAGATCGAACGGGTCAACCCCGGTAGCGGCGGCGAGATCCAGCTCACCGACGCCCTGGTGGCGCTCCTCGCCCACCAATCGATCTACGCCTACGAGTTCACCGGCACCCGCTACGACGCCGGCGACAAGCTCGGCTTTTTGCAGGCGACGGTGGAGTACGCCCTCCGCAACGAGGAGCTCGGCGACCGCTTCCGCGCCTACCTCAAGGGGCTCGCCGCTGGCCTGTGAGCCTTTTTCGCTGCGCGAAAAAAGGGAGGGGTGGGCCGGCGCCCGCGGTGGCCGGGTCCGGAGGCTGAACAACCTACCTCCGCCTTGCCTCCACCGAAGCTCCGGAGGAAACTGCGCGCCCCCTGCTCCGGAGGCCGCCATGCTGGAAGAGACCCCCCCCCTCGCCCTCACCTTTGACGACGTCCTCCTGGTGCCCGGGGCGTCGGAGGTCCTGCCCCATGAGGCGGACCTCTCCACCCAGCTCACCCGCACCATCCGCCTCCAGATCCCGCTCATGTCGGCGGCCATGGACACGGTCTCCGAGGCGCGGCTGGCGATCGCCCTGGCGCAGGAGGGCGGCCTCTCGGTCCTCCACAAGAACATGAGCGTGGAGCGGCAGGCGCACCAGGTGGAGCTGGTGAAGAAGTCGGAGTCGGGGATGATCCTCGACCCGATCACCATCGAGCCGGACCGCCCGATCCGCGAGGCGCGCGAGCTCATGCGCACCTACCACATCTCCGGCATCCCGGTCACCCAGGGGCCGCGCCTGGTGGGGATCCTCACCAACCGCGACCTCCGCTTCCTGGACGACGAGGCGATGGCGGTGCGCGAGGGGATGACCCGCGACAACCTGGTCACCGGCCCGGTCGGCACCAGCCTGGAGGAGGCGAAGCGGCTGCTCCACAGCCACCGGATCGAGAAGCTGCTGATCGTCGACGACGACTACCACCTCCAGGGGCTGATCACCGTCAAGGACATCGAGAAGGCGCGCAAGTACCCCAATGCCTGCAAGGACGACCACGGCCGCCTGCGGGTCGGCGCTGCCGTAGGTGTCGGGGCGGACCGGGAGGCGCGGGTGGAGGCGCTGGTGCGAGCGGGGGTCGACGTGGTGGTGGTCGATACCGCCCACGGCCACACCCGGCGGGTGCTCGACACGGTGCGCGATATCAAGTCCACCTACCCCGACCTCGACCTGATCGGCGGCAACGTCGCCACCGCAGAGGCGACCCGGGCGCTGATCGACGCCGGGGTCGACGCGGTGAAGGTGGGGATCGGTCCCGGCTCCATCTGCACCACCCGGATGGTCTCCGGCTGCGGCGTGCCGCAGCTCACCGCGGTGGCCGAGTGCACCCGCGCCGCGGAGGGGAGCGGCGTGTCGGTGATCGCCGACGGCGGCATCAAGTTCTCCGGCGACCTGGTGAAGGCGATCGCCGCCGGCGGCCAGGTGGTGATGATCGGCTCCCTGCTCGCCGGGGTCGAGGAGAGCCCGGGCGAGATCCAGCTCTACCAGGGGCGCAGCTACAAGGTCTACCGCGGCATGGGCTCCCTCGGGGCGATGGCCGAGGGCTCCAAGGACCGCTACTTTCAGGAGGGGCAGGAGTCGTCGAAGCTGGTCCCCGAGGGGATCGAGGGGCGGGTGCCGTACAAGGGGCCCCTGGCGGACACCGTCTACCAGCTCCTCGGCGGCCTGCGCTCCGGCATGGGGTACTGCGGCACCCCGACCATCGACGACCTGCGTACCAAGGGGCGCTTCGTGCGCATCTCCGGCGCCGGCCTGCGCGAGAGCCACGTCCACGACGTGATCATCACCAAGGAGGCGCCGAACTACACCCCATAGGGGCGCGCTGCGCGCGCCCGGGGATGGGGAGTGAGGGATGGGGGTGGGGGAAGGGCGGCCCTCCGGGCCGATGAGATGCTGATAGGGCCACCGACGGAAAGCTGTAGGAAGCAGAAGGGTAGAGAGGGGGGAGCCGGACCGGGGGGATGGCGTCACCGGCGGTGGAGCGAGGGAGGGTAGCGGCCAGGAAGGCGGGGGTGATCCGCAGATCTCCACGGAATCCTGACGGCCACGGAGACCGCCCCTCGGGGTCAACGCCGTCGCCGGGAAATTCCCCACCAAGTCACCGCTTCCACGGTGGGGTTGTCCGGCGGGCAGCAGGTGGAGCTGACGATAATGGGCGCGTTTCGGTTTGACACCTCGCAGGCGGGTCACTACAGTTCCCAGCCCGTTTTTCGACAAGACCCAGGACCCTGTTACCGGAGGCTCGATGCTTGGCATCAAACTCAAAGACGGCGACCACTTTGAAGGGGCGATCCGCCGCTTCAAGAAGCAGTGCGAGAAGAGCGGCCTGATGGCCGAGCTGCGCAAGCGGGAGTACTACGAGAAGCCTTCGGTGAGGAAGAAGCACAAGGCGATCGCGGCACGGAAGCGACTCGCCAAGATGGAGCGGCGCGCCCGCCAGCAGTCGCGGTAGCCGCAAGACCGCCATGGGCGCCGTGGCAGAGCAGATCTTCGCCGACCTCAAGCAGGCGATGAAGGCGCGGGAGAGGGAGCGGGTGGGGGTCCTGCGCATGGTCCGCGCCGACCTTCAAAACGCCCAGATCGCCGCCGGCCACGACCTCTCCGACGACGAGGCCCTGGCCGTCCTCACCCGGGCGGTAAAGCGGCGGCGGGAGGCCGCCAGCCAGTACCGGAGCGCGGGCGCGGAGGAGCGTGCCGCGGCCGAGGAGGGGGAGATCGCGATCATCGAGCCGTACCTCCCGGCGCAGCTCTCGGAGGCGGAGGTGGTCGCCCTGATCGATGCGGCCCTCGCCGAGATGGACGAGCAGGAGCGGAGCAACCTCGGCAAGGTGATGCAGGCGGTGATGCCGAAGGTGGCGGGCCGCGCCGACGGCAAGCAGGTCAACGCCCTGGTGCGCCAGCGGCTGGGGTAATCCATCGGCACGGTCGGGCCGGCGCTGGGCCCGGAAGGCCTCTTTACCACGGGGGACACGGGGGGGCGTAAGGGGCAGATGGGTCTGGGCGCCTGTCAGCCATGCAGGCGGCTCGGGAGACCTGCCGACGTGGTTTTCTCCTTTCGGTCCGCGGACGGCCCTTTCTATCTGCCGTCCGCGCTATCCTCCCGCGCCATGGATGAGACGACCCTCCGGCTCCTCGGTGTCGATCGCCTGCGCGAGGCCCTGGCGGCTCGCTGCGCGAGCGCCTCGGGGCGCGGTGAGGCGCGTCGCCTGGCCCCCCTTTCCACCTGGGAGGAGGCGTGGGCGGAGGCGGCGGCGGTGGATGGCCTGGCTGCTTGGCGGGCCACCGGCGCCGACCTGGCGATCCCCGACGACGCCGGGGTGGCGGCGGCGGTGGCGGAGGTGGGCGCCGGCCACGACCTTGTCGGCGAGCCGCTGGCGCGGCTCGGCGGCTATCTGGTAGGCCTCGGGGGCCTCGGCCGCTCGCTGCCCGACGCGGGGGGGTGGCTGCCGGGGGGCGTGGCGACGGTGGCGTGGGGGGAGCTGGATCGACTCGGGAGGGAGGTCGGCCGGACGGTCGACGCCGAAGGGCGGGTGCGCGAGGACGCCACCCCGGAGCTCTCCCGGTTGCATCGCCGCTACAAGGAGCGCCGGGGGGCGGCACGGAGCCACGCCGAGGCGCTCCTCCACGACCCGGCGAACGAGGAGGCGGTGGCGGAGGCGTGGGTGACGGTGCGCGGGGACCGCTACGTGGTGCCCCTGCGGGCGAGCCAGGCAGGCAGGCTCGGCGGCATCCTCCACGACCGCTCGAAGAGCGGCCAGACCCTCTTTGTCGAGCCCCACTCCCTGGTGGACCGCAACAACCAGGTGGCGGAGGCGGCCCTGGCGATCGGCGCGGAGGAGCAACGGCTCCTGGCGGAGCTCAACCAGCGGCTGCGCAACCTGCTCGCCGAGGTGAGCGCGGCGCGCGCGGTGGCGACCCTGCTCGACCGTCGCCGCGGGGCCGCCGCCCTGGCCGCCGCGGTGGGGGGGCGCCTGCCCGAGCGGGAGAGGGAGGCACACATCGACCTGCGCGCCCTCCGCCACCCCCTCCTGGTCTTGGAGCTCGGGGTCGAGGGGGTGGTGGCCAATGACCTGGCCCTTGGCGGCGAGACCGCCGCGGTGGTGGTCTCCGGCGCCAACCACGGGGGCAAGACGGCCCTGTTGCAGGCGGCGGGGCTGGCGGTGGTGATGGTCCGCTGCGGCCTCCTGCCTCCCGTGGGTGAGGGGAGCCGCATCGGTCCGGTGGCCGGGGTCTTCTGCCACCTCGGTGACCACCAGGAGATCGCCACCGGCCACTCGTCGTTTTCCGCCCAGGTGGCGCGGCTGGCGGAGCTGACCGCCCGGCCGCGTCCCGGCTGGCTGGTGCTGCTGGATGAGGTGGGCTCGCACACCGAGCCGCAGGCGGGCGCCGCCCTGGCGGTGGCGGCGATCGAGTGGGTGGTCGACGGCGGCGGGGTGGTGGTCGCCACCACCCACCTGACTCCCTTGAAGGTGCTGGCGGAGTCCACCCCGCACATGGTCAACGGCCACGTCCTCTTCGACGCCGACCGCCACGCCCCCACCTACCGCTTTGTGGTCGGCGCCCCGGGCGGCAGCGAGACCCTGACCACCGCCCGCGCCTTCGGCCTCCCCGAGCCCCTGGTGGCACGCACCGAGGCGCTGATGGGCGGCGGCGCGGTGGCGGTGGAGCGGCTGTGGGAGGAGCTCGCCTCCCGCGAGGCGCGCCTCGCCGCGGCCGAGGCGAAGGTGGCGGCGGCGGGCGATCGGCTGGCCGCGGCCGAGGCGGCCCTGGCGGCGCGACGACGGGAGCTGCAGCGGGCGTGGGGCGAGGAGGTGGCGGAGAAGCGGCGCGAGCTGGCCCGCCTGATGAACGAGACCCGCCGCGCCCTGAAGCGACAGCGGCGTACGGCCGCGCCGACCCCTGGGGGGGGGATCCCGGGGACGCCGACCGCGGGGACGGCGACCGCGGGGGTGTCGGGGCCGGGGGCGGTGGCGGCGGTACGGCGGCGGGCGGAGGCGCGCCTCGCCGCCCTCGCCCCCGAGGAGGAGGCCCCACCGGAGGAGGCGCCGATCGACGCGGCCACGCTCAGGCCGGGGCTGCCGGTGCGGTTGCGCTCCCTCGGGGTGGAGGGCGAGGTCATCGGGGCGCGCCGGGGTCGCTGGCAGGTGGCGGTGGCCGGCCGCCGGCTCACCGTCGCCGCCGACGACCTCCTGCCGTCGCGCGGTCGGGTCCGGGAGGCGCCGCGGGTCGTCCTGCCGCCGCCCCCCGCCGACCTCTCCACCCGCCTGGAGCTGATTGGCCTGCGGGAGGGAGAGGCGAGGGAGCGGCTGGTGCGCTACCTGGACGGCTGTGTCCTGGCGGACCTCGCCACGGTGGAGATCGTCCACGGCCACGGCGAGGGGATCCTCAAGCGGATGGTGGCGGCGGTCCTGACCGACCACCCGGCGGTCGCCTCCTTCCACCACCCGCGCCCCGAGGAGGGCGGCGACGGGGTGACCTGCGTCTCCTTCGGGGGCAAGGGGTGAGCGACCGCGCCTACATCGACCGGGTGCGCGAGGCCACCGACATCGTCGAGGTGGTGGGCGAGGTGGTGGCCCTCAAGCGGCAGGGACGCGACTACGCGGCCCTCTGCCCCTTCCACCAGGAGAAGACGCCGTCGTTCACGGTCAGCCCGAGCAAGCAGATCTTTCACTGCTTCGGCTGCGGCGTCGGCGGCGACGTCTTCACCTTCGCGATGCGCTACGACAACCTCGACTTCCCCGCCGCCCTGGAGCAGCTCGCCAAGCGCGCCGGGATCCCGCCGGAGCGGCCTCCCACCCCCCACGACCGGCGGGTGGCGGATGAGCGTGACCGCCTGCGCGAGGTGTGCGACCTGACCCAGCGCTGCTTTCGCCACTGGCTCACCGCCGGTGACGGCCGCGGCCTCGCCTATGCCCGCGGCCGCGGCCTCGACGACGCGGTGATCGAGCGGTTCGGGATCGGCTACGCCCCGCCCGCCGGCACCGCCCTGGTTCGGGCGCTCGCCGCCAAGGGGGTGGAGCCGCCGGAGGCGGCGGCCGCCGGGGTGGTGGCGGTGGGCGAGGACGGGCGCGCCTACGACCGCTTTCGCGACCGCCTCACCTTCCCCATCACCGATCCGGAGGGTCGGGTGGTCGCCTTTGGCGGCCGCGCCCTGGGGGAGGCAAAGGCGAAGTACCTCAACTCTCCGGAGACGCGGCTGTTTCGCAAGGGTGAGACACTCTTTGGCCTGCATCTGTCGCAAAATGAGATTCGCCGCCGCAACGAGACCGTGGTGGTGGAGGGGTACATGGACGCGGTGGCGCTCCACGCCGCCGGCTTCGGCCACACGGTGGCGGTCCTCGGGACCGCCCTGACCCGGGCCCACGTGCGGCGGCTGAAGCGGTATTCGCGCCGTATCCATCTGCTCTTCGACGGCGACGCCGCCGGGGTCCGCGCCGCGGTGCGTTGTCTGGAGGTGACGGTGAACGAGGGGGTGCGGGTGGTGGTCACCGTCCTCCCCCCGGGGGAGGACCCCGACTCCCTGTGTCGCGGCCAGGGGGCTGAGGCGATGGCCGCCTGCCTGGAGGCGCCCACGCCGCTCTTCGAGTTCGCCGTGGCGGAGCTGGTCAAACGGGCCGGGGGGAGAGATCTCTCCAGTCGGCTCAATGCCTTACACGAGCTCCTCCCGGTCGCTCGCAGCCTCGGCGACGTGGCCGAGCGGCACCTCTTCGTTACCCACGTGGCCGACGCCTTCCAGCTCCCGGTGGGCCAGGTGGAGGCGGCCCTGGCCGGCGGCGCGGCGCCCCGCCGGCGGCCGGTCGCCCCGCCGGCGGCCGGCGGCGCGCTGACCGAGGCGGCCTACGGGGTGGTGTGGTTTCTCACCGAGCACCCCGAATCGTTTGCCTTCCTGAAAGCTCATAGGGTGGACCGCGATCTGGAGACGGGTCCGCTGCACGATCTGCTGACGGAGGTGTTGGCGTCGGAGAGCCTCTCCACCGACCACCTCGCCAGTCTCCTCCACGCCGCACCCGAGATCAGCGGTGAGTTGGCACGCCGTGTGCTTAAGGAGTACGCCCACCTACCGGACCCCATTGCGACCTTCAACGACTGGGTGCGTGCCCTGCGCCGCCACCACCTCCGGTGGGAGGAGAGCGAGGCGCGACGCCGGCTCATGGAGGCGGAGGCGTCGTCGGATCGGACGCGGCTGCGCCGCGAGTTGGAGCGGTTGAAGGTGTTGCGCCAGGAGATTGCGTCGCTGCCTACCCTCATTTGGGAAGGCGCAGAAAAAAAATGACGGGTATTGTAGACAGGTCGGCGATTGTCGACTACGTTCAACCCTTTCGCCCGCTAACCGGGCCGGACACTTTTTGAGGTAGACACTGCATATGTCTTTGGAACTACAAGAGATCCCGGAGGTACAGCGTCTCGTTGAGCTGGGCCGCGAACGTGGCTATCTGACCTACGACGAGCTCAACGAGCTCCTCCCGGAAGAGCTCATTGTCCCCGGCCGCCTGGAGGAGGTCTTCTCCCTCCTGTCGAGCGCGATGATCGAGGTCACCGAGGTGCCGCAGGTGGACCCGGAGGCGGGTGGGAAGTCCGCCACCGTCGCCGAGGCGGCACGCCAGGCGGCGAAGGAGGCGAAGGAGGAGTCCCCCTTCGGTACCGACGCCTCCGCCCTGGGGATCACCGATGACCCGGTGCGTCTCTACCTGCGCGAGATCGGCAAGGTGGCGCTGCTCACCCGTGACGAGGAGATCGAGATCGCCATGGAGATCGAGGCGGGGAACAACCGCATGATGCGGAGCTTCCTCTCCTCGCCCCTGGGCCATCGCCACATGGCCCTGTGCTGGCGCCGCTACCAGGCGGGCAAGCTGCCGATGAAGGAGTTGTTCTACTTCTACGAGCTCGGCCCGGACGACACCCTGAAGCCGGAGGAGCGGCTGAAGGTCAACATCAACAAGGCGAAGTCGACCATGGAGGCGTACGCGGAGCTGCACGGCATCTCCCTGGAGCGCAGCCACAAGCGGATCCGCCGACGCGGTGTGGGCGAGGCGACCCGTAACGGTGCGGGCGACAAGGCCGCCTACATGAAGTTCCTCCGTTCCCTGGAGGATTCGCCCCTGGCGCCGAAGCAGGTGAGCTTCTTCCTCGAGCGGCTGGAGTCGATCCTCGAGAACCTCTCTGAGCAGCGTCAGCTGCGGCGCCGCTTCAAGCGGCAGACCGGGGTCGAGCTCATCAAGTTCCTGGAGGCGGAGCGCGCCTCGGCGCGTGACCCGGAGGCGGCGGCGGTGGTCCGCAAGGCATGCACCCGCCTCTCCTCCGAGGCCCTGGCGGAGTTCATCTACCGGGATCGGGAGATCCGCCAACGCATCCGGCGGGTGGAGAAGTTCTACGGCGAGGAGATCGGTTACTTCGAGCAGCTCAACAAGGAGGTGCGGCGCCACCAGCGGGCCGCCCAGCGGGCCAAGTCGAAGATGGTCCAGGCGAACCTCCGCCTGGTGGTCTCCATCGCCAAGAAGTACACCAACCGCGGCCTCCAGTTCCTCGACCTGATCCAGGAGGGAAACATCGGGCTGATGAAGGCGGTGGACAAGTTCGAGTACCGCCGCGGCTACAAGTTCTCCACCTACGCCACCTGGTGGATCCGCCAGGCGATCACCCGCTCGATCGCCGACCAGGCGCGCACCATCCGCATCCCGGTCCACATGATCGAGACGATCAACAAGCTGGTGCGCACCGCCCGCCAGCTCCTCCAGGAGATGGGGCGTGAGCCCACCCCGGAGGAGATCGCCGAGGCCATGGCGATGCCGGTGGAGAAGGTGCGCAAGGTCCTGAAGATCTCCAAGGAGCCCCTCTCCCTGGAGACCCCGGTGGGTGAGGAGGAGGACTCACAGCTCGGTGACTTCATCGAGGACAAGAAGGTGAAGCAGCCCACCGAGGACGTCATCCGCATCAACCTCCAGGAGAGTGTGGTCAAGATCCTCGGCAGCCTCACCGCCCGCGAGGAGCGGGTGCTCAGGAAGCGGTTCGGCATCGGCGAGCAGACCGACCACACCCTGGAAGAGGTGGGGCGGGAGTTCTCCGTCACCCGCGAGCGGATCCGCCAGATCGAGGCGAAGGCGCTCAGGAAGCTGCGCCACCCGAGTCGGGCGCGCTTTCTGGAGACCTTCTCCGAGGGGATGTAAAGCGGCCGGGCGGCGGGGTGAGCCACTCCCCGCCGCCCGCGCCTTGACTTGGGCGGGAAAGGGACGAGAATAACCACCCTTTTCGCCTGGGCCTATAGCTCAGCGGTCAGAGCTGCCGGCTCATAACCGGTTGGTCCCTGGTTCGAATCCAGGTGGGCCCACCAGAGGGGCCGGCAGCCAGACGGAGGTAGCGCGAGACGATGGCGAGTACGCATAAAACACGGAGAGCGGGGGCAGCAACCTCCTCCGCACGCGGCAAATAGAAAAAGCACCTCAACCGGAGGTGCTTTTTCTATTTATGGAACAACTTTGGAGAAGGAACGGTGGTGACAGACATGGCGTTAGACGCAGATCTCAAGGCCCT
>JAJRSX010000092.1 GCA_024278555.1 bacterium | reverse complement strand
GAAAAGTCGGCGGCCAGGTGCAGCAGCGTCCGTTGCCGGACCTTCTGACCCACGCGAGTCGATTCCACCAACCGATGGGTCGTGTAGGGGGAACCGTCCTTCTTGCGCCGAGTGGCCGTCTGACGGATGAACATGCCGCCAAGGTGCCGGCGGCGGGGAAAATGTCAATATTAATAAATAATCGTAAGGCACTACATTCGGATCCCGCGACCCGCCCCTAACAAAATCAACACCTTGCCCGAACGCCACCCCCAAATCCGCACCTTTGCGAGCGGAAAGTGACGAAGATGGGCTTGGTGTGCTTTGTCTCTTTGGGGTGAGCTCCCCGCAATGTGTCGCGCTTGCCGCCGCTGTCGTCGCAAGGCACGGGCACCTTTGTCCCCCGGTGCCCCCGTGTCCTCCGTGGTGCGATCAGGCCCCATCAACCCGCGGCTCCTCTACCGGCGACGCCCTCCCCCCCGGCCTACCTCCCCCTTCGTAAACTTCGTGGTTTTACCCCGTTACTCGAAGTCGATCTTCCGCCGCCCGGCGAACCCCTCCTCGAAGTCGTGGTAGTAAGAGATATCCTCCTCGCCGAGGCGCCAGCAGAGCCAGATCGCCCGGCCGTCGACGCGGGCGAAGTAGTCCACCAGCCCCTCCCCGGGCCCCTTGATGACGCAGCCGATCTCCTCCAGCTCCGCGACCCGGTCACGGATCCGCTCCTTCAGACGCGACAGGGCCGGGAGGTGGGTGGCGATCGCCCCCTGCTCCTCCGCCGGCAGCGCCTCGAAGCGGCGGCCGCCGAGGTGGGCGTGGATCTCCCGGCTGAGGAGCTCGTGGGTCTCCCACGCCTCCCGCAGGTCGATTACCAACTCCCGGACATGGGGGAGGGTGGCGCGCGCCTCCTCCAGGGTGAACTCGTGAAAGTCGGCCATGACGTGCGGCCTCACCCCCGCAGGGTGGCGATCGCGGCGCCGTAGTCGTCGGTTCCGAAGACCGCGGAGCCGGCCACCAGGACCGTCGCCCCGGCCGCTCGGACCTCGGCGCAGGTTGTCGGGTTGACGCCGCCGTCCACCTCGATCGCCACGTCGAGGCCGCGCGCGTCGACCATCGCGCGCAGGCGGCGGATCTTGTCGGTCACCGCCGGGATGTAGCTCTGGCCGCCGAAGCCCGGGTTGACCGACATGAGGAGGACCAGGTCGAGGTCTCCGAGGAGGTACTCCAAAACCTCGAGCGGCGTGGCCGGGTTGAGGACCACCCCCGGCCGCGCGCCCGACTCGCGGATCAGGGCGACGGTGCGGTGGAGGTGGAGACACGCCTCGGCGTGGACGGTGATCAGGTCGCTGCCGGCGGCGGCGAAGTCGGGGATGTAGCGGTCCGGCGCCTCGATCATCAGGTGGGTATCGATCGGCAGCTCGGTGTGCGGCCGGATGGCCCGGACCACCAGGGGGCCGATGGTGATGTTGGGGACGAAGTGGCCGTCCATCACGTCGACGTGGATCCAGTCGGCCCCGGCAGCGGCCACCGCGCGCACCTCCTCTCCGAGACGGGCGAAGTCGGCGGAGAGGATCGACGGGGCAATCTGGACGGCCATGGAGGGCTCCGAAGGGGGGGACAGCGCCCGCTCAGGATGCCCGATGGGGAGGTGTGTTGGCCACCGATGGAACGGCCCCCGGATCGTCGGACCCAGACCTCCCTGTGCGGACAGGGACGGTGATTTTCCAAGGAGATGGGGGCAACGGTGGTCCCGGTGTGGTTCGACCACCGGGTGAAGGTCGAGACCGCCGCCGCCGTCTCCAACCGTATCAGGTTGTAGGCCAACACCTTGAGCAGGATCTCCGCCTGAATCGTCTCACTCAGACCCGAGCTCACCCGGTGGAACCCCATGACGTCTTGCAGGTAGGCAAAGACCGGCTCCACCGTCGCCATGCGCTTTGCATACCGCGCCTTGCCCTTCGGCTCGGTGACCCGCTGCTCCATTGTTTTGCGAAGCCGGGCGGCCTCCGGGGCGAAGGTCAAGGTCCGACTCTTCCCGCGCGTACATCCCGGCTTGAGCGGACAGCGCGTACAGCCGCGCCCCTTCCACTGCTGGCGGGTCCCCTGAACCGCGTACGGTCCGGCCATCGCCTTGCCCGCGGGACAGGTGGCGGTGCCATCCTCGTGGACCTGGAACGCCTCGGGACCCAAGACCTTGCCCCCCCTCGCGGCGTCTCCGGTTGGGCGACCAGGACCTTGATCCAGCTCTCATTCGCCTCGGCAAAGGCGAGAGCCTCTTTCGAGTCGTAGCCCGCGTCCGCCGCCATCTCCAGAACGCTCGCCTCCGGCACCCCGGCCGCGCGCGGGAGCGCTTTTCGGCGCGGATGCTCGCCTTGGATGCATTGGCCCGACGCTCTACAGGCTGGAGCACCCGCGAGGAGGCGCCCTCAGGGAGCCTTTCGGTCCCCTCCGAGGCCGCGGTTGGGGTGGTCGAAACGGGCGGGGAATGTATCTATAGTCAATAAAAACATTGAGATGTTCTCGCTGATCCTCAGTCAAAGACTCTGGGGTCAGGCTTGCAAACTTGCAAGTTTGGACCTCGCGGTTGGCCCTCAACGGGCAAACTTGCAAGTTTGCAAGCCTGACCCCAATTCCAATTCTGACCCCAATTCCTGCGAAACACGGCAGGCGCCACCTCGTTCTCTTTTTTTCCGCCGCGCGCCCTCGCCCGTTCCGTGGATTCCGTGGCCAATTCCCTGCCGGGCGGCATGGGATCCGGAGGCGACTCAGATTGCCGCCACCGCCTGTTTGGCAACCCGTTCAGCCGCTTATGCCGCCCCTATCAAAACCACCACCGGCCGTTTATTGCCCCCTACGTCCCCCCGTGTCCCCCGTGGTGAAACACGACCGAGAGGCTCATCCGCGCCGCAGGCGGGCGACGAAGAAGGCGTCGAGCTCTGCCCGGTGGGGGAGGGTGCGGTACTGGCCGGGAGCGACCTCCGCCACCGCCTCCGGCACGGTGGCCAGGGGCGCCGCGGTGAAGGCGTCGTTGTCGGCGAGAGAGCGGGCGATGACCGCCTCCCCCTCCTCCGGTTCGGTGGAGCAGGTGGCGTAGACCAGGGTGCCGCCGGGGCGCAGATGGGCGGCGACCCGCCGCAGGAGGCGGGACTGGAGGTGGCCCGTCTCGACCACCGCGGCGGCGGTGCGGCGCCAGCGGATCTCCGGGTGGCGGCGCATCACCCCGAGGCCGGTGCACGGGGCGTAGAGGAGGATGCGGTCGAAGGGCGGGCCGTCGGCGAGGGTCGCCGCGTCCGCCTCCACGACCCGCACGCAGGTGGCGCCGAGGCGCCGGAGGTTGAGGCGCAGCCGCTTGGTACGACCCGGGTCGAGCTCTACCGCCACCACCTCGCCGTTGTTTCCCATCAGGGCCGCCAGGTGCGACGCCTTGCCGCCCGGGGCGGCGCAGGCGTCGAGGATCCGCTCGCCGGGCTTGGGCGCGACCACCTCGGCGACCCACTGGGAGGCCCCGTCTTGTAGGTAGATGCGGCCGTCGACGAGGGGGGGGAGGTCGGCGGGGCGGAGGTTGGCGGCAAGGACGACGCCGTCTCGCCCGAGGGGGGCGGGGGGGGGAGGGGAGCTGGCCTCGGCGAGGGCGGCCAGGGTCGCCTGGCGATCGCCGCGCAGGGGGTTGAGGCGCACGACGGTACCGGCGGGCGGGGTGTTCAGGGCGGTGAGCCGCGCCCGCGCCTCCGCCTCCCCGTGGCGCGCGACGAACCGCGCCACCAGCCAGTCGGGCATGCCGCAGGTGAGGGCGATCCCCCCCTCGCCCTCGGGGTCGGGTGGCGACGGCGGGGTGGCGGCGAGGCGGCGGAGGACCGCGTTCACAAAGCCGGCGGCGCGGTCGACGTGGGCGGCGCGGCAGAGGGCGACCGACTCGGAGACTGCGGCGTGGGCGGGGATCCGCTCCATGCAGAGGAGCTGGGCGGCGCCGAGGCGCAGGATGTCCTGGACCCGCGGCTCTACCTCCGCCCACGGCCGCTTGACCAGCGGGGCGATGCAGTGGTCGAGCCACGGCCGGTTGCGGCAGACGGCGAGGTAGAGGGCGTGCAGGAGGCGACGATCGGCCCCGGAGAGGTCGCCGCGGTCGAGGACCTCCGCCAGGGGGGGGCCGTCGTCGGCCTCCGGCCGCAGCCGCCGCAGCAGGCGCAGGGCGCGGCCGCGCGCCGGGTTGGCCGGCGGACGCCGCCGCCGTCCCCCCTTTGAATTGGTGGCCATGGTGGTCAAACGAACTCGTCGATGGCGAGGTAACAGAAGGTGAAGCGGCCGCCGTCTACCTCCACCAGGAGCTCGGCGCCGCGGTTGGCGGCGTAGTCGATGTAGCCCGGGGTCGGGCAACCCTGGTGGCACTCGCTGGCCCCGGCGGGGGCCTCGTAGTCGCGCTCGGCGTCGTACCACGAGAGGCAGGTCGCCTCACCGAGCAGCGTCGCCGCGACCCCGTCGGCGAGGCGGCGGGCGGTGTCGAAGTCGAGCTCCCAGGCGGTGGCATCGACGGCGAGGCGCTTCACTCGGTCACCTCCGGCCGCCGCAGGGTAATCAGACAGGAGCGCGGCCCGAGGTGGTCCCAGCCGTCGCACACCCGCCCCGCTGCCTCGCCCCAGGCGGCGATCTCGCCGGCGGTGTAGACCCGGCCGCCGCCGGTCATCGCCACCATGTTCACCGCCGGGTCGAAGAGGCGGAGCTCGACGCCGGTGAGGAGGAGCTTTGCCTCCATGAAGCCGGTGGTGGGGGCGTCGAGCCGGTCGCGGGGGGTGTATTCTTCCATGGCGCGCAGCATACCCGTGCCACTACGGTCGCGGCACCGGCGGCGTGCAGAATCTTCGGTATATGTGTCATTCTCTCGTCGTTCTTGCCGATCAGTGAGGTGTCTCATTGTGAGATGGCCCTCCTCCGGAGAATGGTGGCCGTAGAGATGGAGCGAGCGTTTACCTTGGGTTGTGCGACCCGCACAGGTTGGCCCGGATCCTGCATTGGGGAACGGGAGGGGGTAATCCCAGGCTGAAGCCATGAGTCGCATACCCCAGATCGAGACCGCGGTGGGCCACTATCGCGACTACCGCTTCGACCGGCCACGGCCGGCGCGGGTGGTGAGCGATGCGTCGCCGCGCGTCAACGAGGAGGAGGGCGGCGACCGCCCGTCGGTGGTCCGACGGCGCGAGCGGCCCCATGTGGGGCGCTTCCTCGACCTCTACGCCTGAGGCTGGCCGCGCCTCAGATGTTGACCCGCATGCGGGTGCCGAACTCGTGGGAGAGGCGGATCTCGGTGGCGCTGATGTTCGCCGGGAAGAGGCAGCCGCTGATGTGCGCCTCGTGAATGGAGGCACCGGTGAGGTCGGCCTCGCTCAGGTCGCACCCCTTCAGATTGGCACCACGCAGGTAGGCGCCGCGCAGGTTGGCCCGGCGCAGATCGGCCCCCTGGAGGTGGACGTTGCGCAGGTCGGCGTCGGCGAGATCGACGATGGCGCCCGCCGCCACCTCTTTGTTGAAGGCGTCGACCTGCTCGTCGCGCAGGAGCTGGTAGAGGGGGTCTGACTTGATCGTCGGCATGGTGAATTCCTCGGCCCACCGTGGCGCCGACTTGAGCACCCTCAGCGGATTAGCTGTTTTTCGTGCTTTCCCCCTTTCGTGTTTTCGTGTTCCAGCGGTGTGAAGGAGGGCGCGAACGCTTGGGGCTATTTCTGCGGACCCTCTTCAGAAGGTAACGGTGACGGTCTGGCGCTCTCCGTCCCGCTCCACCGTGACCGTGGCGGTGTCGCCCCTCTTGAGGGCACCGAGGATCCAGCGGAGGTCGGCGAGGTCGTTCACGGTCTCGCCGTTTACCGTCACGATCCGGTCCCCGGCGCGCAGATCGGCGGTGGCGGCGGGGGTGTCGTCCATCACCTGGTCGACGGCGAGACCCACCTGGTCGGGCTCCTCCTTGGTCTGGCCCACGACCACCCCGAGCTTTACCCCCGGCAGGTCAGCGTAGTTCACCGCCCAGGCAAAGTCGGCGATCAGCAGGTGGAGGGTCGGCATCCGCTTTACCTTCATCAGCCGGTCTTGCTTGTCCTCCGGCACCACCGGGGTGAAGGGGAGGACGGTGGCGAAGGGGACCGGCAGCCGCCGGAAGAGGCGGCGCGGTATCCCGACCCCCTGCTCCACGTGGTAGCCGCCGGCGAGGACGAGGAGGTGGGAACCCGGGTGGGCCTTGAGGTAGTCGGCGCCGGTCTGGGCCATGGTCTCGTCCCACAGGAGCTGCGCCGGGTAGAAGCGGTCGAAGTCCGGGGTGTGCTCCTTGGAGTGGCCGGAGAAGAGTGCCTCGGTCTTGGCCCGGTGGTACGGGTCGTCGGTGTCGATGGTGTCGGGGAGAGCGCCGCGCATCTTCTCGGAGAGGTGGTCGATGCCCTCCTTGGCCACCGCGTGGACCAGGGTGCGTGGCGCGTTGAGGGCGATCAGGGGGATCTGCCGGTCGCGGCAGAGCCGCAGGATCTGCTCGTAGGCGCGGTAGCCGGTGGACCAGAGCGCCGTCCAGCGGCGGGCGAACTCCTTCTCCTCCATATGGCCGGCGACCCATGCGTCGAGGAGCGGCTGCTGATCACGGGGGATCATCTCCAGCCCCACCGCCAGGTCCGGGTGGCGGGCGGCCAGCGCCTGGAGGATCTCGAACTGGATGCGGTGGGCCTCCGGGTTGTCGTGGGTCTCGCCGACGTAGACCACCTGCACGCGGGCGAGGTGGTCGAAGAGGGTGGCCCGGTCCACTGTCCGGCCGGTGCGCAGGTGGACGATGGTCCCCACCTTGACCTTGCTCAGGTCGCGGTAGGGCGATCCAGCGCCGTGGAAGGCGCCGTCGGCGTGAGCACAAGCGGTGGAGGCCATCAGAAGGAGGGGGAGGAGGGTGCGGAGGAGGGACATGGTGGGGCTCCGGGGAGGAGGCGCGCCAGGGGAGGGTCGGCGCAGGGGGCAGCAGGAGGGAGACGGTGCGG